>JAFGFM010000122.1 GCA_016931115.1 Deltaproteobacteria bacterium | reverse complement strand
TTTTATGGGTCTGGCATGATGTTTGTAAACAAATGTAGGCTATAGCGGTTTAGGCTTGTAGGCTAAAGAAAAGGCGGAAGAACCTAACAGCCTTCAGGCTAAAATGCTATAGTCTATATCAAAAACTCAATGGAACCGACCCTTTGCTCTATGCAGCCCAAAAGGCGATTGGATCAAGGCAACTTAATGATGAAGAGGCGAAAGATACTGCAAGAAGAGCTTTTCAGAATAATCCTAAACTTACATCCAAAATAATCGGAGCTTCCATAGGCAGGTCAAGAAGGGCAGTCGATTCTTATTTATCCGATCTTCGTGCTGCAACACAGTTTGATTTTAATCTTAAAATATTGCGAATGAACAGACTTGATATTCCTCAGGAAAGAATTGCACAAAGATTTGGGATGGATCAAAAGACAATCAGTAACCATTCAGGAGAAAAGGCAACCTTGACAACATCGTAATAAGGCAAGTTATCACGCAATGCCGCAAAGAACACCAAGAAAAACAGTTTTATTTTAAGTATTTACCTTTGCAACTTTGTGTCTTTGTGTGAGATTCAGCTTTTTTACGAAACCATCAACCTTGCCTTTTCTCCTGAATACCGATCTCAGGCAAGGGTTCACAGTCTCTCAAACCGCTGAAAAGCACTGCTGTCCTGAACCTCTGGTCTGGGCTCTTAGACTTGATGGAAAAGATGACCTTTCTAAATGCCATGAATTACAGTGGGGAAATAAAAGATAGACTGAAGGCATTTAGACTGTAATCTGAAGGGAAATCGGAAAATACTAATAGCCTAAAGCCGAAAAAGCTTCAGTCTATGTGCCTGTTCGAAATTCCACATCTCTACCCATTGCATCCAGGGCCGCACGTATTAGTTCGACCGAGAATCCTCCTGCCTCTCCTTGATCATCGAAAATACTGAATGGTGGGTAATCGATTTCCGCTGCAGAAAGTATAAGCCCTGCTGGTTATCTGTTAGTTCGATAACCAGTTAATGATTGACTATGAATAATTACGGTATTACTATTACCGGTATTACCTATTATCGGAGGGTAAATTATGAGAGTTACAACTAAAGGACAAGTCACAATTCCACAGGAAATTCGTGAAAAACTAGGAATAACACCTTCAGTAGAAATCGATTTTATAGAAGAAAAAAATCGGATCTATCTTGTGAAAAGGGAAGGGCAGATAAAAAAATCTTTCAAGTTTAGCAAACTGCGGGGAGTAGCCAATGTTAAAATGACAACAGATGAAATAATGGCTCTCACACGAGGAGATAAATGAAAGGGATTCTGGTTGATTCAAATATCATTCTTGATATTTTTCTGGATGACTTGAAATGGGGTGATTGGTCTCAAGCCAGACTGGAGGAATATGGCGATAATACAACCTTATATATAAATTCAATTATTTATTCGGAAATTTCTATTGGCTTCAAATTTATCGAGGATTTAGAGTCTGCGGTCAGCAAAACTGGTTTTCTATTCCTGGAGATCCCGAAAGAAGCTCTCTTTTTAGCAGGGAAAGCTTTCATAAAGTATAGGAAAAAAGGCGGGATAAAATTAACTCCTTTACCTGATTTTTTTATTGGCGCACAAGCAGCGGTTTATAATCTGGACTTATTAACCAGAGATGTTTCAAGATATCAAACATATTTTCCAACTGTAAAATTAATATCGCCATAGATATCTGATGTGAATCAAACCTTGCACTGGTGCAAACCTGAAAATCAGCTAAGACAAACCAACGTTTAATCCAACTCATTATTTTCGCCTGGCAAATCGTTTGTATACCTCATCATCATTTGTGTTGCCAATTACTGCAATACAAACCTTATCTGAATCAAAACGGTAGATAATACGGTGCTCGCCAATGTCAACACTATGAAATCCGGTCTTGCCTGATAGCTTTTTGGAATCGCCGGGTAAAGGGTTTTCTCTAAGGGCAAATATAGTGCTTTCTACCTGCCTGTATTGTTTTGGCGGTAAGGTTTTAATAATTTGACCCGCTGCCCGGGTAATATCTATTTTATACTTATAATCAACCATGGGTAAAGTACGCTTCAGAGCTCTTTTTACCTAAATAGCCCTTTTCTTCAGCCTTTTTTGCCTTTGAAGCCCAGTAGTCATCTTCATAAGCAAGCAACTTTTCATACATGCTATTTGAAATTAATACGGACTTAATTCTCCCTGATTTTTCAATTAATACAGGAGATGTTTCCGCTGCATCCAGATATTGACCAAGCCTGTTTTTAAGTTCTGTGGCAGTTATCTTCATTGCGCCCTCCATTTTTTACAGCCATAATAGGTTTTTTAGCTAATTTAGTCAAACAATATATGGATGATTCTCTCCATTTAATCCTAAACCGTATAAATCGTAAAATAAAATCAAAATAAACGCCATAGAATCCAGCATGTTACAAAAAGTTAAACAGGTGTTTTAAAAATCTTCCTTTTTTTACGAATCCTATTGCATAATCATTGTAAAGTTGATATTAAACCCGCATTTTCCGAGAGAGTTCCTGCCACATTAGTGGCTAGATATATTTTTTTAAATGTAGTGTTTTTTTAGTTTTACCAGTTTACCATCTATTTTTAACCCAAAGGAGGATTATGATGTCCAATGAAAAAAAGGTTGAGTCCGTTTACATGGAAAAGAGGGTGTTCAACCCGTCAAAGGAGTTTGTTGACAATGCCCTGTTAAAAAACGAAGCAGAATATGAAAAGATGTACAAGCGTTCAATTGACGACCCAGAGGGATTCTGGGGAGAAATGGCTGAAAAACATATAGACTGGTTCAAAAAATGGGATGGGCCGGTTGAGAAATATGATTTCAAGGATAATATCAATGTAGAATACTTCAAGGGCGGCAAACTCAATATCACATACAACTGCCTTGACCGTCATCTCAAGACCTGGAGAAAAAACAAGGCCGCTCTGATCTTTCAGGGAGAACCCCTTGAGGAGACAGTTACATATACCTACAAGCAACTGCATCGTGAAGTATGTAAATTCGCCAATGTCCTGAAGGGCCTGGGCGTTAAAAAAGGTGACAGGGTAGCAATATTCCTGCCGATGATCATGGAACTGCCTGTTGCCATGCTGGCCTGCGCCAGGATCGGCGCCATCCATAGCATAGTGTTCGGTGGATTCAGTGCAGATGCGCTTAAAGACCGCATCCAGGATTGCAAGGCTGAAGTCCTGGTTACCTGCAATTATGGTTACAGGTCAGGAAAGGTGCTCTCAAGCAAGGGCAATGCTGATGCAGCCATGGAAAAGTGCCCAACCATAAAAAAGTGTATCGTTGTAAACAGGATTAACAAGGAAACAGAGATGAAGGAAGGTCGTGATGTATGGTGGCATGAACTGATGGCAGATGCCTCACCAGTATGCGAACCGGAGCCCATGGACGCAGAAGATCCTCTGTTTATTCTTTACACAAGCGGCAGCACAGGAAAGCCAAAGGGTGTTCTTCATTCTACCGCAGGTTACCTGCTCTATACTACAATGACCATGAAGTATGTATTTGATATCAAGGATGAAGATGTTTACTGGTGTACAGCCGATATAGGATGGGTAACAGGCCACAGCTACATTGTATATGGCCCCCTCTCAGTAGGCGCCACCTCAATTGTGTTTGAAAGCGTTCCCAACTATCCAAAACCTGACCGCTTCTGGGAAGTTGTTGAAAAGTTTGGCGTAAACATATTCTACACCGCCCCCACTGCAATCAGGGCTATCATGAAGAACGGCGATGACTGGCCAAACGGAAGAGACCTGAGCAGCCTCAGACTCCTTGGAAGCGTTGGAGAGCCAATCAACCCGGAGGCATGGATGTGGTATTACACTGTTATCGGCAAGGAAAAATGCCCGGTAACAGACACATGGTGGCAGACAGAGACAGGCGGTCACCTTATCGCAGGTATCCCTGGCGCAATGGCCATGAAGCCGGGTTCAGCCAGCAAGCCATTTTTCGGGGTTGTTCCTGTTATATTGAGCGCAGACGGCAGTGAAGCTGACAGCAAGGAAGGGGGGCACCTCTATATTAAAAAATCATGGCCTGGAATGATGAGGTCAGTATATGGCGATCCTGAAAGGTTCAAGAGCCAGTATTTTGTCCAGAGTCCCGGCCTCTATTTTACCGGTGACGGCGCAAGGAAGGATGAAGATGGCTTCTACTGGCTGATGGGCAGGGTTGATGATGTTATCAACGTCTCTGGTCACAGGCTTGGAACTGCTGAAATAGAAAGCGCCCTTGTAGCCCATGAGTCTGTTGCTGAAGCAGCGGTTGTAGGATTCCCGCACGATATCAAGGGACAGGGCATTTATGCCTATGTAACACTGAAGCAGGGTTTTACAGCCTCTGATGAACTCAAAAAGAAGCTTGTTGACCACATAAGAAAGGAGATCGGCCCAATAGCATCTCCTGACAAACTGCATTTTGCTGACGGGCTTCCCAAGACAAGAAGCGGCAAGATCATGAGAAGAATACTGAGAAAGATCGCTGAAGGTGAGGTAGGCGCCCTTGGCGATACATCAACACTGGCTGAACCGGAGGTAGTAGATAAACTGGTATCAGGCAGGCAGTAATTTAACCTAACAGGGCTTTGAGCACAATTATAATTGTGCCAAAGCCCTTTTTGTAAACGCAAATATTGACCTTTAACAAGGATTAAGATCAGCTGCCAGGATGGGGCTTTAGTTTCTTTACAGATAATACAATTTAAGGAATAATTATGTCACAGCAAATTAAAAACAGGGGTTGGATGGTTACATTCAGTGGTACCGGTATAAACCTTGCCCTTGGAATATTGTATGCATGGAGCATCTTTAAGGATGCGATCAAGGTATCCATTGAATCGGCAGCCCCGGGGGCCTTTAACTGGGACATCGCCTCCCTGAATGACCCCTACGCTATCTGCTGTCTTGTTTTTGCATTTTCAATGATACTGGCAGGAAAATGTCAGGATAAATTCGGGCCGCGAATAACCTCCTTTCTTGGTGGAATTCTGGTCGGGATCGGCCTGATAATGATATCAACCACTACCAGCTATATCATATGGATCCTGGGATTCGGAGTCCTGGCCGGGATAGGGATAGGGTTTGGTTACTCTGCTGCAACACCCCCTGCCCTTAAATGGTTCCCGCCTAAAAAGACAGGTCTTATCGCAGGGCTGGTTGTATCAGGATTCGGGCTGGCTTCAGTTTATATTGCCCCTCTGTCACAGTATCTCTTAGGCACATATGGCATTCAGAGATCAATGTTTTTTTACGGGATTGTGTTTCTGATTATCGTTTGTATTCTTTCAATGATGCTGATTAATCCGCCGACCGGGTATATTCCTGAAGGCAGCTCCCCTTCTTCGGGCTCAGGGTCGGCAAAGGCAGCTCAGACAAATTTCCTGCCCTCGGAGATGCTGAAAACAGGTGTCTTTTACAAGGTCTGGCTCCTTTACTTTATTGGTTCAGGCGCGGGCCTTATGGTAATAGGAAGCGTGGCCGGTATGGCAAAAAAGAGCATGGGCGAAATGGCATTTGTGGCAGTAGCCATAATGGCCATAGGAAATGCGGGAGGAAGGATTATTGCTGGCATCCTTTCTGATAAAATTGGAAGGAAAGCCACCCTGATCATCATGCTCCTGTTCCAGGCAATCCTCATGTTTGTCGCAATACCTGTTATCAGCTCAGGCAACTCAAACGCCATTTTGATTGTAATAATGGCCACATTAATCGGTTTTAATTATGGAACCAATCTTTCCCTTTTCCCTTCACTCACAAAGGACGCCTGGGGGCTTAAGAATTTCGGCATTAATTATGGCATGCTTTTTACCGCATGGGGAGTAGGAGGATTTGTAATGGGCAGGCTTTCACAGATGCTGCAGGCAAGTTCAGGCAGCTATAACTCTTCATTTATTACAGCAGGTATCCTTTTGATTATTGCGGTTATAGTCGCTTTTACCTTGAAGAGTGAAAAACAGCAGTAAGGAGAGGTAATGGTTGGCAGATAGCTGTAAACATTGACATAACCTTATTTTTATCTTACCTTCTGAGAATAAATAAAAGCTGTTGAAGATATTTTTCTTTAACAGCTTTTTTTCAGGTTTAATGCTCAAGAAAAACTCCTTGACAATAATCCATACCAATGATATTCAAATGCCTTTTTATTAACTCCTTGTTCCGCGGGATATGGCATCTTAAGCCATGTATAGCTCTGTTTTTTAAGTAAAGGGCATGTTTTAAGAACCGGTTTTGCGGGACCAACATTAAAGCCCGAAAGGAGAGTATCTATGAGGCATTATGAAATAATTTATATTGTAAACCCCAATCTGAACGGCGATGAATATCGCGAACTGTTAAAAAAATACAGCGAAATCATCGTTAATAACAAGGGAGTTGTTATTAAGACTGAAGAGTGGGGCAAACAGAGGCTGGCTTACAGAATCAGGAAATTTTATAACGGCGTTTATGTATATGTCGAATTCTGTGCCATGGCCAACTCAATTGTAGAGCTTGAAAGAAACCTTAAGCTAGACGATAACATCCTGAAATTCCAGACAGTAAAACTCGCTGACAAGGCAGACCCTGAGGAGCTTATTCAAAAGGCTCAGGCCGATGCTAACCCAAAGGAGCCGTCCTTAAAGGTAAATGATGACGCAGATGGGCAGGATTATTATGATCAGGAAGAAAGCGAGGTAGAAGATGGAGAGGAATAATAACTATAACAGGGATAACAGGGATAACAGGGATAGCAGAGATAGAGATAGAGATGGCAAAAAAGGCGGGATGTCATTTCACAGAAGAAAGATCTGTAGATTCTGTGCAGACAGCACTCTACCGATTGATTATAAAGACCACAAGATGTTAAGGCTCTTTACAACAGAACGCGGTAAGATAGTCCCAAGAAGGATCTCAGGTAACTGCGCCAAACACCAGAGGAAGATCACCATAGAAATAAACCGTGCCCGTTATATTGCGCTGCTGCCCTACACGACAGCGACAGTAAGATAAGAGCGGAATAACACTGCACATGGTGGTATTATTCTTTTTAAGGCTGACAGTTAAAATTTGGAGAAATATCAATGAAAGTTATATTGACAACAGAAATAGATTCATTGGGTCTTGAGGGAGACACAGTAAATGTGGCAAAAGGCTATGCCCGCAATTACCTTATCCCCAAAGGATTTGCCCTTGAAGCAACCAATCAGAATATAAAACTGATTGAGATGCAGAAAAAAAAGATAGATGAACGCAGGCTCAAAGCCCAGGAAGGCGCTGAAAAGGTCAAAGAGCTTATCAGTGAAAAGGTTATAACAATTACACAGAAGGCTGGCGACGAGGACAAGCTTTACGGTTCTGTCACCACCATGGATATAGCCGAATCGCTTGAAAAGGAAGGCATCTCCATTGACAGGAGAAAGATAGTTCTTGAAAGGCCAATAAAAACCCTTGGGGAATATGAGGTTACTATAAAGCTTCATCCGAATGTAGCAGCAAAACTCAAGGTAATGGTAGCAGCCGAGGGATAAATCTCCTCCAGGGGTTTTACCGGGGATCACATCTATATGAATCAGGCAAAAGAGAAGGCAACCCCTTCATCAGTCAAGGTTCCGCCCCATAATATTGAGGCGGAACAGTCTATACTGGGAGGGGTCCTGATCAATAATGAGGCCATGAACCAGATCATGGACATCCTCACCCCTGAATGCTTTTACCGGGGGGCACATGGACTGATCTTCCAGGGGATGATCGCCCTTTACAATAATAACGAGCCGATTGATCTTATTACACTTTCTCAGCATCTTACCCAGAAAGAGAATTTAGAAAAGGCAGGGGGCATGGATTACCTGACCTCCCTTGTTGAGGCTGTTTCGACCTCCGCCGGGATTGAGTCCCATGCTGAAATAGTACATGACAGGTATGTGCGCAGAAAACTTCTCTCTGAGTGTTCCACAATAAGTGAGTCATGCCTGCAGAACTGGCACACCACAGAAGAACTGCTCGATATGGCAGAGCAGTCTATCTTTGATATTGCAGAAGAGAAGATCGGTGAGGGCTTTTCTTCAATGGAAAGCGTTATTAATGAGAGTTTCAAGAAACTGGAAAGTGTGTCAGCGGAAGATGGTTTTATCACAGGTACCACCACCGGTTTTATAGAGTTCGATAAGTTAACAGCAGGACTCCAGCCCTCTGATCTTGTTATCCTTGCCGCAAGGCCCAGTATGGGTAAAACCGCATTCGCACTAAATATAGGCTACAATGCTGCGCTGAAGACAAAAAAAGGTGTGGCGGTTTTTTCTCTTGAGATGTCAAAGATGCAGCTTGGCATGAGGCTCTTAGGTTTTGAGGCGCAGATAGATGCCTCAAAACTGCGTACAGGCACACTGAGGGATAAAGACTGGACAACCCTGACCCATGCAGCTGGGGTTCTTTCTGAATTACCCCTATTTATCGATGATACATCAGGTATAGGTGTTCTTGATATGAAGGCAAAGTGCCGGAGGCTCCTGAAAAAGACCAACCTGGGCATGATAATTGTAGATTATATCCAGCTGGTTCAGGGGAGATCAAGGGTAGAGTCAAGGCAGATTGAGATATCTGAAATTTCCAGGTCGCTTAAAGCCCTTGCAAAAGAGCTTAATGTCCCTGTTCTTGTGCTCTCCCAGTTAAACAGGAAGGTTGAAGACCGCCCCAATAAAAGGCCCCAGATAGCAGACCTGAGGGAGAGCGGCGCTATTGAACAGGATGCTGATATCATAGTATTTATTTACAGGGATGAGGTTTATCACGGCACCACAGATGAAAATAAAAACATTGCCGAAATAATTATCGCAAAACAGAGAAATGGCCCGACCGGGGCCTTCAGGCTCACATTCCAGAAGGAGTTTACAAGGTTCAGGGATTATATTGATGATAAAAACTACTATCAGGAGGTTTAGTCAATAAAGTTTTTAAAGGATATCCCGGGCTTTAAGATTAAAAATATATTTACGGATAATAAAACAACAAAAAATATTTCTTGAATTTAAAAATTGGAAGGTTTATAGTTTTTAAAATTTTTTAAGCCCCTGATAAATAAAAAAGGGCTTGTTTCGCACTGAGGGTAAGTTTTACAGCCAGAGTGGCATCCTGAGGTCTTGAAACAGTAACGTTAATTTGAAAGGAGGATGTCATTATGGCAAACGGAACCGTTAAGTGGTTTAGTGACAAGAAGGGCTTCGGCTTTATAGAGCTAGAAGATGGCAGTGGCGATGTATTCGTACATCATTCAGCCATAAATATGGATGGTTTTAAGAGCCTTGATGAGGGCGATAAGGTAAGCCTGGAAATCGAGCAGGGAAAACGCGGCCCATCGGCAAAAAACGTTACCAAGCTGTAAAAGGAAAAACATATTTCAGAGGCATCCTGACACCTAGGTGTCAGGATGCCTTTTTTTAGTCTGGGTATATAATATGAATGAAATTGATATTGACCGCACTCCGGTCGCAAAAGACATAATAACAATCTGTTCCAGATGCAATCTTGAACTGAACCATATCGTTGTAAGACACAATGCCAAGGGTATTGTTGACCGTGTGAAATGCCACACATGCGGGTTTGAACATAAATACAAGCCGGTTAAAAAACAGACAGCGACCACCACAAAAAGAAAATCACCTGTCAGGAAAAAATCTGCTGAAAAGGAATATGAGGCATTGATGGAAAAACATATTGATCAGGCCCCAGTTCCTTATTCCATGCAGGGATCATACAGTGATGGAAGCTTTATTGATCACAAGACCTTTGGAAAGGGTTTCGTAACAGGTTTGTCCTTTGAACGCATAGAGGTGCTTTTTCAGGACGGCGTAAAGACCCTGGCTGCAGGCAAAAAATAGTCTAACACGGCAGAATCGGTTGTGCCCAGGGCATCCATGACAAACATTATTAAGATGAGCCGTTGTTATTGACCTTATTGCTGATCTTTATCCGCCCGCATACTGTCTGCAGCCTTGTAAAGGCAAATACACCGATTATGACAGTAGGTATAAAAAAGAGTGCGTGAAGCAGGGTTGCCGCAGAAAGCCCGGCCTCAGCGGATATTCCTAATACCATATAGGCATACTGCCCGGCGAGGTGGTATGCACCTATAAAACCTGGCGCTGAGGGCACCATCACTCCGACAGAGAGAAACCCCATTATAATAAATGATGTTACAAAGGGGAGTCTGATGCCTGTTGCAATACCCACAAGCTGGATCTGGCACAGGGATAATCCCCACAGTATAGAAGACCATAAAAAGGCATTCACTAACGGACTGTACCCTTTAACAGGTGAGAGACCCAGGAAAAAATTATCAAGGATCAGGTTGATTTTCTTTCTTACAGCTTCAGAAAACATGAAAAGAATCTTGTCTGTAACCCTTTGAAAGATATCAGGCCTGCGCCTGATTAAAGAAATAAACATCATCAAAAGTACAATTCCAAAGAAAAAAACAAGGGCGCTCCAACGAATGCGTTTGATGATATGGTTAAATTCAGGGGGAAAGGTTGTATTCATAAGGCCTATAACTATAATAATTAACATAATAAGCCCGTCGAACAGACGTTCAATAACGAGGGTCCCGAAAACAGCGCTTTTACTTATTCTCTCTATCTGGCCAAGGGCGTTAGCCCTTACTATCTCGCCCAGCCTTGCCGGCAGCACGCAGTTGGCTGCAAACCCTGTAAATATGGAAAGGAGCCTGTTTTTAAAGCAGGTCTTCTGTATATGGCATAAAAATATCTCCCAGCGAAGGGCGCGTATAAAATACTGTATTATGGTTATCAGTGCGGCAGGTAAAAGGATGGTATAATCAGATGATGCTATTATTGCGCCGGTTTTCCATATATCTACCTGGCGGAATGCCAGATAAAGAAACAGGGCACTTAACAAGAGCCCTGTCCAAAGTTTCCAGTTTACTGTGTTGTGCGGTCTGTTATTTTCCATTCAATTCCAGGATTTTTCTTGCATTGATCACATCCTTCTCTATCTGCCCAATAAGCTCATCCTTGCTGCTGTATTTTTTCTCATCCCTCAGGCGGTCAACAAACCTTATGGCAAGTTTTTCGCCCACAATATCATCGCTGAAATCAAGGATGTGGGTCTCGATAGAAAGTGATTCCCCGTTAAATGTCGGATTAGTCCCTATATTGCATACACCGTTATATTCCCGGCCTTTTAATATTACCCTTACTGCATAGACACCTCCGCCTGGGATAATCTCTTTATAAGGGGCAAGATTGGCCGTTGGGAAATTAAGCAGGCTTCCGCCCCTTCCCATACCGGTTTTTACAATACCTGTAATCTGATGGTCACGCCCCAAAAGTCTTTTTGCCCCGGCAAGATTCCCCTCCCGAATCAGGTTTCTTATGGATGTGCTTGATATAAGGGTGTCATTAAGGTAAACAGGCTCAACAACATGCACCCTGAAACCGAGTTCTTCGCCCATCTTTTTTAACAGTTCAATATTTCCTTTTCTGCCTGATCCGAAACTATAGTCATATCCGACAACGATTTCCTTTATCCCTATCTTTTTTAAAAGTAGTTCCTGCACAAAATCATGGGCACTGATCGCCGCAAATTCCAGGGTAAACGGGAGGCAGAATATCACATCAATGCCGGCAGCTAGAATCAGTCTAATTTTATCTTCAAGGGGGGTGATCAGCTTTGGCTCGTTTCTGTGTCTTACCACCTTCAAGGGATGGGGCTCAAATGTCATTACAACAGACTGCCCGTTAATCCCCCGGGCAAGAATTTTAACCCTGTCAAACAGGGCCAGGTGTCCTTTATGGACACCATCAAAATTTCCTATGGTAAGCACCGGGTTTATTAATGGTTTTGTAAGCTCCCCCAGATCAGTGATAACGGTCATTATTTTTTTATTCCTTCATTATCTTGAAAAACTTATCCTGCCTGAAGTCGCACCCGATACATTACTGGTTATTAAAATACACAGTTTATAATTTTGCCCTGTCGTGACTTATTTGTTGACAGAAATCCCGTGATACTATAAATAAAGCGAGAAAATATCAACACCATAATGTGCCGAAGTGGTGGAATTGGTAGACACGCTAGGTTCAGGGTCTAGTGGGGGTTTCCCCGTAGGAGTTCAAGTCTCCTCTTCGGCACCATCCCTTTAAAAATTATATATATCCTCCGCCAGATCAGGGTCATCAATCAGTCTTTTGGCAAAATTGATATACTTGTTAACAATAGCCCTGACAGCAAGCTGTAAGGCATATACCTTGACCGGCTTTTCAAGCAGATAGGTTATATTGGCTGCAATGCACATGTTGACAACATCATCACTGGCATTTCCTGACATTATTATGGCGTCTTCATAGACCATCGGGTATTTAGAGGCCAGGGAATCAAGAAACTGGAAACCTGTATAGTCCTTCAGAAAGACATCCACAACAAAGATAGATACGCATGTCCTCTGGCTCTTGCAGTAGACAATAGCCTCCTCCACATCACTGAAGGCGATCACATTTCCCCAGGTATAAAAGCGTTTTATAACGTCTGATACAAGCTCACAGACCTCCCTGTTGTCATCAACAATAATCACATTCAATCCATCCGACATGGTAAATTCCTCCTTCACTGGAGACCCGACTATAAGTTTACAGTGTAAAAGCAAATTTCATAAGCAAGTTTCAACCCCTTTATGTCTCAAGACAGGGTGCCATTCTACACCGGCTTTAAATATTGATAAACAAAAAAAACAGGGCTGTGAAAAGATAAATTTATACTCAGTAAAAAAAATCTTGCCTTAATTTTAGGCATTCTATATTCCACCTCAATGGGACAAAGGAGATAATAATAAAACTTTAGACATGTTTTTCCATCACCTGTTCTACTGCGCTTTAACCCTTATCAACATCCCTGTGCCTTACCAGCATGTACAGCCCCATATTATCAAACTCTTTTCGGAAAATCTCAGCCAGGCAATTTACTACAGAGACAGAGCGGTGTTTTCCCCCTGTGCATCCAATAGCAATGGTAAGGTGGGTCTTCATCTCTCTCTGGTAAAGAGGCAATAGAAAGCGGATCAGGTTTTCCAGGTGCTTGAGAAGCTCCTTTGTCTCATCCCATTTCATTACATACTCGTACACCTTGGAATCATTCCCGTTCAGGTTCCTGAATTCTTCCACAAAATAGGGATTGGGCAGAAAGCGGACATCCATTACTATCTCAGCCTCAGTTGGAATACCAAAGCTGTAACCAAAGGATATGAGAGAGACTGTCATCCGGTTAAGGGGATTCTCCTCCTGGACATAATGCTGTATCTTCTGTTTAAGTTCATGAACGCTGATTGTTGTTGTATCAATGACCTGATCCGCCATGTCCCTTAAAAACTGCAACAGCCTTCTTTCCAGATGCAGGCCGTCCCTGATAGAACCGCCCACAGCCAGGGGATGCTGACGCCGCGTCTCGCTGAATCTCTTTATCAGGATTGTATCCTTTGCCTCCAGAAAAAGAATTTCAATGCGGTAGCCCTCTTTTTTCAGATCATTTAAAATCCTTCGGGATTCCTCTGACATATCTATGAAGTTTTCCGCCTCTTCCGATTTCATGGGCGGTTTTTCCAGTCTGGCATTGTCTGGCGTGGGCCTGAACAGGGGACGGGAGGCCTCTTCTCTTATATCTTTTACTACCGCTACCTTTGATATCTTTCCTTCAGACTGTTCACAGAGTTCCAGGAACTGAGGTAGCAGAAGAATGGGCAGGTTATCGACACAATAGAACCCTACATCTTCCAGCGCCTTGATAGCCGTTGTCTTTCCTGAACCGGAAAGGCCGCTGATGAGAATCACCCTAAGATTTTTCATCTTTTTTCCCCTTTATGAGAAATAGTTTTAATGATGCCACCGGACAATTACTTATCCCCATGCATAAATACCATGTTCCGAAAAAATCTTACCAGCTCCTTCTTGCGATTATACTCTTCAAGTTGATAGGGTATGAGCTTTTCCGGAGACCAGCGCAGGAGTGACATCTCATATTCCATGATCCTGCCGTAGGAGTTGTTCAGATACCAGGCATATAGAAGCCCGAAAAGCAGGCCAGGGGGAAGAAACCCTTCCTTATCGTTAAGGGTTACCCCAAAAGTAAAAGGATCATGCGGACTTTCAAGCATGCGGGCCAGCCTGAGAAAACCGCGAAGGGCCTTATCATCAAGGAAACATTCGCGGTCAATTTGAGGCCGCAGATGAATCTCATAACGCCTCATACCCCATGAAGAGATATCTTCGCCATTAATCCATCGACGGGATTCAATATACCTGCCAAGGAGTGATTCACCAAGGGCAGTAAGAAGGCTGGCCCGAAGAAGGTCAGTGTCCCTTTTCGCCTGTTCATGGACCCTGATAAAACCATCATCAGGCTCATAATATCCAAGCACATTATCCCACTCCCTGCTCCTTGACCATCCTGCGGCCGGGACAATCTTTACGCCCCTGAAATATTTAAGATGTTCAATGCGGATATCACGATTCTCCCAGATAATATCGAGCATTGTTTTTCCGAGCCCTTTTGGAGAAAATTTTATGCCGGAAAGTATTGCCTTTGCCTCGGAATAATAAGAAGAAAAAAGAGGTGAATTCGTATAAACCACTCCTTTATGCCTTCTGACAATAAGCCGGGATGAGGATCGCTCTCTCTTCAGGTTTAAATGGCTGTGTGCGATAAAAAGCGCGCGTACAGCCAGGGAAAACTTCTGCGGGTCATGATGAATTACATTGGCCATCCTCAACCGTTCAGGTGAATACATGGTAGCCTCTACCGGCAGTATCCCCATGCCTTCAACCCTTTCACGGTCCAGGTAAATTGGGCTTTTACCCTCCAGTGCATAGTTGCGGATAATGTCACCCGGTATATGTTCAAGGTTGGCGCTCAGCACCACATCAAACAGACCGTCAAACCCTCCATCGATGTTATGGTCATATGCCTCAATCAGCTCTGAGACATGAAAGCCTCTGCTCATTCTGTGGCGGGATATATCAGTCTCCCCGGCCTGAACCCAGAAATTGGCCCCCAGAATCTTGAGCGCCTTTTTATTTTTGCGTATTGCCTTTATGACAGGCGTGAGCTGAAGTATGGGCATAATCGAGGTGTAGAGGCTGCCCGGGGCAAAAAGAATAAGATCCGCATTTTTTATTGCACTGATAACAGCCGCACTTACAGATGCGTCATCACGGCATTCCACGGATAAATGATCTATAGGCAGGCGGCGCTGAGTGATGGCGGCCTTGTTTTGTCCCCTGACCGCCACCCCGTTACTGTATCTTAATACAAGCTGACCGGGTGTGGCGGTCGCCGGATGGAGAAATCCGGGATTAACACCAATAGCCCCTGCAATTACTTTAATACCCGCAAGGATTGCATTCAGATCAGGAGGAAAAGATCCTGTTTCATTCGCTGATCTTAATATGGCAGCCGTAAGTATCAGGTTACCCAGGCAGTGGCCCCCGGGTTCTATTACAGGCCCCTTCCCACCGGGAGAGATATATTCACCGAGCGTTGAAAAAAGGGTCTTAAGGGGCTCAGGGCAATACCTCCTCAAAGGCCTTGCCACAGAAAGAAGCGGGTTTGCAACATGCCGGAAATCACGAAAACCCTCTGCAAACCTTCGATTGAAGATCCCATGAATGATGCGGATCAAATTGATTATTGATATATCATCAAGATCATAGCTCTTTTGAATGTTCCCACGAAGTACAAGCGAAAGAAGCACCTTCCGGATGTCACCTATCCCGATGATGGGTAACTGCCTGAGGAGCTGTCCTGTTGAACCCCCGTCGTCTGTCGTACACACCACGACATCCAGCAGAGGGAATTCCTCCTTCAGCCCCACAAAGGGATTTTCCAGCCAGCCGTCAATCCGGGAGTCTCCTCCAATCACAGTAGAAAGCCCTGTGCCCCCCCCGAATATCACTACCCTTGTATTGTGGCATTCAGATAACCTTATCTCCCTTGCCAGATTGGATAGAGAATCCTGGGGGCGCCCTGAAGGGACAGCCTGATTAATTACCTCTTCAAGGAGAAGATCAATGTATTGGCCCATTTTCGTAATTTTCATAGGGAGCAGAATCCTTCTTATTAAAAGAGCCCTGCGCATAATAGGCCAGGGCTCAGCAGGTGCTGTGGAATTTATATCAATTTTATGTTCGTTAAAAATATATGGGCAATCCCTTTAGGTGTCAATGAGAAAATCAGATCACCGCCGGGTACTTCTTATTAAAATATATTTGATAATATTATGTAATTAATTTATACAGAGGCATTTAAGGAGCATATTATGGAAACTAAACTTCGATGTCATGATAAGATCATTCAGCTTATTAACAAAGGTGTTGATATTCCCAATCCATTCAGCCTTGACCTGGGCGATGAGGTAAAGACAGAAAACATATCCTCTGACGGGGTAAAGATCTTTCCCGGATGCAGGCTCTATGGTGAAAAAACTGTTATCTCCGCAGGCGCAAAGATCGGCTATGAGGCACCGGTTACAATAAATAACTGCCAGCTTGGGCCAGGGGTTGAGCTTAAGGGGGGCTTTTTTTCAGATTCGGTATTTCTCGAAAAGGCCAACATGGGCTCCGGTGCCCAGGTGCGTGAGGGGTGTATCCTTGAAGAGGAGGCAAACGGTGCTCACTGTGTAGGCATTAAGCAGACTATCCTCTTTCCATTTGTAACATTGGGCAGCCTTATCAATTTCTGTGACTGTCTGATGGCCGGAGGCACCAGCCGCAAGGATCACAGCGAGGTGGGGAGCTCATATATACACTTCAATTTTACCCCTGACGGGGATAAAACAACTGCATCACTGATAGGCGACGTGCCCAGGGGGGTCATGCTAAATCAGCCTGCTATTTTTCTGGGTGGTCAGGGGGGCATTGTTGGCCCCCTTCGCATGGGGTTCGGAAATGTGGTCGCAGCCAATTCAGTGCTGCGCAATGACTTTATTGATGACAATAAACTGATTATAGGTAAGGCCCACCATGGAAAGACCATCGACTACAGGCCAAAGGCATATCCCAATTTACGCCGTATTATTGAAAACAATATTATCTATCTTGGAAGCCTGATGGCCCTTCAAGAGTGGTACAATCATGTAAGGCGCCCTTTTTTTGATTCTCAGGAGTTAGGCAGGCTTGTATTTGAAGGGGCAATTGAGAAACTGGCCATGGCAAAAAAAGAACGCATTAAACGGCTGGAGGTGCTTGCCGGAAAGGTCAAGACGCCGGGTGAAGAAAATGGCCTGACAAAAGGGAGAAGCGAATTCCATTTAAAATTTTCAGAAATAGCAGGGCTTTTTTCCGGGGGGATTACGAACAGCGGGATAGAGAGTTCAAGAGAGGCCTTCCTCTCTGCATTTGAAAAATCATTAAATGGAAAGAGATCAGATTATATATCAGCCATACAGGGGCTTCCGGCTCAGGTATCTGAAAAGGGCACCATATGGCTTAAGGGGGTCATTGATGCCTTCTGTAAAAAGACAGGGGATATTTTACCATCATTTGGGCTCTTTGGCGGATAATCCTCTATCTGCAGTATCCATGTATAAATAATATGCCTGCGGCATATTCAAAGGCATTCGCGATTATGTAATTGTGTTTGATAAATCTTTTATTAACTCTTAAGGAGGATCCTTTATGGGAAAATTATTTGGCACTGACGGGGTCAGGGGAGAAGCAAACAGGTATCCAATGAACGCTCAGATCGCCTTTGCCATTGGCCAGGCGGTTGTATATATACTTAAAAAAGAGAGAGCGCGCCCGAAGGTTGTAATAGGTAAGGACACCCGCATATCAGGTTACATGCTGGAGAGTTCTCTTGAGTCAGGCATCACCTCAATGGGTGGTGACCCTTACCTGTTAGGGGTTCTGCCAACCCCCGGGATCGCCTTTGCAGCCCAGAGCATGAGGGCAGATGCAGGCATTGTTATTTCAGCCTCTCACAACCCTTACCAGGATAACGGCATAAAGATCTTTTCAGGCAACGGATTCAAACTTTCTGATGAACAGGAAGAGGCGATTGAAGACCTGATGCTGAGCAATACCCTGCATGAGCTTGTGCCTCCTGTAAAGGATATGGGCAAGGCCTTCCGCCTGGGCGATGTGAATGGACGTTATATTGTATTCCTCAAAAATACATTCCCCAGGGATCTCTCCATTGAGGGGATGAAGATTGTCCTGGACACAGCCAACGGCGCCACCTATAAAGTGGCTCATTCAGCTTTCTGGGAACTGGGGGCTGATGTAGATGTGATTCACAATTCCCCCAATGGTGTTAACATTAACGATAATTGCGGTTCTCAGCACACTGCTGATCTCAGAAAAAAGGTTCTGGAAAACGGGGCAGCAATAGGGCTTGCCTTTGATGGCGACGGTGACAGGCTGATTGCTGTAGATGAAAAGGGTAACGAGATAACCGGGGACCAGATCCTGCTTATATGCGCAAATAACCTCAAGGAGCAGGGGAAACTTAAAAATGACCTTCTTGTAAGCACCATCATGAGCAACCTGGGTCTGAAAATGGCCTGTAAAAAATTCGGATTCAAACATCATGCCTCCAAGGTTGGAGACCGCTATGTGCTTGAAGACATGATAAAGCTTGGCGGGGTTATAGGGGGTGAAGAGTCAGGGCACATGATCTTTCTTGATCAGCACACAACAGGTGACGGCATTATCACCGCACTGCAACTGATCGCAGCAATGGTCAGGTCCGGCAAACCCCTTTCAGAACTGGCAAAGATGATGGATATCTTTCCTCAGAAGCTTATAAATGTTGATGTAAAAAGAAAACCCGACATAAATACAGAGCCTGAAATTATGGAGATAATAGAGAGGGTGGAAAAGGAGCTGGGGGATGAAGGCCGGGTGCTTGTCCGCTACTCAGGGACCCAGAACATGTGCAGGGTTATGGTCGAGGGGCCGTCTGAAGATGTTACAAACAGATTTTGTAAAGAGATCGCTGATGTTGTCAAAAGGGTCCTGGGCTGAAGCAGATAGATCCATTTTTAAAGAAACAGGAGAGACAATATGTCCGTTAAGGTCATAATAACAAATGATTTTGAACAGATGAGCAGGATAGGGGCTGATGTAATAAAAAAGGAGCTCCTCAAAAAGTTAAAGTCAAAAAAAGAGGTCGTGCTGGGCCTTGCAACAGGTAATTCACCTACAGGGGTGTATAAACATCTTGCAGAGGCAGCAAACAGGGGTGAGTTTGATTGTGGCCGGATCAGAAGCTTCAATCTTGATGAATATGTGGGGCTTCCAGGTGAAAACCCCCAGCAGCGTGTTATGCACCCTGAGAGCTACTGCTATTTTATGATTCAGCAATTCTTCAGCCTTCTTAAAAAGAAATTCATCCAGACAAGCGTTCCGTTCGGATCCCTCATAGATCAGAAAATGCTTATCAGTGAACTTAAAAGGCACCCGGGAGACTGGGAGTACAAAGGCACTGACGCTGGAAAATCCATTTCAATAAAACAGAAGGCCAGATCAGAATATCTTGCCTGGATAAAAAAAGAGATCCTGGATGGATATGCGGGCAAAATCAAAAAGGCAGGCGGTATTGATATCCAGATTATTGGCGTGGGAGGCCGTGGTCACGTGGCATTCCATGAATCAGGTATCCCATTCAAGGGAAGCTCTGTGATGCTGGTTAAGCTTGATGACAACACCATAAAAAATTCCGTGACAGATGGTCATTTCTCCTCGGTTAAAGAATGCCCCAATTATGCCATATCAATGGGGGCTGAGCTGGTTTACAAGGCCGGGACAGTTGTGTTACTTGCAAACGGAGAAAGAAAGATAGAATCAGTAACGCGCTCTCTGCTTAATGATGTGACCCCTGATGTGCCCATCTCCTACGGGCAGAGATATACTGAAGAGAATGGGAACCTGATATACATAGTTGATAAGGTCGCAGGGAGAGGGCTGCTTGAAAATAAGCCGATGCTTAAAAAGAAAAAGATAAAGATTGAGGAGCTGGCATAGAGCAGGAGTAACATTGTTTTAACCCGCACCGGCATGACATCATGCCATGCGGTGCGGGTTAAATTTGAGACAGCCTTTGGTCTAGAAGTTGTAAGTAATCTTGGCGGCGTACATCTCCCAGTCTTTGACAAATGTATGCGCATTATCCATACCTGTATTTTCTGACAGGGGTAGGCCTGCAACGCCCTCAATCAAGTGGCCCTCTAACTTTACTGCCCAGTACTCGTTAATATCAAAACGGGCGGTCAGACAAATATCATTGTTATAGGCCCTGTATACCGGGTCAAGCGGTTGAAACACATCTGCTGCGGCTGTTGCGCCATCACGATCGTTCCTGTTTCCATAGTTCTCAGAGTAATAACCACCCAGCTCGAACCAGTCGGTAAATCGATAGGTTGCCCCCACATACCAGCCAGCAGGTTTCCTGTAAATGGGTGTTGATGGTGAATACACACCCGCCCACTCTGTCTGCCCCAGATAGGCGAAGGTCTCGTCATAGGAATTGGCCATATCCGGGTATACACCCTGTGTGTTGATTGTCAACTCACGGTCTGACAGCATATACTCTGCAACCACCATAAGATTGTTCCAGGTATATTCCGCAGAAATGACATAATTTTCTGTCTTAACATCAGTAAACGCATTAAAAGCATACTCACTGTAAACTGGCATGCCGGTTTCAGAATCAAACACAGGTATTCCGGTCTCAGGGTCCATTTCCATAAACATATAGCTGAAAATCCCTGACCCTGCAGGGTATGCACCATAGGATACAAGGTCCATTCTGGCAACCTGTGCGGAGCCTCCCACCCTCAGGCCGTTTAGAGGTGTATCCCATGTAAGGCTCACGGCATATTTTTTATCAACATTGATATCCTGGTTTCGCATATAAGGATCAAATGTATTTATGCCCATCAATGACTGGGCAAGAGACTCATTGGCCTCTATATTCTGAGTTCCGATCAGGGCCTGGTAAGAGAGCCCCCCGAACCGCCCCAGACGGGCGTTGCCGTATACACCTACACCCATCAATGAAAGGGCTGCATCGCGTTCGATCTCAGGGTATACGCTCTGCGGCAGGAATATCCAGTTTCGCAGCATGTCTACATCGCGGGTCTCATTGTAAAGACCGTGAGGGGTCTTGATCTTGCCGACACGGATACCGAGCCAGTCTTTCCAGCGATAATCACCATAGGCCCAGTCCACTGAAATTTCGTTATTGCCATAATTTCCAAGGTCTCTTGAAAAAAGCTGTACGCCAACACGCATACTTTCAGTAAGCTCCTTGCCGAAGTTTATGCCGATCTCGTTAAATTCAAAGGTTCCGTCCGAGGTATTCCCCATAAAGTTGTTGTCTGAAGTGGTAATATAGCCCTGTGATATAAAACCATGAATGTCTATGCCCCCAACCTCCGCAGCGCCGGCACAGGTAAAACTTGATAATATTGATATAAATAATAAAGACAAAATATGTTTAATTTTCATGATATCCTCCAATTTATTTTAGTCAGGATTAATATTTATTAGCTCAGTTCTCTATTTAACACTTAAAGTCTTGACCGAACTTGTATCTGCCCCGGATGTAACAAACCCTATGGCACCCTTGTTCTCTTTAATAAATTTCAACATCTCCTCATCAGATTGCAGCATGGGGGGCATTTCTCCCTTGCCTGAAAAAACCTGGCTTCGCCAGTGGCGTATATACCTGACATTTGTGTAGTACATGTATTCCCTGAGGAATATCTTGTCGGTCGGGTCAAGCTGTAAATAGGCAAATTTTATTTTGGTGCCATCTTCCCAGGTGGTCTGCTGTCCAAGAAAGATATTCTGTATTGCTTCCTTTGACAGAGTGCTTACTGAAAGGTCTTTACTCCCAACAACTATTGCATCTGAAGCAAATATGTGGGCTTCACTTAAAGTAATAAATACCAATAAAAAAGCGATAATGAGCCTGAATCTTAATTTAAAACTGTTTTTCATTTTTCTCATCCTCCATTTTAGCTGTAATAAATTCAGCTATATTGATCTTTTTTTTAAAAAGGACCCGGGTCTGACCAGGCCACACCAGGGTAACAATCAGGGATGAGAGGCCACAGAATACAAATGACCTTTATGAATGAGGCACGAATGGTTTGATTTCAATCAGGCGAGAAAATTAGTGTGGATATACAAATCCCACTTGCCTGACAAACTCATTTACTTTTATATCAATTCTGAATTTGGCAAAACCGGGTTAGAACAATAAGAAAAACAACAGCATAACAACTTTAGAAAGGGTGTAACAGCCTTCCAGGAAATACAGTATATGAACAACAGTAAAATCAAAAACCGGTAAAACAAATATTTAAAAAAATTTAAGCAACTAATTTTTATTTATTATTAATCAATATTTTAAATACGCCCCAATCAATTCCCCTTTTATCACCTTATGTCTCTGTTTTAATTCCTGTGCAAGGTAGAGGCAAATATTTCAACTGCTCCACATCTGAAATTTTTGAGCTTCTAATTAATCTGCATCTACATCACAACAATAACTGTTTTTAAACAGTTGCTCATGTATCGGCAGGAAAAATTATTTACTTAAATTTTTTTTCATAATTTAAAAAAATGCTTGCAGTAAGGCCTGATAAGATGGTTCTTATGGAGGTATTTGGAAACAGTATGGAGCCTGAATTAAAATCCGGGGACAGTGTCCTTGTAGATACTTCCCAGAACAATATTATAGCGGGTCTTATATATGCAGTGGGAATAGAGGATACAATATTGCTAAAACGTGTAGAAAAGCACCCCGGTAGAATCCTGTTAAGGAGCGACAACAGGGAGTATGAGCCCATAATTATTGAAGTTGAAAACATCAACAGCCTGAGGGTAATAGGATGTGTTATCTGGGCCAGCAGAACATTACAACCCGTTTCTCGTAGGGGGGCATTTTACACGCCACCGCCATCATTGTTGTAACCACCTGCCCGGTAAAAGAATCATAATAGAAATGTATCATCAAATTGTAGGGGCAGACCTGTGTGTCTGCCCGACGCAGGTAATCCACCCCCAACCCGTCATTCCCATGAAAGGCGGGTCATTGATCCCGGTATACCGGGAAATCCATTTGTTTTTCGTAGGGTAGGGATCCTGTCCTACCATAGCCATGGTAAAGGCGTTTATCTTCCCTGTTTTTCATCAACTGCCTTTTCTGAATTCTGATCTCCGACCTCCGACCTCATGTCTTCTTTCTTTTCATTCGACGTTAAATGTTCGATGTTCATTGTTTTTTATTTACGCTTTGAGCCTTGAGCTTTCAGCTTTGAGCTTTGAGCTTTGAGCTTTGAGCTTTGAGCTTTCAGCTTTCAGCCTTGTACCCTGTGCCTTTTCTTCACCTCCCATCCACCGGACTCAAAACCGGCAGCCCAGGTTTATTGAATGCATGGATAAATTTTCTTCTTAAAAACCTATTGACATCACCATAATTTTTATCCACAATCTTGCCATTCTTTAAATCAATTCCACAGGTTAATAATGAAACTATTCTGGGTTACAACTGACGACCATGATGAAGACTGGTTTGTTGTGGCTTCATCACCCAAAAAGGCAGCGCGTTTTTTCGAAAAGT
>JAFGFM010000121.1 GCA_016931115.1 Deltaproteobacteria bacterium | reverse complement strand
CTGTTCTTCAAAGGGAAGATAAACAGTGATTTTATTAGCTATGGTCGTAGACTTATTTTCTTTAAATTTCGGAACAACCGGAGGGAGTATGGGTTGATTAAAATGGTGCCAGTGAAGGCCAACAGGATAATCCGCTGGAGCAAAGTTCTTAATTATATAACTTGAAACAGGTGTTTTCCCTGCTGTCGGGATGTTATGGTAAAAGGCATATTGATGGCCTATACCTATTGAGGGGATATGATGTCTTTTTGCTATCCTGGATGAAACCGGTTCAAAATCGGTGATTACAAGATCATATCCGGCGGCATCAAAGGAGTTAATATCTGAAATAAATTTCTTGAAATCAAGATTGAAGATGGTGTCAAGATATCTTATTTTGCCTTTGTAAGTAGAAAAGGTAAGTCCTTTAAATGTGGTATAAGGCATAAAATCATCCATATCCCATAACAAGGCGGGATCACGGCCGCTTAGAATCACAGAGACATTATGTCTTTTTTCTTTAAGGCAGCGTATGATCTCTCTGGAGCGACTGATATGACCGTTCCCTGTTGCCTGGACACCGAATAATATATTCATTTAAAAAATCTGCCCCTTTATTAATATGGAAGATACAGCACTTAATGTTCCAAGGATAATTCCGGCAAAAATATCTGTTGGGTAGTGGACCCCGAGATATACCCTTGAGACACCAACCAGTGTCGCCCAAATAAACACAGGTATAATCAGGATCGGATAATGCAGGGCAACAAGTATGGCAATGACCCAGGCAGCGGCTGTATGGCCGGATGGGAGGCTGAACCTGTCACTTGGCATGATTCTGTTCTTGATGTTTTTATTTACTTCATAAGGACGAAATCTCTTTACACACCTTTTTATGATCTTGTAAGCGGGAAGCTCAATAGCAAATGCAAACAATGCTGAAACAAGAAACGAAAGGGCATTAACAGGGTCAATAAAAAACAAAATTAATGGAATAAGCGGATAATAATATCCATTTGCGCTGTGTGATATCCATGGAAGAATCGAAGAGCAAATCCTTTTCTCATCAAGATTAAAAATAATATCAAGATATACCCTGTCTATATAGTTGTCATTCTGTAGTAAACCCATAATTAAACCTCTTTATTTGTTCGTAATTATTATCGTAACAAAATATTAGGTGATTATTAGGGTTATGTTCTTATTATGTTAGGTTTGATGTGAGGTTAAAGGTTTTTTGGAGAGGTAATCCTCTTATGAGTCATTTTATTAACTGTCCAGATTAAAGGATACACCGAGATCCCATATAATCCGGCATTTCGGGCACACTACCTTTCTGCTTTTATTGGGTGAATCCGAGTAGCGTTTACATTTGCCGGAGCATTTTGGACATGCGACATGGTTGCTTATCCAGATACAATATATGATGGTAGAAAATATAATAATACCGCCAAGTAAAATCCCGACAGTCATGGGTATTATCTGTGGTTTAATAAACCCCAGGATGTTGGAGAAAAACAGACCGGATAAAAGAATACCTGAAATAATCACATAATTCATCTTCCGGTTAAAGTTCGGATGTTTCTTTTCTATCATTCTATCACCGACCGATTGAGGGTAAATTTATCTCATGCCAAGAATAGAGTTTGATTGTTAGAAGAATATTAGGTGTCTATTAGTTCTTTTTATCATCTTTAACAATCCCGAAATATTTAATAAAAGTAATGATATTTTAAACCCTCAAGCAGTATATATAGTTTGCTGCCAGAATCACATAAATGGTCATCTGAAATATTTTCCAAAAAAGGCTACAATCTCATCTTTTTGATATGAAAATGGGAGTGACTTCAAGTATCTAATCTTTTACTGAAATATTCGCTTGTTTCTTAATAAAATTCTAATAAAGAACGATTAATATTCGTTTCAGGTTTACAGGAAAACTGAAAACAATTTTAATATCAAGGAGTTATTAATATGAAAAAGAAATTTTATTATTTAGGTCTTCTATTTTTTATTTCACTTTTCTCTATGTCAATTTATGCGGAAGGGATGGTTGGTTATATTGATCTGAAAAGACTTGTAAGCGAGTCAGAGATGGGAAAAGCGGCAAAGACAGACCTGATCAAATTAAAAGATGAAAAAGAGGTGGTGCTTAAGGCAAAGCTCAAAGAGATGGAAGAATTGAAGGATTATATTAATAAGAACAGCGACACCATTGATGCTGATGAATTGCAGAAAAAAAATCTGGAATTGAACAGGAAATATAAAGATTATCAAAGGATTGAAGCTGACGCAAAGGAGGATATAGCAATAGGAGACCGCGAACTGGTATCAAAGATCCTCAAGGAGGCAGATGGAGCCCTTAAGATGGTAGCAAAAAACAAAAATTATACGATGATTATTAAAGACCCCAATGCTGTGGGCTATCTGGACCCCAGTGTTGATATAACAGATGAGGTTCTTAAGGAACTGAATAAAAAGTAGCGATTCATTTGTATAGATTTTTTTGTATGAAAATAAAAATGCAGGGTATTATTCCCTGCCTTTTTATTAATACTGCTACTAAGTGCCTGCAAATTTTGTCCGTGCTAAACGGGTCTTCATGAATAATCTTGAGGTAAATATTACAGGGATTGCATAGACACACAAGTTATATATAACCTGTGAAAGGCCAGCCATCCACTCAACCCCATATGCAGTAATCCATGCATTACATATTCTTAGAATGATCTGGAAGAAAAACAGGAGCATTGCCCCATACGCTGTCCAGCGTATACGAATAGAGAGTTTTACCTTTTTAAATGCAAGTAAAAGCCCGGTCAGGGAAATCAGACTGAATGTCTGGTAATAATAGGCGTGCGTGCGGGGAATATCAACAGGGTAGGAAATGATTGCAAAAAACCACATGACAAAGTAATCGATTATCGTCATACATACTCTATTGAGGAACAACCATATTACGAGCCCGATAGCGCTGAAAACCAGGAAACGCAGGATATAATATCCTGGGCTCTCCATGTCTGAGGAACCTGAAACCCACAGACCCCAGTAGAGAGAAAAAGATATCATTATTATCATCATTATCATTTGCCCAAGGTAGATATGGAAGATATCAAATATACCCGGCATTTGCATGCCTATTATTGTAACCATTGCTATGCGTATGATATTTACAGAAAAGAGGAATAATACGCCACTAATTATTCCATAGAATTTTATCCAGAATACAGATGGAAAGGCATATATGAAAGAGGCAAGGAGCGCCATCAGATGAATTGCAGAGCATTCTGAGATCACATTTACCCTGAAACCCCTAACACTTATCAATGAGCCATGTACAACAGAAGAAGGTAAAAAAAGACTTATGACTTCACCGGAAAGAAAAGCGGTAAACCTGTTTAAAGGGGTGTACCACTCTTCAGGAAAGAGACTCAGTGGGATAATGGAAAAAAGTATAGCAGAGAGGAATTTTATTGTGAAAGCTGACATTGTCTTTTTATCTGCCTGTTTTTTTACTTCCTGCCCTCTGGAAAAACCATGATAGCTTAATTTTTTCTGGATCATCCATTTTAAATATCTCAGGATTATTTGATAAAGATTAATTATCCATTAATAAATCATAAATTCATTCGTAAAAGCACCAAGATTCACTTACCCCCGGACTTAAAAAATAATTATTTCATATAATTCTAACAAGTCTTGCATGATGTACCCTGTAATATAGATGGGTAAAAAGAATCTCTATTATTTGACATAAAATAAAAGGTAATATGAAATCTCTGCTGAAATTTTACAGGTGTATCTGTTTTTGTCTGGTTTTCTGCTGGCCTTTGGCTGTTTATGCGGATTATAAGGATGATATTGGTCATACACTCCTGTTATCTGAGCTTGATATCGAAATACCTAATGGTAATGGGGTGCATGTTACCCTGGTAGAGGCTTTATCCAGCGATAAATGGATACCAAACCTGTCTAACACTCAGTTTACAGGAAAAACCTTTCATGATATGTCAACAGGGCATCCTGAGGGCTATTCCGGCCATGCTAACTCTGTAGCACAACTTTTTTTCGGGAATACATCATCAATTGCCCCCGGTATCACTCAGATTGATCTCTACACAGCCGGCTATGGATCGGATCATGTGTATTGGCCTCCGCCCCCCTGGGACTTTATGGGCAGAGGTTTTTTATGGGCAGGCTGGTTATATGGCCCATATCCCATTCAGCCTCTTTACAATGACCCGGAAAGCCCGAGTTGCTATAGCGGAAATGTCTCTTCCCCAGGCCGCATAGCAAATCACAGCTGGGTTGCATCGAGTACATCATCGGAGATACTTCGCAGGATAGACTGGGTAATTGGTAGAGACGAATACATGCAGGCAGTGGCAAGCCGCGCGACCTCCGCTTTATTATCTTCAGCATTCAATGTTGTGTCTGTAGGTCTGACTACTGGAGAAAGTGCAGCTGGAACCCCTGCAATAGACAGTGACTACACAGCAGACCGTCCATTACCGAATCTTGTTGCGCCGCAGTCAACCCTGAGCTCCGCTACACCTGTTGTAGCTGCTGCTATGGCATTACTGGTAGAAACAGGCAGTGATCCATTGCTGTCAAATGATTCTGTAGAGCAATGGGCTACAAATAGAGATGGTGAAATAGTCTATAATGCTGAACGCTCAGAGGTGATCAAAGCGGCGCTCATGGCAGGTGCAGACAGGTTTACCCAAAATACAAGCACAACAGCCAATATTGTGGATTACAGAAAAGACCCTTATAAAACAGCAAATGGTCTTGATGGTCGTTATGGCGCAGGTCAGGTTAATATATACAACAGTTATCACATAATTGCTAACGGGGAGCAGAATAGTGATGAAGATAATTCTTCGAGGGATGGCGTCATTTCATGGGAAGGTTTTGATTTTGATCCTGCATTCGGAATAGTCGGTGGAAACGCAAACAGGGCCTCCTACTATTTTACATCAGACGCTGTCCATTGCAGGCTTGCTGTATCCCTTGTATGGAACATCAAAATTGATGGCGGAAGCTGCTTGAATTTTAATGGTGATGCAACATTATATGACTTAAACCTGTATCTATATGATGTAACAGATCCGGAAAGCCCAAGGTTAATCGCCAGTTCATCTGGAAGCGCAACCAATACAGAAAATCTCTGGGTTGCACTGGAGAAAGACAGAAATTATAAGATAGAAGTCCTGCCTGGTGAGGGGCAGGGTGATTTTGTATGGGATTATGCTTTGGGCTGGAGGATTATTACAGATGGAGATAGAGACAATATTTCTGACTATTGGGAACTGGAAAATGGCCTTAACCCGGATGACCATTTTGATGCTGATGACGATCCTGACTCAGATAATTTGACTAATCTGGAAGAATTTGAGTGCAATACAAGTCCAATAAATCCTGATACTGATGGTGATGATTATCCTGATAGCATGGAGATTAGTGCAGGCACTAATCCCTCTGACCCTAATGATTTTCCTGCTACTGCTGTCCCAGCTTTTTCTATATTTAGCCTATGTAATATTTTTTTCTTCATGATTTTTATTGCGGTTAAATATTCTTCTTCATCCTGGAGACATGGTTAACAGGTTCAATACTCAGGTATAAAAGATGAATAACCTGCTTGAAAACGCTGTAGACATAACAAAATGTTAACTCCTTTTTTTTCAGTAATCAATATCGGCCAATACCCGAAATTTTCCACCCAACTTCCAGTAAGTATCAGTCAAATCGAAAGAGTACCTCTTCAAAATCCCTGATTTTATCCCCCTGGAACTCGATCCCTTCGCTTTTAAGCATATTTATTTTTTCCTGTATGGCTGCCCCTGATCTCTTCCCCCTGAATCCTCCAATCCGACCGGATGTGGATACAACCCTGTGTCAGGGGACCTCCGGCGCGTAAGGATTTTTTTTCATAGCCTGACCAACACCCCGATATGCCTTGCTTCCCAAAGCATGGGCAATATCTTTATAGGTTGTTACACGCCCTTCAGGCACCTTCCTTAAAAGATCGTATACTTTTTCTGAAAAGGTTTTCATTTCACGTCTCTTTGATAAGGTTAATTAGTGTCCATCCAGAAAGATACAATTTCCGGATGGAGCTTTCAGCAGTCAGCGGTCAGCGTTCAGCAAAATCTTTGTTTTTAATGTTTTAGCTAATAGCTGAAAGCTGATGGCTGATCGCTTAAATTTATCTGATCATGATTCATTAATCTCAATTTACATCTTTTATATGGCTAAGACTATGAAAATATCCGAAAAATTACCATTTGCCTTTTCATAACTATCCTGCCTATATTGGCCCATCCCATATAGAGGTTAAATAATGACACAGCAAAACAATACTATCTACCTTGTAGATGGTAATTCATACATCTACCGGGCATATCATGCAATAGGCTATCTTTCAAACAGTAAGGGGCTTAGAACCAATGCAATACTTGGATTCACCAAGATGCTGCTTAAACTCTTTGATGATAAAAAGCCTGCTTACGCTGCTGTTGCCCTTGATTCAAAGGGTCCCACATTCAGGCACGAGATGTACGATCAGTACAAGGCAACAAGGCCGCCAATGCCTGATGACCTTGTAGAGCAGCTCCCCTACATAAGGTCTATTATACAGCTGCTTGGGTTTAAGATGATAGAGATGCCGGGATATGAGGCGGATGATATCATAGGTACCTTGACAAAAAAGGGTGAAGAAAAGGGCTATAATGTAGTTGTTGTGACAGGTGACAAGGATTTCAGGCAGATCATCTCTGATAAGACCTCTTTGTGGGACACCATGAAGGATAAGGTTACTGATCTATCTGCCCTGCGTGATGAATACAGGCTTGAACCGGCCCAGATCATTGATCTTATGGGGCTGTCAGGTGATACATCCGACAATGTGCCGGGAGTTAAGGGCGTTGGTGAAAAGACAGCCCTTTCGCTAATCCAGGAGTTTGGTTCCCTTGAAAACGTGTATGCACAGATTGAGAAGATCACAAAGGTTAAATTAAAGGAGAATCTTGTTAACTCCCATGATAATGCCCTGCTGAGTAAAAAACTGGTAACAATAAACTGCAATGTGCCCATTAGATGCGATACAGATGATCTGAAGATAAATGAGCCTGATGCTGACAAACTCTCAGCTCTCTTTCGCGAGCTGGAATTCAAGGGGCTGTGGGAGCAGTTTGCTACAAAAAATACCGCAATCAAAAATGCATATAAGCTCATAATGAATGAGCAGGATCTTGTTTATCTGACAGAAAAGATAAACAGAACCGGCCTTGTTTCTGTGGATACCGAAACCACAGGAACAGACCCCCACACAGCAGATCTTGTGGGTATCTCCTTTTCCCTTGCCCCTGATACCGGTTATTATCTACCTCTTACCCATATGTATCTTGGTGTGCCAAAACAGCTCGATAAACAAAGGGCCATTAATATTATTAAGGGTGTGCTTGAGGATGAAAAGATACTCAAGGTGGGTCAGAACATCAAGTATGATGCCATTATCTTTAAGCACAACGACATTGAGCTTAAGGGGATATATTTTGATACAATGGTTGCATCATACGTGATAAACCCCAGCCTGAGGCAGCATAATCTTGATTTTCTTGCACAGCACTATCTTAACCATAAGATGATTGCATATAATGATGTGGTTGGAAGAGGAAAGGCAGAGATAAATTTTTCAGGTGTGACAGTTGAAAGGGCAATGGAGTACTCATGCGAGGATGCGGATATAACCTTGAGGCTTAAGGCCATCCTTGAAAAACAGCTTAAGGAAGACCAGAACCAGGAGCTTTTTCATAACCTTGAGATGAAGCTCCTTCCTGTACTTATGGATATGGAGGTTACCGGTATAAAGATAGATATCCCCTTTTTCAGGGAGATGTCCCTCTCATTTACAAGGCGTATCAGGGAGCTTGAAAAAGATATTTTCAAAGAGGCAGGGACAGATTTCAACCTTAACTCTTCACAGCAGCTCGCGTATATCCTGTTTGAAAAGCTGGAACTCCCTGTCCAGAAAAAGACTGTCAAAACCAAATCATTTTCAACAGATGTAAAGGTGCTTAAAAAGCTTGCTATTGAGGGGCACAAGATACCGGAGCTCATTCTGAAATACAGGACCCTTGCTAAAATAAAATCCACCTATCTTGATGCACTGGTAAAGATTGTTAATCCCCGCACCGGAAGGATACACACCTCATATAATCAGACAGTGGCTGCCACCGGGAGGTTGAGCAGCAGCAACCCCAATCTGCAGAATATACCGATCAGGGGAGAAGAGGGGAGGGAGATAAGAAAGGGTTTTATAGCAGACGAGGGCCACTACCTGCTTTCTGCTGACTACAGCCAGGTGGAGCTGAGGCTCTTTGCCCATTATTCAGGTGATGATGCTATGATAGATGCATTTATAAAAGAGCAGGACATACACACCAGAACCGCATCCGAGATACTGGGTGTCCCCCTGCAAGATGTAACACCTGATATGAGGCGTGTAGCCAAGGCAATAAATTTTGGCATTATCTACGGCATGGGCGCAAAAAAACTCTCTGATGAATTGAATATAGATATCAAGGTGGCAAGGGAATATATAGAGTCTTATTACGATCGGTACAGGGGTGTTGCAAGATACAGGGATGCTATGGCTGAGCAGGCCAGGTCACAGGGATATGTAACAACGCTCTTTAACAGGAGAAGGTATATACCTGAGATAAACAGTGACAATAACATGATAAAGGCTGAGGCAGAGCGTATTGCTATAAATACACCTATTCAGGGGACTGCTGCTGACCTTATTAAAATGGCAATGATAAGCATACATGCAAAGCTTAAAAAAGAAGGGTACAAGACCCGAATGCTGCTCCAGGTGCATGATGAACTCGTCTTTGAGGTGCCGGAGAATGAGATCGCCATAATGCCGGAGCTGTTAAAAAAGGAGATGGAGGAGGTCTATAAACTAAATGTCCCCCTCAAGGTTGATGCGGGTTATGGCAAAAACTGGGATGAGGCGCATTAATATGTAGAGACAAGGCATGCCTTGTCTCTACGTCATTTACTTTTGTGAAATCAAAAGCCTTATCAATTAAGGCTATCGCCTGTTTTTGCATATTGATTCAGTAAAGTAAATTACTCTGGCACGATGATTGTAATTAAAAGCAGGCTGAAGGGGTTTAGACTGTAGACTATAAGAAAAGCAGAAGAACTTAACAACCTTCCCTGGCCAACATAGCCTTAGCGACGGCGGCAGACTAAAATGCTTCAGTCTGTTATATAAAAAACTCAATGGTACCGATCCCCTGCTTTACGCCGCTCAAAAGGCAATTGGCCCCAGGCAGCTTAATACAGTATCTCAAGTCGCTGAAAAGCACACCTGTCCCGAACATCTTGTCTGGGCGTTTAAACTTGAAGGTAAAGATGACCTTGGTAAATGCCATGAATTACAGTGGGGAAAATAAAGATAGACTGAAGGTATTTAGACTGTAGTCTGAAGGCTGCTAGAAAGACAGGCTATTTACCACATTTCTACCCAAAATACCAAAACTCATTTGTATTGATATTTTGAGAAGTCACCCATTTCTCCAAAGGTGGTAAAATGTAGGGGTGCGGTGCCCGCGCCCGATTTGCATTTCTAAGCCGCCTGCTCGGGGTTCATCTTTATCAATTTTTAAAATGCTAAACCTGACAACATTGTAAAAAGATAAGTTATCACGCAAAGCCGCAAAGAACACCAAGAAAAACAGTTTTATTTTAAGTAGTTACCTTTGCGACTTTGTGTCTTTGTGTGAGATTTAGCTTTTTTACGAAACCATCAAACCTGGGAAAAAAGATCAAACAATGACTGAGTTTTTAATCGCGCTTTAAGAGAAGATAAAACAGGATATTGACATCCTGAAGTCTCTTCTTTATATTCCCGCCATTAACAAACAATAATAAGACCAAACAAAACATCACTATGAGTTCAACTACCAAAAGCCAGATTTCCAGGATGGTGGCTAAAATTAAGCAGCTTCACAACCAGGGTATACCTCTTAACCTGACAGCTGCAAAACGCCGCTTTCCAGACCTTGTTGAAAGTGCCTATGCTGTTACGCCCTTTCTTGGCTGGCGAAAACTGCTGATTGCAGCAGGGATCGACTATAAAGATATTGAGCGAGAATACCTTAATTACGTTGTCTGCAAAATCTGTGGAAAAGATTTCAGCATCCTTACCGGACATCTTATGGGAACACACTCAATGACCCCGAAGGAATATCGTCAGAAGTATCCTGATGCCGAGCTGATGTCTGAAACCCTACGCATTGCACACCGCGGAATGAGACAAAAACCGATTAACCTTAAAATCACCCTGCCTCACTGGGAAGAACTCTGGACACTGGAATACCTTCTTGACCGCATTGAGGACTATCGAGAGCGTGGAGGTCCGATTAATTTCTATTCGATACATGCCCACGACAGATCGACTACTGATGCTGCGATTCGTTTCTTTGGAAGCTGGGACGCTGCTATCACGCGGCTTGGGCTCAATCCTGGCGAAAATCGGAAGCAGGCTTCCAGAATTAGCCTTTCCGATAAAGAGGTAATAAACAGCCTGAAGGATCGCCAGAAAAATGGGTTGCCTTTAAATGAAAATGCAATTTATACATCGGATCTCCGGCTTTACAATGCGGCACGCAGAAGGTTTGGCTCATATCGGAAGGCCCTTAAGGCCGCTAGTATTGACCCAGAGAAAGTATATCTGATAAACCGGTATTCTGATGAAGAATTGAACAAGGTTATAAAAGCAGCATACAAGATTAACCAATTGACCGGCGAAGCACGCATCAAGGCCCTTAAAAATCTTGATAAACATTATTGGCCCATGGTTTGTGCAAGGTATAAAAGTTGGAGCAAATTTGCCATTAAAATAGGGTTGAACCCGGACAAGTTTTCTTTCTGCGAACAGGAAGAAGATCTGATAATAGCCATCAAAAAGCTCCCTTCCAACATGACTGCTGGCCGGCTCTTCAAAGAAAATCGATCTCTCTATGGTAAGATATGGTACCGGTTTGGCCCGGTATCAATTGTCCTTAAAAAATACCATAAGATTAATCATGTCCTGAGGAAGCGTGGCAAAAAATTATAATGAAAGCACTTAAATAAGACGCCGCCAAAAATGTGCATCATGCACATGAGATTGTGCATTTATTCAAAACTATTTCCCCTAACTAATCCCCTACCTAAACCATTTCATGTAGATTAAACAGTCAGGAAAGGCAGGCTGAAGGGGTTTAGACTGTAGACCATAGGAAAAGGCAAAAGAACCTAACAGCCTTCCCTGGCTGACATAGCCTTGGCGACGGCGGCAGACTAAAATGCTTCAGTCTGTTATATCAAAAACTCAATGGAACAGATCCCCTGCTTTATGCGGCTCAAAAAGCAATTGGCCCCAGGCAGCTTAGTGATGAAGAGGCAAGAGATACTGCCAGGAGGGCGTACCAGAATAATCCTAAGCTTAGTTCTGAAGAAATAGGGAAGGCTGTAGGCAGATCAAGAAGAACTGTTGATTTTTATATTGCTGATTTAAGGGCTACAATTCAATTAGATCTCGATCTGAAAATATACCGAATGAACAGATTAGGGGTTCCTCAGGATAGAATTTCAAGCCGATTAAATGTTCCTCAGAAGACAATTTCAGACCATTCAGCGAAAATGCCAGCGTTGGCAAATCCGCTG
>JAFGFM010000120.1 GCA_016931115.1 Deltaproteobacteria bacterium | reverse complement strand
GACCATATCACGGTCTCCGGTCCAGGCCCCGCCGCTTGTGATTATTACATCGGAAATATTAAAAAAAAATTCAAGCGCGGCTGCTATCTCTTCTGCATCATCACTCACTACTGTGGAATAGGTCTTCATTCCATGTTTGCGGCACCATGCAACAAGTGTTGCCATGTTACTGGCATAAACCTTTCCCTCTGACATGGGATGCCCCGGTGCAATCACCTCATCTCCGGTGGAAACAACAGCCACAACAGGATTACGCACTACAGAAACCTTACCATGTCCGCCCGCAGCGATCTGACCAATATCAGCCGGTGAAAGCGGTATTCCTTTGTTTGCCACACATTGACCTTTGTAAACATCATTGCCGCGGTCAAGAATATTTCGGCCCTTTTCTGCGTAATTGAAAACACTGATAGCCTCACCTTCTTCCTTTGTGAATTCCTCACTGACCACTGCATCGGCACCCGGTGGAATCGCTGCGCCTGTCATTACCCTTACTGCTTGGCCTGAGGTTACATGAACCTTTTCCATTGAGCCTGCCGCACGGTATCCGGCCGATCTTAGCCTCACCGGTTCGGATACTGAAGCGTGGCTGATATCAGAAGCAAGGACTGCGTACCCGTCTTTTAATGAAGCTGCTACAGAGGGTGAATCCACAAGGCTGTATATATTCGAACAAGGCACTCTGCCGATTGCCTCTGTGAGATCAACAGATTCTGAATCAAGATGATAAAGGTTATTGAGGGTAAGATTCAGAGCCTCATTTAAACCAACTTCAAATTTATTTTTATTTGCCATAACTCCTAATATTAGGATAAAGGTTTCTTTGTCAAGAAATATTCAACACACCGATAGAAGGTGAAAAAAGATCTCCTGTATGCTATATAAACAACTATGTTAAAAGCACAAGAAAACACAATGCGAATACATAGCCGGTTAAATAAAAGCCGGGCCAATGGCCCTGGCAATCGGGCTGTTATATGGATGCAGGGCTGCCCTTTTGACTGCACGGGCTGTTTTAATCCGGGGCTTAAGGATTTTAATGGCGGTAAAGATGTGCCGTTAGAAGAACTGATTGAATGGGCTCTCTCCATTAAAGGAATAGAGGGGATTTCCATAAGTGGCGGCGAGCCAACCGAACAGCTTCAACCGCTTAACAGGTTTTTAACAGCTATAAAAGAAAAAACAGATATGTCTGTATTATTGTTTTCCGGAAGGAGTGAAAAAGAAATCATTGTGCTTACCGGAGGTAAATCTCTGCTGAATCTAACAGATGTTCTTGTGGCAGGGCAATATACAATAGAGTGTAAAAACTCGCCAGGCATGTGGCCCTCATCAGCAAACCAAGAGATAATGTTTTTAACAGACAGATATGACAAGAATGATTTTTTGCACCTGCCAGAAACTGAAATTATCATTACAGATGAGGGAGAGATTGTTGAAAGTGGGTTAGGAATTATGAATGTTTTTTAGACAGGATTAACCTGCCTTCGCTCTTGTAAGCTTCGGCAAGGCAGGCAGGATATGCAGAATTTATTTTTTACTTTGAGCTTTGAGCTTTGAGCTTTGAGCTTTGAACTTTCAGCTTTGAGCTTTCACCTTTGAGCTATATATTATGTCCAACAAAATTCCATGGTATTACATAAACCCCAAAGACGGCACAGAAATGATTCTGGTTCCTGGCGGATGGTTCTGGATGGGATCAGATGACACTGATTCTGATGCGGATGAGAACGAAAAACCCCGCCATCTTCACTGGCTTGATCCATTTTATATCAGCATAACCAGTGTTACAGTAAAACAGTTCAATCAATTTATAGATAAAACCGGATACAGGGCTGGAGGTAAATATGTCCAAAGCCGGGGGAAATATACTAAAGAACCATTCGACCATCCCATAAGAGATGTGAGCTGGCATGATGCAAAGGCATATTGTGAATGGGCCGGGTTAAGATTACCTTCAGAGGCAGAATGGGAATTATGCTCAAGGGGTTATGATGCGTTTAAATACCCATGGGGTAATGACTGGGAAAACGGCCACAGGTTTGGCTTTGACAATATAAGAGGCCCAAATGGGGGTACATCCCCGGTATATGGTCATCCTGAAGACGTAAGCGCCTTGGGTATTTTTCAGCAGAGTGGAAACATATGGGAGTGGTGTGAAGACAATTACGAAAGTAATACTTACAGCAGATATGTAGAAGGTGATTTTACACCCCCTTTAGAATCGGGTTGCCGGGTTCTTCGGGGCGGTTCCTGGAGCATCAATTACCCCAGGAGACTCACGCGACGCCTGCCGGAGCTGTCTCAGCCCGAAAGGTCTGACCTCATTATCGGGTTTCGTTTAGCCATGACAATTGGGGCGCATAATATAATTACACATTTGGATGATAATGCTGTGAATCATCTTACTAAAGAAAATTCGGAATCAAAGGTGGCTTTTTGCATTAACAAACCAGACTGGCATACTGATGACCCCGCAGAGCGGGCACTTTATTATTTTCTGGCGGATGATCTTGAGACCTATTATGATATTGATTTTGAGCAATCCTATCTCCGATACTGGTATGAAACAGGGCCTGATGCAATTAAAGATGCCATATGTTTAAGGATAAGAAAAAGCGGCGATATCCGCTTATTGTCTGTTTTTAAAACCGACAGGGGTGGCAGGAAAGATTCCCAGGATGAAAAAGATATTGATATCCAGATTGAAATCCTATTAAAGAATAAAAAATACTCTGAAGTCTTTAATTTGCTGCCACAGTCAAACTATGTACAGGGTAAACGTATTATTGGTTCAGTAAGAGAGGCTGGATGGGAAAATCCTGATGCTATAGGAAAGGAGCTTCAGAAGCGGTTGGAGGCAGTTATCTCTGAACAAGAAACAAATCATGATTTGCCATCATCCTTTGCTATATCTATTTTTCAGGATTTCAGGTCTATGTTTATGGGTGATCAGGCAGTGCCGGATGAGGAGGAAACGCTTATATCCTGGCTCGCGGATGAAGGAAATTTCCGGAAGCGTAGTGCTGCTCTCATTACGCTGGTAGAAAGAGGATATAAGCAACTGCCTGATGCTGTTAACAGTGCATGTGCAGACCCATACTGGCAGGTTCGTATGGCAGCAGCAGGGGTAGAGCTTTTAAAACCGGGAAGCCTGAGTCCTGTTAACAAGGTATTTCTGGAACAGGATCATGTGTACTGGGTGCAGGCATTGCTTAATACGCCAAATTCAGGAAGGTTAGTGGTTCTTGGACCACAGGGGCTAGAAGCCCTTAAAAAGGAAGGTATAAAGGGTGACCCTGAAAACAAACCGAATAGTCCGGATGATTTTATTGATTTGATTAAAAGATTAATTCCTGCGGCTGAAAAGGAATATTTGTTGACACTGGGTGAGTTTCTTGGCACAGACAGTACATGGAGTGAGGATGAGGCCTATGATGCCGATGACACAGATGTTGAGATTGAGTTTGAGTAGAAGAAAGAAAAAACATGTATCTCACAGCCGCCTTCGCTAAAGGCTATGGCGCGCCAGGGAGGCCGCAGAGAACATAGAGAAAAACAAAAATATTTTATTATAAACAGGAGCCTGGACCATGTCTCATTTTACAAAGATAAAAACACGCCTGATAAATAAGGAACACCTTGTTATGGCCTTACAGGAGCTTGGCTATGAGGTTAATGAAGGCAATGTGCAGATAAGAGGTTATGAAGGACAGGAAACAGAGGTGGAGGTTATGATCCCCACCAAAAACCGAGGCTATGACCTTGGCTTTAAAAAGGAAGGAGATGCATATGAACTGGTGGCTGACTGGTATGGTATTCAAGACATCAAGCCTGAGTCATTTCTTAAACAGGTCCAGCAGAAATATGCATATCATGCGGTTAAAGAGCGTATGGAAGCGCAGGGGTTTGAACTGGTGGAAGAAGAAAATGAAGAGGATAATACAATTCATATGACCCTTCGCAGGGCAGTTTACTAAAAAATCAAAAAGGAGATACCATGCAGGAAAGGCTTACGCAGTTTCAACAGGAGCTTATACTGTACTTTAAGGCCAGATTTACCTTGATTTATGTTGTTACATCTGAAGAAGAACGTGTGCTCAAAGAGATTGCAGGGGCATGTGAAAATGCGGGAAAACCTGCCTATTCATGGGATGTTGCAGACAGCTTTGTACCCCTCACGGAATCGGCAGGCAAGGTGGAGCGCCCTGTTAAAGATCCCTTGAGCGCCCTGGACATGATCCAGAAAATAGAGCAGGATGCTGTTTTTGTGCTTAAGGATTTTCACGGATTATGGGACAAGAACCATCAGATAACCCGCAAAATAAAAAACCTTGCCCAGAACCTGAAACAGACCAGAAAAAATATTATTGTCACATCTCATGTTGCAAGGGTTCCTGATGAACTGAGTGACCAGGTTTATACAATTGACTATACGCCTCCTGATTATAAAGGGATTAAGGAGATTCTTGACGGTTTTACAAATATCCCCAATATAAAAATAAATCTTACCGATCTCGGAAAAGACCGTTTGATACGCAGCGCCATTGGCCTTACAGCCAACCAGGCACAGCGGGCATTTGCAAAAGCCATTGTAAATAAAGGTGGCCTGGATGAACAGGATATTGATCTCGTTACCCATGAAAAAAAGGCCATTATAAGGGAAAGCGGTGCCCTTGAGTTTTATTCTGCAACAGAAAACATAAACCAGGTGGGCGGATTAGATGTGCTGAAGGATTGGCTCAGGTCAAGGGCAAATTGTTTTTCATCAAGCGCTTTTGACTATGGTCTTACTTCCCCTAAAGGATTGCTTTTATTAGGTGTGCCAGGAACCGGAAAAAGCCTAACTGCAAAGGTGGTATCAGGGCTCTGGCAGCAGCCTCTTATAAGGCTTGACATGGGGGCAGTGTTCGGAAGCCTTGTAGGACAAAGCGAAGAAAATATCAGAAAAGCCCTCAGGCTTGCAGAGACTATAAGCCCATGTGTGCTATGGATAGATGAGGTTGAAAAGGGGCTGGCTGATTCAGGCGGCGATTCGGGAACAAGCACAAGGGTATTTGGCACAATGCTTTCATGGATGGTTGAAAAAAAGAAGCCGGTGTTTGTTGTATGCACGGCCAATAATATATCAAGGATTCCCCCCGAGTTTTCCAGAGCAGGCAGGTTTGATGCTATATTCTTTCTTGATCTTCCTACCTTTAAAGAAAGGAAAGAGATCTTTCAGGTACATCTGCTTAAAAAAAGGCCTGTGATAGATCATTATGATCTGGACCAACTGGCCAGGGAAAGTGGGGGATATGTGGGCGCAGAGATTGAGCAGGCGGTTATTGCAGCCATGGTAAGGGCTTTTAATGATGGAAAACGTGAATTTACTACCGAAGATATTCTGCATGTACTTAAGGCAAGAGAAGAGGTTGTGCCTATCAGTATAAGCCAGAAGGATAATATCAGCCATCTCAGGAGATGGCTTGAAGAGGGTCGTGCCCGATCCGCATCATTCAGTGAAACATCTTCGGCTTTGAAGGAACAGGTCAGGGTGCCAGATTTTATGACTACACCTTCCATTGAAATAGAGGATTAACAAAATGAATATAGAAGAGATTGAAGTCTTTATTGATGACAGCGGTGAAGTTAAATATGAGGTCAGAGGTGTTAAAGGTAAAAAATGCCTTGATTTAACTAAAGAGCTTGAAACGGACCTTGGCGGAAAGATCCTGTTGCGAGAAGAGACATCGGAAATGTATGAGCAGGAAGCTGAGCAGGCGATTAATTCTGATGAGACAATTAAAATGGAAAATTAAAAACCTGAAAACATATCTCTCACAGAGCCCGCAGAGAACACAGAGAAAAATAAAAGATAAAAACATTTTATTGTTTTT
>JAFGFM010000119.1 GCA_016931115.1 Deltaproteobacteria bacterium | reverse complement strand
GAAAATTAAAAACCTGAAAACATATCTCTCACAGAGCCCGCAGAGAACACAGAGAAAAATAAAAGATAAAAACATTTTATTGTTTTTTTAAATAATAAAAAGATTTTCTTCGCGTCCTTTGCGTCTTTGCGGTTCAGTTTTTTTATTTTTCTTCGTGGTGAGATTAATGTTTTTACTAGTAACACAGGATATTATGAGCAGTAGTCGTTATCAAAAAATGGCAATTGATTTTGGAACCTCAAACACTATTGTTGCGTTCTGGAATGAAGAAAAACATGATGTTGACCTCTATGCCATTGAGGATGTAACCCTGCCTTTTACCTTTGAACATGAGGGCCGGAACATTGAAATACCTTATATCCCTTCTATGATCTGCTACAGGGATAAAGATACAAACTTTATAGGCGCCCAGGTTATTGATAAAATGCTTGAAAATAGCAAAGGCTCTTTCAGGTGGCTCAAGGCCTATATTCAGTCAAGACGAAAAATAAATTATCCGCTTTCTGACGGGACCACAGTGGATTATTTTACGGCAGGCCGGGATTTCATTGAGAAGATACTGTCTTTTGCAGCAGATGCAGCGCTCATTGATCTGGCATCTGGTGAAGTGGTTTTTACAGTGCCTGTGGAGTCATTTGAATATTATACTGACTGGCTCTCTTCCACATGCATTGACCTGGGAATAAAAAGATACAGGTTTCTGGATGAATCGAGCGCCTGTGTATTCGGGTATGAGACGCAACTTCAGAAGGGAGACATCTACCTGATATTTGATTTTGGGGGCGGTACGCTGGATGTATCTGTTATACAGATAGAAGAGCAGGTTGACCGTGGTATCGGATGCAGGGTAATGGGTAAGGCCGGGTGCAGAATCGGTGGACGAACAATAGATGGCTGGCTCTATGGAGATATCCTTAAACGTGCCAGTATGAATGTACTGGATGCCAGAGAGGCGAGCGCCCTGTTCATGCGGGGAGTGGAAGAAATAAAAGAAAATCTCACCAGTAATGACGAATATACCTATGAAATAACCCACGAATTATCAGGGCTCAGGCTCAAAGGGAAATACAAACGAAGTGAACTTGAAGACCTTCTTGAACATAATGGACTCTATCACAACATACAGGAAACTATTGAACGGGCATTGAAACATGCCTATGAAAAAGGGATTGAGAAGTCTTCAATAAAAGAGGCTTTGCTTGTAGGCGGCTCAAGCCAGATTCCAAGCATCCGCAGGCAGGTACGCACCATGTTTGGTGCCAGAACAAAATATTTCAGGCCATATGATGCTGTTGCCAGAGGGGCATGTAGATTCTTGAGCAGTGACATAGAAGATTTATATGATCATATACAGCATGACTATGCAATTAAAAGCTATAATCGTAAAACAGGAACTCACGAGTTCTTGCCATTGATACCAAGGGGGACACAGTTCCCTACTGAAACAGGACTTAAAAAAATGACCATGAAGGCCACAAGGGACGGCCAGCGCTTTTTTGGAATAGATATCTTTGAAATAGCAGAAAAAGTCAGCAATAAATGTGTGGGCGAAATTGTCTATGACATGAATGGTTGCGCTGTATTTGATGATAACCATAAAGGATCTGTCGAATCTAATGAGTTCTGGATGAATGAAAACAGTCCAACCTTCATAGAGGCATCACCGCCAGGGGAAAAGGGGATAAAAAGATTTTCTGTAAGCTTTAGAGTAGACCCTAATAAGGCCCTGAGGGTAACAGTCAGAGATATTTTTTCACAGAAACTCCTTTATGAGGATTACCCTGTTGTCAGGTTGAAGTAATATATTTTTATTAGACTGATTAGCTGTCAGTGAGATTATAAAAAAGAAAATTGAATAGCTGGAATAAATATTAAATTTTATTAAGGGTAATAACATTATGAAAAAAAACATTATAATTGTACTGCTGATACTCGCTGCTGTTTTTATCTATTTCAGGCAGGGAAATAAAAATTACTATGACATGGTTAATGCCGTTTCAGGGGCAACACCGCTCGCAATAGAAAAGGATGTGCCGAAGGGTGTTTCACTTGTTATTGACGGGCTTGTTAAACAGGAATACCAGTTTGATGCATCCGCACTTAATGGTTTTGCATCAACACGTATAAGGACAAGGGAATTTGCCCCTGATGGTAAATTTCTTGGCGCATATGCATACACTGGCATTCCTGCATTTAATATACTTGAGGGCATTGCGCCTGAAAAAGAGAAAGATGCAATCTTTAATCAACCACTGGATATCCTGGTAAAGTTTATATCCTCTTCAGGTAAGAGTGTGGGGTTCACCTTTACAGAGTTGATCATGGCCGATGACAGCCTGCCTGTTACACTAGCCTTTTACAGGGAAGAGATTAAGCCCACTGCCGATGCTGTTAAAGATACCTATGATAAAAATATCTATAAGGGACCGCTCGCAGGTCTCAGGCTTATTGCCCCTTCTGAACCTGACGTAAGCCGATACCTGGATGATGTTGTGAAGATCACATATACGACCCTTCCAGCCCCTGATAACCTGCTTCCTCTCCGTAAAAAGGCTAAATGCGTGAGCACTGCTGTTACATGCATAGATGGGGCAAATAGTTATCAGGCAATATTTGAAAATTTACCCAGGATAGAAAAAAAGGAGTGGGTACTGATAGGACACGGGCACGGGTATGAAGAAAAGGTGGATGCAGAGGGTATTGAATTAAGGGCCTTTCTAAAGGCGAACTTTAAAGAGATCACCATTGATGATTATTTTCTTTTTGTGGCGTGTGACGGATACAGGTGCCTCTTTTCATGGAGAGAAATATTCGCTGTTGAGAAAGGCAAGGATATCATGATTGTTGATAAGATAAATGGGGTATTGCCTGAAACCGGTTACAGGCTTGCTCAGACAGCAGATTTTTTTGCTGACAGGTCAATGTGGGGTGTGGCATATGTCGTAAGGATCAATGACAAACTTAATTAGCATTGCTGCATGGCAACCATTTGGGGATTTTGGCAATATTGACAACATTGTAAAAAGGTAAGTTATCACGCGAAGCCGCAAAGAACACCAGGGAAAACAGTTTTACCTTAAGTAGTTACCTTTGCGGCTTTGTGTCTTTGTGTGAGATTCAGCTTTGAGCTGCCCCTGTCCCAGCATAGCTATATGACGACACATAATCTTGAATTTTGAATCTTGAATAAACCTGCCTCCAGTCTTTCTTAACAGCCTACAGCCTGAAAGCTCTCAGGTACACCGCTGCAACAGTCGAATCTATGACAGAAATGAAGAGAGTGATCTGGATATTACAGACCATATCGCACAGGTGGCCCTTATTTACCAGCGTAAACAGGCCTCATACAGTGAAAACAGGGTTTACACCTGGATACAGCCGGGTGACCGCCGTGCAGATCTGATTGAGAGGTGCCGCCGCTATGTCCGCATCAACAAACCCCAGCATCCCTGGGGGGATAATGCAGGATATAGACCTGATTAAAAGTGTTCAACTCTATCAACCCCAGCCTGAAACAGGCAAGATGGGTATAACTTTAGCTGGTGTGATGCTGCTTGGGACCGACGATCTTATCCTCAAGGTCTGTCCACCTCATAGAACCGACCTGATCCTAAGAAAGGTGAATATCGACCGCTATGATGACCGGGACCTGGTTATTACTAATTTGATAGATAGTTATGACCGCATTCTTGATTTTATTAAAAAGCGCCTGGCTGATCCATTCTAGCTTGAGGGTATAGAGCGTAGAAGTCTCAGGGACACCATCTTCCGGGAGGTTGCCTCTAATCTGCTTATACACCGTGAATACACCAGCGGCGCCACAACAAGGCTTATAATTGAATATGGGCGGGTGGTTACTGACAACCCGAGCAGGCCACATGGTTTTGGAAAGCTCGATCCTGAGACTTCAGTTCTATTTCAAAAGAACCCTGTGGTCGGTTCCTTTTTCAGACCGATTGACCGGGCAGATGAGCTGGGCTCCGGTATACGTAAGATGATGTTTTGTGGCAAAAAATATGGCGGAGAAGACCCTCAACTTATCGAAGGAGACATCTTTCGCACAGTTATCAGTGTCCCGGAATATGGTGCGAATCCTGCTGCAAAATATGATGTTGTTCAGGTGAGGCCAGATTCGGAGGCCCAAGACGGGGCTCACTAAGAGGCCCACTCAGATAAAATACTTATTATACTGTCCTGGTCAGAGGCATCCGCAGGGGATTTGTTATTAGACCTTGGCCTTAAATCTAAGACAGGTTCTTTTTAAAGAGCTTTGCAGGAGCTGTTGAATGCAAAACTCATAGAATATACTCTTCCTGATAGATCAAACAGCCTACTGCAGAAATACCGGCTGAATGAAAAAGGTCGATTGTTTCTTTCCGAACCGGATTATATAATCGAAAAAGAGAATGGGAAGATAATTTTAGCTTATAAGGCTTTTGATGACTTCCTCAATTCAGACAGGAGTTGGGGGAATTATCAAAATATGTTGCTAAATGCATACCCTGAGCTACAGATTGTTCATAACAAGCAAATGAAATGGGGAATAATAGATCCAGTTAAATTTCCTGAGGAAATAAAAGATTATAAAAGGGCTGATTTTGAAAAATACCTAAATCAATATACTGAGGGATATCTTGATACATTATATGATTCGGTCATAAATAAAGCCCATACAATTTTAGTTCCTGTCTCAAATAAACCGGTGGATTTGTGCATGTTTTTACCTTATGGAAGTTGCTTTATAGATGTTGGAGAAAAGAAAGATACGATTTTTATTTCATTGTTTATCAATCCGGATGAAGTCCAAAAAATAATGGCCCATGAATATGCTCACTGTTTACATCATCAGAGACTACCTGAAGAACCTTTAACATTAAGGAGGGAATTAGTTTCTGAAGGGGTGGCCGTATATTTAACAACCTTGATTGATGAAAAGTATGGGCTGAAAAAAGCGATTCCTTTTATGTCAGAAGAGTCAGTAAATTGGTGTATCGAAAATGAAAAAATTTTAAAAGACACTATACAGGTTGAATTAGAGGACAGCGGAGATCAAATATTTACAAAATATATTTCTGATGGCAAATTGGCAACCCCGCCTCAAGGGTTTGTTCAGAAAACAGGCTATTATATTGGTTATCAAATCATTGAAGCCTGTATTAAAAAAGGGATGACGCTCGAAGAAATATGTTCTTTAGATTCAAAAACAATAATTGATCAAAGCGGTTATTTTAATATAAGATAAAATTAACAGTAAAAACGAGTAATAGAAAACGATGTTACTGAATAATTTAAAAGCCTCCTTCAGAAATATCAGTTTGATAGGAGAACGCAGGTAAAAAGGTAAATCAACTATTATTTGCGAGAGGAAAACAGAATATGTCAGAAGATAAACCCCACAGGACAGGCCTGCTGGGGAGAATATTAAATAAAGAAGATGCAATAAAGACTATTAAACAGGCATCATATGTAATTATTGTGATGGCATTTATATATGCATTTATTGGATTTTTAACCGAACCAGCATTGATTACAGATGGTATCTTCTATTGTATTCTTGGTGTCTTACTTTTGTGGTTAAAAAGCAGAGTTGTGTCAATTATCACATTGATTTTCTCTTTATTGGCCCTGCTGCTTTTCATTTTGAATAAGACCGGTGTTGTTGAGGAAGGTGGTTCTCTAGGAGGTATTTTTGTCATCATCCTTTTAATTGCATCAGCAAAGGCTGTTGAAGGGACTTTTAAGTTCCGTGGAAAATACAAGGTTGATACATTTTGAGGAGGAATAAAATGAATAAGTACATACTGGTTTTTATATCTCTAAGCGTTTTGATTGCTACTGGCTGTTCTTACTTGTATATAACAGTTCTTGCCAGTCATATGAAAAATATAAGGTATTTTCTCCAGACAAGTCCAAGGCATATTGTAATGTGGAAGCTCTTCTACTGGATACTCGGACCGGGATTGTACCTTTTACAACGTTGGTCAGTAAAGATTTTACAGCCATTGAAAATGCAGAAGATATCAATTTTTATGACACTGTCAGAAAAGCTGAATTAAAGGCCATTGAAAGCGCTCTTTTAGAGATAGGCGAAGGGGTTGTAGGCTTTTTAAAAGGTAAGTGATTGCAGTTAAGGGTGGCCAGGTAGAAGTTTGGGTTATTAACCCAATAGTTTGAGGGCGCAGGCACTGATATTACGGGTAGACACATAGGTCTACCCCTACAGGGAATGAACGATTCTTAACCTTTGGGGCCGACCTCTGTGTCGGTCTTTCAAGGCTGGTATAGCCACACACAACCTCCATCGCCTGGGCTTGGGTCTTAGCGGAAGCTACATCCAGATATTACAATAAACAAATGGATTTCCCGGTGTACCGGGATCAATGACCCGCTTTTCATGAGAATGACGGTGTGGGTGGATTTACGATTCAGAACAGGACGACTTTTGGTGGGTTACCGATCCGGTCATCGCTATAATCAGGTGCCCTGATATGGTTATACCTGAAACATCCATATTGCATTATGTGCTACAAATATTGTAAAAGAGACCTGAGAATTAAAAAAAACGAAAGGAAGAGATAAACATATGAGGTGTTTAGTTACTGGAGGAACAGGTTTTATCGGGTCAAATATTGCCCTTCATCTATTGCATGAAGGGCATGAAATAATCATGACAGGGCATGAATCTGAGCAGCAATTGCCTGAATTTGATGGAAAATGCCTGTACCCCGGCCTTCTTGGTATTGACTGGGAGAGAATAGGTGCAGTAGATGTGCTTTTTCATCAGGCCGCTATGAATAATACCCGCATCACAGACAGGAAAGAGATCATAAGGGCAAACGTTGAATCATCAGAAAGGCTCTTTCATCATGTTATACAAAATGGTTGTAAACACATTGTCTATGCAACATCAACAGCAGTCTATGGTCTTAATCCTGCCCCATATAAAGAGAGTGATCCATGTGACCTGAACACCCCGTATGCGGAATCCAAAAAACTGCTGGAAGAGGTTGCCATGAAACTGCAAAGGCTCTATCCCCATGTGTTTTTTGTTGGACTAAGATACTGCAATGTCTATGGTCCAAGGGAATTTCACAAGGGGTCTCGCTCCACCATGATCTATCAGTTTGCTCACCAGATGCAGAGCGGTAACCCGCGCCTTTTTTGTTATGGTGAGCAGAAACGCGATTATATCTATGTAAAGGATGTTGTGCGTGCAAATATGCTCGCCAGTGTTGCGCATGAAAGCTGCGTTGTAAACTGCGGTTCAGGAAAGGCGACAACCTTTAACAGGCTAGTGGAGCTGCTCAATGATACCCTTAAACTAAATCGCACCCCTGAATATATAGTAAACCCCTATGAGGGCAATTATCAGGCCTATACAGAGTGTGATATGACTCTTGCCTGGGAAAAGATCGGGTTTGTCCCGGAATATACTATTGAAAAGGGTATTCGCGATTATTATGAAAGCGGGTTTTTACTCAAGGGTTAATCACCTGTTACAGACGATCGGCCTGTTAAGGGTGATTATCCAATCAATGTTTTTCAGGTAAGATATTGGGAAATTTTTCTGCAAGGGCGTTATATCTCTCAGGGCTCACTGCCCTGTGTTCATAAACCATGGTCTGCCATATCTCTGCCTCATTTTCTAATGCTGAATATTCCATGCTCCCTATATCATAACGGCTTTTTACCTTTGTATCTGGCGGTGAAAATGGGGCTCTATGCCCTTTCTTTGCATTCTTCCTGAATGCATCATGCCCCTTTTTTTCATACCAGAGGATGGTGTGTACGGTTGAAAGAGAACCTGCCCAGGGATAATCGTGAAGCCAGAACAGGTTTGACAGGTTGTTAATGGCATTATCTATCTTATCCTGCTCCTTAATGGAGCGTTCTCTTCCCTTTGTGCTGTAAAATAGTCCTGTACCTATCTCATCACCAGAAACCTGCCATATCTCACTGATGCCATATTCGGAAGGGTTTAGTGCAACCCTTGATCCGTGAGAAAGTCCGAAACGGCCATTAATAAAAAGAGAGATAAATTTTTTATTCTCCCTGATAAATTCAATGGTAGCTAAGGCATCCTTGAGTGTCTCGGTCGGAAAATTGTTAAAACACATCGCCTCAACAGCAATGCCTGCTGATGCAAGGTTTTTTATTGCTGCCATCATGGTGTCTGTGGTGATGCCTTTTCTTATGAGCTTTAAAAGACGTGGAGAGGCAGATTCTATGCCCAATGCCATTGAGAGCGCCCCGCCTGCCTTTAGATCAGCGCACATCTCAGCCGTAAGGGATGCCTCAGGCCTCATGTCTGTTGACCAGCGGATATCAAGATTGTTTTCCTTTATCGCATTGCCAAGGCTGCGCGCGGTTTCAGGCAGAAAGGCATCCTGAGAAAAATAGAAAATTCTGCAACCCCAGCGTTCTGACAGCTGTTTCAGGTGGTTTACCATATCACCGATATTTCGTTCACGATAACCTGCTGTACCCTTGCGGCATAATCCATAATGACAGAATGAGCATTTACCCCAGTAACAGCCGCGGCTCGGGTCATATGGCAGCACAGGCTCTGGCGACAGATAGAGGTCAAGTGGAAGCCCTTCAAAATCAGGCGGCGGGAGGTTATCCATGGGTTTATTAATTGAACCATTGATGACACCTGCAGGTTTTTCACCCCTTTCGAGTGAGTTGGCAAGATCAAGGAATTGCTCCTCTCCCTCATAGATTATTGCTGTATCAAAGGGGCCCAGTATCTTCATCTGGTTTTCATGATCATGCCTCAAGAGCATCTGCGTAATTGCAGGGCCTCCAACAGTAATGTGTATATCCGGGAAACATGACCTTAAAAACCAGGCAAGTGAGAACCCCGGCTGTATCTGCCCGGGAAAGGCAATGGAGATACCGGCAAGAGAGATATTGTTATCCTTGATGCGCTCTGCAACCCTTTTATATGTAGAATGGAACGGGTTTTTATCAGGGGCTGCATCAGCTCTTATCTGGTTTGGGGAAAGCAGTGAAAATGGTGTTCTGTAACTTTTGAAATCCAGATAAAGGGGGTGATAAAGGGCGCTTACGATCTTTAAACCGGCCTCAATAGTCATGACTGCCTGTTCATACTCTTTTTCGTTAAAAAACCTTACCCCTGTGCGGTCTCTCATTACACTTACTGCATCCTCTATATTATCAGGCACCCAGTTGAGATTAGCCATAGCATTATATAGCTCTGCATATTGCATCTGGTCACTGTGGTTTAGAGATGGTTTTTCATCAAGTACCCTGTAGAGTTTTCTTATACTGTTAAGCATATCTGACAGGGTATTTTTTTTAAGCAGATAGTCATACGCCTCGATATTTGCATCCACAGGCAATACCACTTTATCGTGGCTGCGCAGCCAGGCAGATAATATGGGCACAGACAGATAAGGCCCTGTCGGGTCGCAGGTTGGGGGATAAATAATTGCTATTGTCATGATGGCAGATCATATCAGATGCATAATATGGTGGCAACCCTCTTATATTGGGTATGAACCTGTTTTTCCTGATAATTTATCTTTGAAAAATGTTTTAAATAGTTTACATTATAAAATAAGCGGTCAGCGATCAGAATTCAGCGGTCAGCAAAAGGCATTTATAATAGAGATTTAGCTGATAGTTGAAAGTTGAAAGCTGTATTCAGGTTTTTCTTTTTGTATGAAAACTATTTAAGGAAAAATAATGTCAAATCATTATCCTATATATGTAGTTGATGACGAGCAATCCATCTGCGATTCCCTCAGGGGGATCTTTTCTGATGAAGGTTATAATATTGTCACATGCCCTGATGCAAAGACACTTTTTGAGAAGGCAGCAGAGTTACCGCCAGCCCTTGTGCTTCTGGATATATGGCTGCCCGATATAGACGGCCTTGAGGTGCTTACAAAACTGAGGCAGAATTACCCTGACACAGCGGTAATAATGATGAGCGGTCATGCAGGAATAACATCTGCGGTTACAGCAATCAAAAAAGGGGCATCTGATTTTCTTGAAAAACCCCTTAATATGGATGTGCTCCTTGAAAAGGTAAGTAATGCACTTAAGACGCACGGTGAAAAGGATGTCCAGATACATCTTCCTTTTAACAGGGAGAGGATCAGGCATAAAAAGGGTTCAGCAGGTATTGCCTCATTGATAGAGTCTGATACCCCCCAGAAGACCCTTAAGGGTAATATTGTACTGAATGGCACAGGGCTTATGAGCGGCAGGAATACCGGAGTTATCCTGAGTCCACTTGGTGAGAACATGGGTATAATCTTTGAAACCCTGGATGGGGAGCGCATTCCCGCCCATTTAACATCCCTTGAAAATTATCTTTCTGGCCGTGATTCACAAAACTTTACTGCGAACTCAACGGTTCTTATTTCAAACGGGAGCCGCATACGCACTGTTGAACACCTTATGGCAACTCTGCATATGTTTGAGATAAATAATGCCCTTATCAAGGTGGATGAAGAGATCCCCAATGTTGACGGCTCTGCTGAGGATTTCTGCAAACTTATTGAAGAAACAGGGACAGTAAACCAGGGTGCATTGTCTAAAAAGATTGTTATCAATGAGAGGTTTATAATAGGCACAGAAAAGGAAACTGAAAAATATATATGCGCTGAACCTTATAACGGGTTTGAGGTCTCCATGCGTATCAACTATGCAGCCCCGATATTTGAACAGACTTTTACATTCAATAAAAAACAACACTCTTTTGCCACGGAAATAGCCCCGGCCCGCTCATTTAATACATTTGAAAATATTGGCATGGCCCAGAAGATGGGCAAGGTTGGCGGCGGGTATCTTGATTCACACATAATAATTCATGATGGTGAGGTTATCAATACAACCCTCAGGTATCCTGATGAATTTGTGAGACACAAGATCCTGGATATTGTAGGTGATCTTTATCTTCTGGGGTACCCTTTACAGGGAAAGATAACAGCCAATATGACATCACACGGTTTTAATCATGCCTTTGCTCAGAAAATATACGATGCCTTTCGATAGTAGAATAACATTAAATAAAAGGAGGAGAGTTATTATGCTGAAGAGATTTATGTTTTTTGCTGTTATAATTTTTCTGTTACCCGGTGTTTTTGCTTTTGGTGCAGGTAAAACCTGCGACCGCGCCTGTCTTGAGGGTTATATAGACCGCTATCTTGATGCTATCAAAGATAATAACCCCAGCCTTGACCTGTTTTCAAAGGATTGCAGGTTTACTGAAAATGGTGTCCAGTTGCCCCTTGGTGGTGAAGGGCTCTGGTACAGCATGTCAGGCAGGGCCAATTACAGTTTTTATGTGCCCGATATAGAGACAAGACAGGTAGCCTTTATTGGCACAGTAAAGGAAGCGGATATCCCTGCCCAGGGTGGCCAGCCTGCCAATGAGAAGATCGTTGCGGTTTCCATACGATTAAAGATTGATGATCAGGGTAAGATATCTGAGGCTGAACAGCTTGTGATGAGGCCTGAAAGAAAACTGTTCTCTGAAGAGCAATCCGCTGGAGCGCCCAGATTTCTTCCAACCGGTGAGGCAATAGATAAGATGGGTGCTCCTCACCAGATATACATGCAGGCCATACCAGAAAAAGAGCGCATGTCACGTGAAGAGCTTGTAAAGGTGGCTGACTACTATTTTGAAGGACTGCAAAGGAATGATGGCAAAGGATATTATCCTTTTACTGACGACTGTGTCCGCTATGAAAACGGCATGGATGTGTTACTGCAAACCGATCCTGCAACAGGTGCAAAGACACGCATGACATGCAAAAAACAGTTTGAGGAAGGGTTAAAGGGTATTGTTACACGCATCCGTGACCGCAGGTTTGTGGCAGTTGATCAGGAGCGGGGCATAGTGTTTGCCTTCGGGTTTTTTGATCATTTATCCATTAACTGGACATGGCAGATTTCTGAATTGTTCAAGATAGAAAAAGGGCAGATAAGGCGCATAGAAGCAGCGTTTCTGCAATGCCCATACGGCATGAATTCCGGCTGGAGCACATATCAGCAGGGTATGTCTGAAGAGATTCAGAGTGTGAGATAGCTAGTAGGCAGTAACCGTAGGGGCACAGCGCACTGTGCCCTTACAATTTTATATAATTCAAATATTTCTGTATGCCGTAGAGACAAGGCATGCCTTGTCTCTACATTGTGCAAGAATCCTGGATTGATGAAATTTTAATTTTTAAGGCCATACCACTTTATATTTACCCATAATTTTATGGATTATTCAGCTCTTTTTCATTGTAACGCATGGCTATAATTGTCTTGACATGCATAGCGTATCTTCCTATATTCGCCTATAAAAAAATAAAAATTATAGTATTTATCTAAGGTGCCGAAAGGTACATCACACTATTTTCCCCAAGGTTTTATTAGTGAGGATCGATATGAAATACAGATCATTATTTGCAGTCCTGATTTCAATTGGAATACTTTTATCTCTTTCGTCCTGCATGAAACGCAGCCCCATCAAGATCTATGATGCATCAGCGATAGGACCTTCGGAGGCGGCACGTATAAGGGTCCCCGCAGATATCGAGGTTTTGAGTGTTGATGACCACCGTGTCAAGTCTGTTGCTGATTATGTACTCAGCACAATAGATGAAATTCATGTGGCTCCGGGTGAGCATGAAATTGTAGTTCGCTACAATACTTCCTGGGACTACGACAAGAAAAAACATGAAGAAATCAAGTCTAAAGAGATTGCCCTGAAGTTCAAAGCGAAAAGGGGTGGCCTTTACACATTAGCCCATCCCGAGATTAATGACATGATGAAAGCGAAGAATTTCGCTGAGAATCCGGATATCCAGATAGTAAATATTGGAAAATCTTCCGACAATGAATACGAGGGTTACAGCGTCTCACGCCCTGTTGAAATGAGCGAATCGAGGCGCTATACTGAATCGGAAGAATCCTCCACCATTAAGGAAGAGACAGCGCTCAAAGAAGAATGGCATAGTCTGAATGAGGAAGAAAAGGAAGAATTCAGGAAATGGCTGGAATGGAAGAACATGAGCGAGGAGGAAAAGGAAAAGTTCAGGGAATGGTCAAATAAAGGCGATAAAGAGTAGTATTACAGGAGTGTAAATGGGGCTGAATCTGGCAAAAAGGTTTCAGATAGTTGAGTGATAAGAAATCCCCTTTTTGGGGTTTATGAAGAGAAAAATAAAATACACTCCCGAATAATCTGAAGATTATTTCTTATCTTTTTCCTTTTTCATTTCTATATACCAGCCCTCATTCCCGTACAACTTATCAGCGCATTCAGGGCACACGCTGTGACTGAACTCCGCTTCAGAATGGTCCCTTATAAAGGATTCAATCTGATTCCAGTATCCTTTATCATCTCTTATCTTTTTGCAATGCGAACAAATAGGCAGCATCCCGCTCAAGGTTCTAACTTTGGAAAGGGCATCACGAAGTTCTTTAATGAATTTATCTTTTTCCTCCTTCGCCTGTTTTATCTCTCTAATATCTCTATGAACACAACGTAACCCGACGATGCCCCCGGACTCATCTTTTAGCAGCACATCATCAATAAGGACTGGAACCAGAGATCCATCCTTTCTCCTGAAATCACTTTCAAGCCCCTTGGCAGGATTTTCCTTACCTCCAAGAATATCCTTTATCTTTTTTTCCGCATTTACTAATCCAAAATTCCAGATATATTTTCCTATAATTTTTTCGTAAGTATAACCAAGCATGTCCAATTCTGCATTGTTTACTGCTGTTATGCGACCTTCTTTGTCTATTTCTATATACCCAATGGGGGCATTATCAAATAAATCTCTGTATCGTTCTTCATTTTGCCTCAGTGCCTCCTCTGCCTTTTTTCTTTCAGTAATATCACTGATGGTTGCAATATAACCACTGAGCTTATTACCTTTATAGAGGTTTTGAATTCTAAGGAAAACATAGAGAGGTTTATCATCCTTACCTTTTAACTTGAGATCTAATGCACCATCATTAATTATAAAAACATCCTGTGATGCTTTTAAAATAAAATCTTTTAGATTGAGGCCGACAATAACCTCTTCTCTTTGTGATACCATTTTTTGAAAACCCGCATTGGAGGAAAGTATCTCCCCTTTTGGATCAAGAAGAAGGATGCCGTCGGAACTTGTTTCTAAAATACCTTTAATTAACTGGTCCTTATGCTCTGCCTCTATGCGATCTCTTCGGTTCTGCTGAAAGAAGATGAACAGATAAGAAAAGAGACTCCCACCGATTAATGCAGTAAGTCCCTTTACTACAGCCTGAAAGTTACCCATCCCTTTCAGAAAAAATATAACAAGAGGCATAAGAAGAGTTAAAAATATGAGATAGAATCGATAGGTAGACAGAAATGGGGTATGAGCCATGAGAGTAAGAAATAATAGAGGTATTGCCCAAGCCGGGTCATTCGCCTTCAGGTAGTAGACAGGGCTCAGTGCAATAATATAACGAAATGCCCATATTTCAGCGAACCAGCCTTTCAGATAGAGCAAGTGGTCTAATATCGTAACAGCCAGCACTATTAAAAGTGTAATATAACAATGCCGATCTGCCTGGAATACAAGGCTATTGCTGAAATATATGCCAATAGCTCCACACATAAAATAGATGAAATAATTTATGGAGCGCACATTTACAGGTGTTTTCAAACTCTCGTGAGGAAATTTCTTCCAGAGAAGAAGCAAACCTGTGAAAACAAACATGGCAAAGTAGGTATAAAAATAGATCGTACTGATACCCCATTCAAACCCTAAAGATAAAAGATTTATATCTAAGGGGGATCCCGGAGCGATCGAGATGGCAATAATTGCGATGCCATCGCTGTTTAACTGGCCATCTTTGGAGGCACCGGAAGGTTGCCATTCATTTCGTTGAAGCTCATTTAATGGAATTCGGAATTCATTTAAAGAATGTGGTTTCAGCGCAACCGGTTTAAAAAACTGCTCGCCACCCTGATGACTATCTGTGACATTAATAAAGATTTGTTTCCCGCCAGAATTATTTCTCAGCTTTAAAACAAGATAGGAGTTGAAAGGGACATCCATATTAACATTAAAACCAAAACCATTATATTCGACAGCTTTTGTCGGGTTTATTACAACATTGATCACTTTTCTGTTCTGGTCTTCAATAATAGAGGCTGAAACATCACCTGCCTGGAAGGTATGAAACCCTAAAGGCAGAAAAAGCTTACCGTTTTCTTCTTCAAAGCTGGAGACAAAGCTTTGATTATGTCGAGATGTTTCATCAAACAGGTAATATGTATATGCTACTGAAAATAAGTACAAAAGTATTAGAAATGATTTTATGAGGCGTCCTTTACCAAAATCACCTGTGGCTATCTTCTGTAAGGAGGCCCCGGTATTAACCATTCGATAAAACCTCTTATTTGCTTATCATTGCAGTGATATAATGCCCTGTAATATTGAAATAGGCCTAATCCACAAAACACTGTAAGAAATCATATCATAAGATTTGGAAAATTAACTACTTTTTTATGATCGACTACATATAAAGGCATGCCTT
>JAFGFM010000118.1 GCA_016931115.1 Deltaproteobacteria bacterium | reverse complement strand
TACAATCTCTGTTTATGGAGAGACTGATTTAGTTCAGCCTGTTTCTGAAAACTCGACCTATAATCCATCAAGTGATTATGCATTCAGTAAACTGGATGCGGAGAGGCGTCTCATTGCTTTATATGAAAAGGGCTTGATACATAGGCTTACGATCTTGCGTCTCTCTCCAGTATATGACAGAGATTTTCGACTCAATCTTGAAAGAAGAATTTTGGGGCCTAAAAAATCTTTTTATGTCCTTTTTGGTGATGGTCAGCAAACCATGTCTGCGCTTGCAAGACCAAACCTCGTGGATTTTATCGAATTTATAGTGAATACACAGGATGATGAGCGACGCCTTGAAGTAATGAATGTGTGTGATCAGAATCCATAATCATTTTCTGAAATAATCCGGACCTTTAAAGAAAATAATGTTTACAGATATAAGCCGACCATACCTGTGCCTTTATCAATAATTTGGTTTCTAACTCGTCTGGCCGGATCAATTTTTAGAAAACAGAAATTATGGTTTCACTCCTGTTACGACAAAGTGGCAGGCAGTTTAGTATTTGATAACACCCGGTTGCAGCAAACAGGATTTAAGCCCAAACATGGTTTATCTTCAATTTTCTCAAGCGATAGCTGATCTCAGTTTTCTAAAAAATTTTAACTTACCGATATCAGCCTTGGGCTAAAATCGCTAAATCTACTATTCCTTTTTACTTGGTAGGCTGGGCTCATGGCTCTTTATCACGTTATGCGGATTCAATAGGGCTTCTGGAATATTCAAATGACAGAAATTTTCATATAGATGTTGTGGCAAAAAGTGATAAAAATGTTGCATATTTGTAGATATTTTGTACAATTGGGGTAAATTCATCTTTGAAATTTGAGTGCAACGATAAAAAGAGTCTTGAAAATAAATTAAAGCACGGGATTGATTTCAATGAAGCCAGGGATTTATGGAATGATGATAATCGTGTTGAAATTCATGCTACATACCCATCTGAAGAGCGGTATATTTTAATCGGGAAGGTAGGTAGTAAAATATGGACTGCGATATTCACCTTGCGTGGTGAATCTGTGCGTATTATCTCTGTAAGGCGCAGCAGAAAAAAGGAGGTAATGCTTTATGAAGAAAAAGAATATGGCTAAAAGCCCGGAAGAATTTGACCGCCGTTTTGATGATGGTGAAGATATACATGATTTGATTGACATGTCAAAAGCCAAAATTACCAGGCATGGTAAAAAGGTTCGAATTACTCTTGACATGGCTGAAGAACTGGTCAGAGATATTGACCGGGTCAGGGAGAAAATCGGGGTGGATCGTGGGGCTTTAATTAAAGTGTGGCTTCATGAAAAAGTGCAGAAAGAAAAAGAAGGATATATCGGAGGCGAAAATAAATAGTTATAATTATAACCGGTTTCAGCCTCTCAGAGGCATGCAACACTACTTTGCTGGCAGGACTTAAGCTAAAATCGTTAATATTATTCTTATGTATATTCATTTTTTATGTTCCCTTGTCCTGGGTGCCATTGGCGCTTGGTTGATATCCAGATGGGGTAGTGTCTTTAACCTGCTTGACAGATCCAATCATCGGAGTTCTCACAAGGGTGTTATACCCAAAGGCGGCGGGATCGGGATTCTTGCCGCCTTTATTATTTATTCAATGACAAAGTGGCAGGCAGTCTGGTATTTGATAATACCCGCATGCTTAAAACTGGGTTTAAACCGAAGCATGATCTGGAATCCATTTTCAGCCGAGGTTAAGGGCAGAGAAGATAGAAGTTAAGACGATCAGATGTTTATAAGATAAGAGGTTAAAGACCAGAGATCAGAGCCCAGATGTTTTTGTTTTGATTTTATAATTACTGTCTGTTATTCTGGCTAAAGTCTATTTATTAACAGATAGGAGTCTTAGATGCTGTCAAAGGAAGCGCTTTATAAAGCAATTGATAATTTACCGGAAGAGTTTACAGAAGAGATTTACGATTTTGTGACTTTTCTTAAGATAAAGCACAGTAAAGAAAGCATGGAAATAACATTGCTTGCCGAATCTTCATTACGCAAAGACTGGTTAAATGCCAAAGAGGATGAAGCATGGCAAGATTTGTAAAGGGAGATGTTGTTGTCATACCATTTCCATTTTCTGATTTAAGTGAGGCGAAAAGACGACCTGCCCTTGTTGTGGCAAATCTTACCGGTGATGACCTCATTTTATGTCAGATCACCAGTCAGCATATTAAAGATACATATTCAATATCTCTTGATGAAAAGCACTTTAAGTCCGGTCGTTTAAATAGCGCAAGCAATATACGCCCGAATAGAATCTTCACCGCAGACACGAAAATTATATTTTATAAAGCCGGGCATCTTCAGAAGGAAAAAATAACAGAAGTAATAGAGAAAATAATCGATATTTTTAACGAATGATAACCGGCAGGGAACCATTATAGATATACCCATTTGAGCCTTAAACCTATCAGGATCACATCCATTTAGCATATTTGCTGATGAGCTGATTCCTATCAGTCGCAAATTCGTAACAAATTAATTGCTGAAGCATTTTATCTCACAAAAAATATTGAGAAATATGGCAGCGGCTTTATTCGTATTCGAGAGGAACTTGAAGAATACCCAGAGGTTAGTTTCGATGTGGAAGAGATTGGAGGTGGTGTCTTGGTGACATTTAGTATTTCTGCCTCAAAAAGTGAGGGAGTAAGTGGGGGAGTAAGTCGTTTGCTATGCTGTATTAGAAATAAAGCCGGTTTAAGAATACCAGAACTTTCTCAGGAACTTCATGTCCCTAAAAAAACCATCGAACGGTGGATTAAACAACTGAGGGATGAAAACAAGGTTATTTTTAAAGGTGCGCCTAAAACCGGCGGTTACTTTATTAACGAATAATCTACAAAAGGCCCGGTAATAATTAAGTGAAATATACATAACCTGTGACTGATTATTTTTTATACTTAGTATTAATTATTTTAGGGAGCGCCGGGGCATGGATGGTCTTGAGATGGGGCAATCTTTTTGGCCTTTTAGACAAGCCCAATAATCGCAGCTCCCACAAAGGAGCCATACCAAAGGGCGGCGGCATAGGGATCCTGGCCGCCTTTGTTTTTGCCTCATTATTCCTTAAAATGCCTGTGGCTTTCTGGCTGCCTGCAACCACCCTTTCTCTTTTCAGTCTTTTAGGTGACCGGATAGATATTTCACCTAAGTTTCGCCTCCCCATCCAGCTTATTGCAGCCCTTTTCTTCCTTTTATTTGTTCCGGTTTTATCTGAGGCTCTATCTTCTAAGGCTCTAAG
>JAFGFM010000117.1 GCA_016931115.1 Deltaproteobacteria bacterium | reverse complement strand
AATTATCTTTTGGAGTTGTTTCACAGAATTAGAAAGATTGTGGATAATTATTATGATGATGTCAACATGTTTTTTAGAGGCGAAAGGCGCATCCGCCGTCGTCAAAAGCGTTCAGACTATGGCGGGACTATGAGGTGCAGAGCGCAAGGCTAAAGATAAAAAGATGAACATCCAACATCGAACTTCCAACTTTGAACGTTGAATGAAAAGCAAAAAGACAGGAAGAAGGGCGAAAGAAAAAACCGGGCAGACACGCAGGTCTGCCCCTACAAGAAATAAGGGGCAAAGGGAAAAGAATAAACATCCAACATCGAACACTGAACTTTGAACGTCGAATGAAATGCAATAAGAGAGAAAGGCTCATCCGCCTTCGTTAAAAACTTTCAAACTACGGCTGGACAAGAGGCGCAAGGCGCAGGGAAAAGCGGGCAAACACACAGGTTTGCCCCTACGAAAGGCACACGGTCGGGAATAATCCGCCGTCGTAAAAAGCATTCAGACTATGGCGTGACAAGATCCCGCCCCTACGAAAAACAAATGGGTTTCCCGGTGTACCGGGATCAATGACCAGCCTTTCATGGGAATGAAGGATTGCGGGTGGATTACCTGCGTCGGGCCAATCAGGGCAAGTCAAAAAAGAATGAACGTCCAACATCGAACTTCCAACTCAGAACGTTGAATGAAAAGCAAAAAGACAGGAAGAAGGGCTCAAAGCTCAAGGCTGAAAGTTCAAAGCGTAAAGGCAAAAGAATGAACTTTGAACACTCAACATTGAACTTTCAACTTTGAATGAAATGCAATAAGAGAGAAAGGCTCAAGGCGCAGGGAAAAGCGGGCAAACACACAGGTTTGCCCCTACGAAAGGCAACTGGATTCCCGATCAGGTCGGGAATGACGCGTGTTGGGTCTGGTTCTTTCATTAAGGTCTTTACCCCGTGTTCTCCGCCTGTCCCGCCATAGCCTTGGCGACGGCGGATGCTCTCCGTGGTAAAAATATAGATTTATCCGCGGTTGAACCTTCGCTAAAGCTATGTCTTGGCAGGCAGAGAATGACGGAGCTGATTATCCTACTCAAACTCCTCTGACTCCTCTACCGGGTAAAAGAGAAATTCATCATCATGCAGGGCCTGTTCAGGGTTATCGCCAAGGAGCTTTTCCTCTGCCCTTTGTCTGAACTCAAGGGCCTTTTTCTCCATCTCCCTGATCTTTTCCCCTATACCCTTTTCAATAAGCAGCTGTTTTATCTGGTTGAACAGCTCCTTATTACCAAAAAGGAATCTGCCTTCATCAAGTATCTTGCACGCAACCATATGTTTAAAGGTGTCAAATTTGAGCTGTTCCTTCACGGTTGAAACTGTTTTAACAATATAGTCTATCTCTTCTTTTGTATAGGGGCTGATAAGAAGGTTGCACTTTTCTTTGTATATCTCCTGGTCAAGCCTCTCCATAATACTGTCTGCATGCTCATCCCTTATAATTACAACTATGTCCATGTCCGAACCCTGGACAAGTTTTTTGGTGCTCCTTTCAGGTCTTGGAACATCGTGTGCCATGTTAAAGACGATATCCCCTGTAATTATAAAACAGGCCTTTTCCTTTGTGCCATATTCCAGCCTGCTCATAAGTGATGAGACTATATTATAGGCCAGGTCACGTTTGCCCCTGCTTATTTTTTCTATTCTTTCAGTGAGAAGCCCGGCCTTTTCTTTTAACCTTGCGGGATCGTCAACGAGCCCTATTACAGAGTAGGTCAGAAACTCTCTCATGATAGAGGGTGATAACCGCGCATAGCCCTCTATCCTCCTGTCAAGGCGGAGGTATCTTGTCCCTATGGTCTGCACCTTCAGGGCAGGTGCAAGTTTGCATGCCCTTAAAACCATTAGAGGCTCTTTTTTAAAATATGAGACAAGTTCAGAGCCTGTTAGAGGCCCTTTTTCATTAATAATACTTATGATCCTTTTTTCTGTATCCATTCTTTGAAGCTTTCAGCTTTCAGCAAAAACCTTTAAAACAAGGGGGGCTCTGCTGAAAATTTTATTAGCAGCTGATATGAAATCATCTGTTTTACTTAATCCCTGTATCCATCAGGCATATGCTTTCCATCCACATATACCCTGTTCATATCATCCAGGGCAAATCTCCCCTCTGCTATCATCTCTATTGTGCGGGGGAATATGATCCAGTCCCCTTTTTGCTTTAGCTCTTCCTGATGTTGGTCAACTACCTGGTTCAGGAGCGCTGTATTTTTTTTAAGTGCATCAATCGGGTAAGTTTGTTTTACCTCAACAGGCCCTGAGACCATGAGCAGTGGGCCTGTATCCACCCCCTGGTCTGTCCAGAAGGTAGATGCCCTTAGATATCTTTCTCCTGCAAGGATGGCATCTGCCACAGCATGATCGCCTGTAAATCTTCTTTTTCCATCTGCGGTCAAAATGGAGAGATCTGCCGGGTGCACATTTACGCAGCCCTTAATGGTTGTAACGCTCATGTAGCCGCCCAGGGCAATAAGATCAATATCAAATGAGGCAACAAGTTTTGCCGAAACCCTGTCATACTCTTTTCTCGCCTCAAGCCCGGAGGCTGTGTGCACTGTGCGGCCTAAACCCCTCAAGCTGTGAAACCTGCGTATATCAAAGCTAAAGTATGGAAGCCCGTTTTCAAGGGCGATCCTTTCCCCTTGGCATGCGCCATCTGACCTGTCACTGAATATAAACTCAACATGAAAGGGGGAGTTGCCCTTGGTCTGGATAAGCTCCTTTTCTCTTTTTAAGAGCATCTTTATATTGCTTCCTGAGCCTGACATAAAGGCTGCCACCTTCATTGGCCCTTTTTTCCTTTCAGGGTCATAAAATGGGCAAGGTTTCATCAATTACCTCTTTTCTAATGCGGATACCGGAAGAGTATCCGTTTTTATTAAATATTTTTGATCTTTTTACCGAAGTATACATATATTGTTTTTTTTTCTTTATCAACCCTGATCAAGCAGCTTTTAAATTGTTTTAAAAAGGATATAATTGTTTTTATTTTGAGGTGACACAAGCATCCCAAAGGGATAAATTACCTTACCCTGTAAAGACTGGGAAAATATAGTATTTCATGTAGTAAAAAATAATATTGTTGTGGTGACTGATGTACCTGGATTACTGGAAATTTGACCGGCTCCCATTTGAAAGCGTCCCTGACCCGGAGTTTTACTACCTCTCCGCCTCACATGAGGAGGGGCTCACGCGCCTTATCTATGCAGCCAGGATGAGAAAGGGGAGCGCAATGCTCTCTGGCGAGATCGGTTGCGGCAAAACCACACTCTCAATGGTATTTGTAAGGGAACTCCCCATAGAAAAATATGACATAGGTATAATCGTAAACCCAAGGCTCGAATCTTTAGAGTTTTTACAGGAGATACTCTACCAGTTCGGCATAAAGGATATCCCTGACACAAAGGTGAAATGCCTTAGAGCGCTCAATGAAAGGATGCTTGCCAACCTTGAGGCCGGAAAAGAGACCCTCCTTATTGTTGACGAGGCACAGATACTTAATGAGGCATCCTTTGAAGAGATAAGGCTGCTTTTAAATTTCCAGCTTAACAGCAGGTTCCTGATGACCATTATACTTATCGGGCAGCCGGAGTTGATAAAGAAGGTAAAGGAGATCGAGCAGCTTGACCAGCGGATCGCCATAAAATATCATCTTATACCCTTTAACCTTGAAGAGACGGCCAGATATATTATCTTCAGGCAGGAAAAGGCGGGGGGCAGGGGCAACCTCTTTTCTGATGATGCGGTGGAGAGGATATATGAATATACAGGTGGGGTACCGAGAAGGATTAATAACCTGTGTGATCTCTCCCTGCTTGTAGGATCAGGCACAAAACAGGAGAATGTCAGTAAAAAACTGGTGGAGAATGTGATCAGCGATGGTGCGCTTTTCTGATATAATCAGGCTTAGGGATAAAAAGGATGCTGAAAACAGGCAGCCTGCACCTCCAAAACAGGAGGAGGGGTTCAGGCTCAGCGATTCACCCCTTTTTACGCCTGCAAATATTGTATCCCAGGTCATAAAAGAGCCCCCTCACAAAAAAAATGAGGGTGCTGAGGCAGAGAGATATTTCAGGGCCTTTATGGAAAGGGCACATGAAACCGCTGATGCCATAAAGGGCAATATGCCCATAACCCCTGCCCCTCTGCTTTCCGATATCCATACACTCCTGGAAAAGGGGCTTGTTGATGGCCTCTATGAATATGCCATGTCCAGGGCCAGGGACGCATATGACCCTGCCTCACATGCAGTTGATGTTACCTTTACCGCACTTAAGATAGGTAAGGCCATGAACTATGACATGAAGATGATGATGAGGCTTGGCCTTGCCGCCATGCTTGAAAACGCAGGCATGCATATGATCCCTGAAAACATCCTTAAAAGCACAGATGAACTATCAGGTAAGGATATGGCCTTAATCAGGAGGCATCCTGAATCAGGCTATCACATCCTGCTTACGCTCGGTGAAAGATACGCCTGGCTTGCTGAAGCCGCCAGGTGCGTCCATGAGAGGGTTGACGGTTCAGGTTATCCGCTTGGTCTCAAAGGAGAGAGGGTTCCTGAACTTGCATCTATCCTTTCTATTGCAGACACCTATTGCGCCATGATCGCTAAAAGGCCATACAGAGACAGTTATTTACCCCATGAGGCAGTAAGGCACATAGCTGAAACAGGGAGAGAGCTTTTTCTCATTAAGCCACTGAAGGCATTTCTAAATGAGCTCTCTATTTTTCCGGTCAACTCCCATGTGAGGCTCAATAATGGTTTTACAGGGCGGGTCATCTCTGTTAACAGGAGGCACCCCCTGAGCCCTGTACTTGAGATACTCTATGACACTGAGGGCAGAAAAACAGATGAGGGTTTTCAGATAGACCTTGTGCTCAATCCCTTGCTGCATATAGAAGAATGCATTCAGCCTGAAACAACAGCAGTTAAGGAGGCCAATTGACCGGTAACAGTTTCAATCCCGGAATATTTTTAAGGGTTGCAGTAAAAAGATGGGTCACAATTGTCTTCGTGATAGGGGCCTGCCTGGGATTAAGCGGTATCTATGCAGCATGGAAGGCCCTTAGACCTGTATATACCTCCTCGTGCAGTATAAGATTCGAGCCGGACCGTGGCTCAGACGATTTTATTAACAGGCTTCTTTCTACCCCTTCTGATAACATTGAGACACAGCAGGCAATCATGCTGAGCCATGATTTTCTTAAAGGGGTTGTTGCGAAACTCTCTCTGATTGATCCTGAAAATCCGGAAGCAGACCCTGGTATAAACCCGGTTATTGAGGATTTAAGGTCAAAAATTTCTATTGAGAGGGAGGGTAAAACAGATATCCTTTGCATCAGGGTGCTGGACAAAGACCCTGATCTGGCCCTTAAACTCGCAGAAACCTTCTCCTCCACATTTGTTACATCCTACAGAGAGGCTCATGATAAACGCATTGATGAGGTTATCGCACATATCAATGAGGAGCAGCGGACCACAGACGATAAACTCAGGGTTAAGGAAGGGGAGTATGAAAGGTTTATAAAGGAAAACCGGCTGGTCTCCATTGATCTTGAGGGGGAGGCCCTGCTTGTAAAGAAAAATGAGATAGAGGAGAAGGTCCAAAAAAGCAGCAGGGCACTTGAGCCGGAATTAGAGAAGGTAAATGAGAACATTGACCTCCACATGGATAAAAAGATTGAATTTGACCGGCTTAAAATGGAGGTTGAATCCTTAAGGAATATAGCCTCTTTTTTAGAGGAAAAGAGGCAGGAGGCCATGATAAGAAGGGCAGAAAACCCCGATTATATCAGGGTTGTAAGCCCTGCACAGCGGGCTTCCCGGTCTATCAATGAACCTGATTATTTGAAAATTCCGTTAACAGGGCTCATAGCAGGTATTATCCTGGGGCTGATCCTTGTCATAATTATTGAGGCTATAGACCACTCTGCCGCATTAATAGAAAAACTTGAAAATGGGCTCAAGGTAAGGGTTATAGGGGTCATACCCACGGTTGAGCAAAAGGATTTATACCAGGGCATACCTGACAGTGGTAAAAGGGAAGGGGCTGTCCTATCACCTGAACAGTTTATTACTCTTGTGACCCATTTTGCACCGGGGACACTAATGTCCGAGAGCTTCAGGGGGTTAAGGGCAAATATACAGGCCATACTCCATGAGGGGAGAATTAAGACCATTGCAGTAGCAGGGAGCTATCCGGGCGAAGGCAGGAGCACGGTTGCAGCAAACCTTTCCATAAGCCTTGCACAGGCAGGGCTCAGGACGCTTCTCGTGGGTTCTGACTTAACCAATCCTGACCTTTCCGCAAGGTTCTTCCTTGATGAGTCCCCCGGCCTAACGAATATTCTCCTGGGCACATCTCAATGGGAAGAGATTGTAAAGACAGTTACAGAGATGATCATAGGAGGAATGACCCTTGATCAGGTTATAATCACACCGGGCCTGGATAAACTCAATATCATTACAAGGGGGGCCATTCCAGATAAACAGGCTGAACTCCTTGGGACAAAAGGTTTTTCAGGGTTTCTCGATGAGGTAAAGAGTGCCTATGACATCGTAATCCTTGATTCATCCCCTGTGCTTTCCAGCGCGGATGCTGCCACACTGGCAGCAAAGGTGGATGGAACCATTGTGGTATATAACCCTTCACAGGTCTCCATGCGGGCGCTTAAACGCACCATTGCCCAGCTTTCACGGGTAAGCAGCAATATCATAGGCATAACCCTTAACTGTGTCAGGCCCGGCCTTATCCCCCGCGCACTCAGAGAAAAATATGCAGGGGCTGATATGCGCGACACTGAAGTGCATGCGCCTGTTAAAAAGAAGAGCCTGTTAAAGGTGCTCTTACCCCTTGTTGCTATTATCATTATTATGGCTGTATTGTGGTGGCAGAGGGGTGCGATCTTTCCGGAAAGGCCAGAGATAAAGGAGATCAAAAAGGCCCCTGAAACACCGGTAGAGGTAAAACAGCAGGGGCCTGAAAGACCCAAAGCAAAACTCGATGAGTTAGATGTGCCTGACTCAATGGCAGATGTGAAAGCGCCTGTTGAAAAGAAGGCTACTCCTGAAAAGATTGCAGAGAAACAACCCGATATAACTCCCGAACCCCCTGCTGAGACAGAGACAGAAATGATTTATCAGGAGGGCAGGTTCCCATATTCTGTTTACCTGGGTTCATTTAACAGCACAGAGCAGGCAGGGCGTGCGATTGATCACTATGCAAAATCAGGGATTGCTTCATTCTGGGTAAAGGTAAACCTTGGTGAAAAGGGGATATGGTACAGGGTATATTCAGGTGAGTTCGCTGATAAAGCGGATGCAGAAGCATATATTAATGAAAAGGCCATAAAGGATGGTGAGATAAAAAAGAGCGCCTATGCTGTTTATGCAGGGAGCTTTACTGACAGGGAGGCCCTTGAAGGCATGATCAATATCCTGAAAGAAAATTGTTATGCACCATATATCATTGCTGATGAAAATTTTGACAGCCTCCTTACTGGTGCATTTATTACAAAGGCAGGGGCAGATGAACTGAGTGCGGAGCTGAATGCCCTTGGGATCAGTAACAGGGTGGTGTTAAGATAATTTAAATTTGTTGAAGAAACAGGTTTCTATCCATGCAGGGGCAGGCCTGTTGCCTGGCTCGACAAAGCCCTGGCGAAGGCGGCTGCCTGCCCGGTGATAGCGGTTCGCATCACCAAATAGCGGGCGGACACGCAGGTCCACCCCTACTGTTTATTTCTCACACTAAAACCCATCTGCTCAAGCAGCCCAAGGTCATGCTCAAGGGTTCTCCCTTCTGTGGTAAGGTAATTTCCTGTCATCATACCGCTTGCTCCCGCATAAAAGATAAGCGGGTGCAGCTCCTTAAGGTTCTTCTCCCTGCCGCCGCAGATGATGATCTCCTTATCCGGTAAAAAATACCTGAAAAAGGCGATTATCTTGAGGCATTTAAGGGGTGTAAGCCTGTTCAGCCCGCCATATGGGGTGCCCGGTATGGGTACAAGAAAGTTAATAGGGATTGAGTCAACATCGAGCCCCTTTATATCAGATGCAAGCTCAAGGATCTGCTCATCTGTTTCACCTACACCCAGTATACCGCCAACGCATGTTTCCATGCCTGCCCTTTTTGCTGCCCTTATGGTCTCTATCCTCTCATCATAGGTGTGGGTTGTGCACACATCATTAAAAAGGCTCCTGCTTGTTTCAAGATTATGGTGATACCTTGTTATGCCAGACTCCCTTATAAGATGCAGCTCCGCATCCTTGAGTATGCCCAGGGATACGCACTTTTTTATCCTGTTATCATCAAGCCCCTTCATGGCATCAATGATTGCCTCCACATCGCGCCTTGGTAGCCCCCTGCCTGTGGTAACTATGGAGTACCTGTTTATTGGGCTCTCCTGTGCATAGATGCCGCCCCTTAAAAGCTCCTCCCCTGGCAAAACAGGGTAGACTGGTGCAGAGGTATTTGCAAAAGATGACTGCGAACAGAATTTACAGTCCTCAGAACATTTACCTGATTTACCATTGCATATGGTGCAGAGGTGAATCCGCATGCCAAATGATTTTTGCCTGAGCATGTCTGCTCCACCCATGATGGATAAAAGCTCATCATCAGGGGCTGAAAGGATTTTCAAATATGTCGAGTTATCCTGTGCCTTACCTTTGAGGATATCTTCTGCCAGTTCTATATAGTATCTGTTATCTTTCATATGCTCTTTCCAAAATATTTGCTGAAACTCTGTCTGAGTGTTTTCGGGGTTATTTGCTCCATAGGTTCAATCTCTGCTATCACCTTAACGCCCCCGAAATGCTCTATTGCATCACGGTTACTCTTATTCAGCGGGCCGTTCATGATAACACCGAAGATATCGATATGCTCCTGTCTCAGTTGGTTGATTGATAATAATGTGTGGTTGATCGTTCCAAGGCCGCTCCTTGCTACAAGAAGCACAGGGGCATTACATCTTTTCATAAGGTCGATCATAAACTCTTTTTCATTCAAAGGAACCATGATGCCGCCAGCCCCCTCTATCAAGAGGGTTTCAGCAGGAGGGACTTGAGGGATGATAAACATATCAAGATCAATATGTACATTCTCCAGTGCTGCGGATTCATGGGGCGACAGTGGCTCTTTAAGCCTGTAGCCCTCCGGGAAAAAGCGGGATGCATCAAGGCCAGTGTGTGTTTTTACCCACTCTGTATCTGTGATATCAGCTAATCCGCTCTGGACAGGCTTCCAGTACCTGGCATTAAGGCCTGACAGGAGCATTGCAGATACAAGGGTTTTCCCTATACCTGTGTCTGTGCCTGTAATGAATAACCTCTCTGGAAATTTTAATTTTGAAGCTGTCATACTCAATTAATCTCCTGCCACCTTTTGAAAAGGGCAAGGAGCAGATCAACATGCCCATCATTGTGGGCAGCGGTTATGGCAATGCGTATCCTTGATTGTCCCTCAGGCACAGTGGGCGGACGGAAGGTGGTTGCAAGCACACTGTTTTCTAAAAGCCATGCAGATAGCCTTAATGCCTCTTCTTCATCCCCTATAATAACAGGAATTATATGTGTTGCGGATTTCCCAGTATTATATCCCATTTCTGCCAGCCCCTTTCTTAGCCTGGCAGAGTTTGCCATGAGCTTTTCACGCTCCTTATCCATCTGCGGTATCAGTTCAATGGCGGCATCTATTGCACCTATTACACCTGGTGGAAGTGCAGTAGTGTATATGAATCCATTACAGAAGTTGATTATGTAATCCCTCATCATGCTGTTTGACGAGACATATGCCCCGAAAGCGCCCACAGCCTTTGAGAAGGTACCCATTACCATATCAACATCTTTATTGCTGCTTAGGCCCATCCCGTTTTTACCCATAACGCCTGTTGCATGCGCCTCATCAACCACGAGCAGTGCGTCGTATCTTTGCGATAATGTGATGAGCGAATCAATATCAGCCATGTCGCCATCCATACTGAAGATGGACTCTGTTACAATAATCCTTCTTGAATAGTTTGCTGCACTTTTTTTAAGGATACCTTCAAGGTGGTCAAGATCATTATGCTGAAATGGCGCTACATGACAGCGGGAGAGTTTGCTCCCCTGAATAATGCTGTTATGATTTAAAAGATCCGAAAGGATAAGGGTATTGGGATCGGTAATGGCAGGCAGCAGGGATACATTTGCCTGAAACCCGGAGTTAAAGACAATGGCCCCTTCCTGACCTGTGAGTTTGGCCAGCCTTGCCTCAAGCTCGTCAAAGCAGTTAAGGTTCCCGCACACAAGCCTTGAGGCGGTAGAACCCGCTCCATAACTTTCAGTATATTCAATCATCCGCTGTTTAAGAAGGGGATGGGTTGAAAGACCAAGGTAGTCATTTGAGCAGAAGTTGACCATTCGGCGGCCGTTTACCTCTACCTCGCCACCAGTCAGTGGAACCACACTCTTGAGGCTGCGAAGGAGGTGCCTGTTTTTTCGCTCTTCAAGTGCGTCGGATATGAAACTGTATTTATTCAACTTTAAGCCTTTACCCCTTTGCAAGCCTTCCCATTGCGTCCATTATAATATCCAGCTCATGATCCTGGATTATATAGGGCGGCATGGTGTAGATCACTTTACCAAATGGCCTGAGCCATACACCCAACTTTATAATCTTTTCCTGAACCGATTTAAGATCAACAGCCTCTTTCATCTCTATAACACCGATTGCGCCAAGTGCCCTGACACCAGCCACTTCAGGCATATCTGAATAATGACTTAAACCTTCTTTAAGCCGTGCCTCTATCTCTGCTACCCTTCTTTTCCAGGGCATGGATAAAAGGAGCTTTATACTTGCAACAGCAACAGCACAGGCAAGGGGGTTTGCCATAAATGTTGGCCCGTGCATAAATGCCCCATCTTTGCCTGATGATATGGTCTTTGCCACCTCTTTAGTTGCAATCGTGGCCGCAAGGCTCATGTATCCGCCAGTAATGGCCTTACCCACACACATGATATCCGGGCTGATACCCGCCTTTTCACAGGCAAAGAGACTTCCTGTTCGGCCAAAGCCTGTTGCTATCTCATCTGCGATAAAAAGCACATTGTATTTACTGGATAGCTCGTGCACCCTTTTTACATATTGAGGGGAGTAAAAACGCATGCCGCCTGCCCCCTGTAAAACAGGCTCAAGGATAATGGCCGCTATCTCATGATGATGGTCATGGAGGATCTGTTCCATACCTTTTATCTCATCCTCATTCCACTCCTCGTTATACCCTGTAGCCGGGGCATTCGCAAAAAGCTGCTTTGGGATTACCCTCCCGAACATCTGGTGCAGACCCTCAGGGTCACAAACAGACATGGCCATAAAGGTGTCACCATGATAACCGGATTTTACAGTGAGCAGCCTGTTCTTTTCAGGTTTTCCGCTGGCGTACCAGTACTGTATGGCCATCTTTATTGCGATCTCCACGGCAACAGACCCGGAGTCACAGAAAAATACCTTTTCAAGGCCATGGGGGGTGATCTCGACAAGGAGAGATGCAAGCTCAATGGCAGGTTTATGTGTAAGCCCGCCGAACATCACGTGGGCAATATTATTAAGCTGGTTCTGGATAGCCCTGTTAAGTACAGGGTGGTTGTACCCGTGTATGGCAGACCACCATGATGAGGTGCCGTCAATCAGCTCGGTTCCATCCATAAGCCTGAGCCTAACACCGCGGGCCGATGCAACAGGGTACACAGGCAGGGGCGATGTCATGGAGGCATATGGGTGCCAGACATGCTCTTTATCAAAAGAAAGTAACTGTTCAATAGAATTATTATTCATAAAAACCGCCTTAAAACTTCATAAAACAGGGTTACAATACCAAAACCCCCGGTCATGGCAAGTCAATAAATATTCAAAGTTGATTATTTTTGCCCTGACAGGTATGATGCAACCGCTTCACAGATAAAGAATTATACAAATTATTAAAAGAATTACCGAATTTTTGGATTATCTTTTTTTATGAAAAGTAAAGATGCTCAGCACTTGATAATCACCTGTAAGAGAAGGCAACTTATGAAAATATTATTAATAACAGCAATTATTTTGTTTTCATTTGTGCAATGTATTTATTCTAATGAGCTAATTAATTTTGTAGCTGGACCCAAAGTAAATCTGTATTCAGAATCAAGTGAAGCCTCTAAAATTATTTCTCAATTAGAATATGGTCAAATTATTGATTCTTATGAAACTATACTAATTCGCGATGGACTTATAGACCAATGGATAAAAATAGAAATTAATAATATGGAAGGTTTTATTCTATATAAATATCTTGGAGAGGTGACAAAAATTGAAGAAATACCGCCTTTATATCTGACTTTAAAATTAATTAATGGAGACACTGTAAAATTACAGAATGAACCATATGCTAATGATAGTTATCGGATTTATGAATTGTTGTCCTACAATAAAGATATAGGTTTTTATGTAGTAAAACAGTATCTCTATGAAGGTTACTATACATTTCTTGTAAGTGATATAGATGGCAAAAAATATCAAATTCTCGATGAACCAATAATCTCACCTGATAAAAAACAACTTCTGGTGTTATCATCCGATTTGTATGCACAGTATAATGATTCAGGTGTTGAAATATATTCAATAGAAAATAATGTCCCGGTAATTAAATATAAAAAAATGGGTAACAATGAATCTGGGCCAACATGGGGTGCAAAGAATGGGAAATGGATATCAAATTCTGAGATAGAATTTACTAAAGAGACACTTTCTGATGAAGGAAAGGAGGAAGAAAGTCAGGTTAAACTGAAAAAAATAAATGGAAAATGGGCAGAATAAAATCGTAATAATTTGGTGAAGTCAGTCTGTCTGGGTTTTAACCCAACCTGCAAAACTCAAATTGAGAGATTAAAATGGAATGTCCAAAATGTGAATCAGATGTCGAAAATAAAGCCAGCGGTTTTTGGTTGGGTTTTCTTGGTAAAGCAGCATTCCCGAAATATGTCTGTCCCAAGTGTGGTAAACTGGATTTCAGCGACTTCAATGAGGATACCAGGAAAAAAATTTTGATGATTCAATTGGAAATGAATAGGTTTTTGTCGGGTTGCTTTGCTTAACCCGACCTACTATTATTAAATAAAATAATATTAAGGTTAATATCCTTTACCTAAATAGTTTTTTTATCCGGGTAATATTATTGTTGACAGTCCAATATTACCCGGGTATTATTCTGTTCAAAATTCAACAAAAGGGGATTGAAATGGGTGAACAGGATATGAAAAATTGTACTGCATTTAATGGAAACCAAATGATTGCATCTGGCAGCATCACTGATGTTGCAAAAAAGGTAAAAGAGTTAATGGAGAAAGAAGATCTGGCTTCCATACTCATTTTTGACGATAACACTGCTGAGCCTGTGGAGGTGGATTTCAGGGGCACAATGGCGGATGTGCTGGAAAGGCTTAAAAGGGTGGTCTCTTTAGATGGTTCATCAGCTCCTGAAGAGGCTGATAAACCTTTGCAGCGGCCTGGCCGTCCAAAGCTTGGTGTTGTTGCCCGTGAAGTCACACTGCTCCCGCGGCACTGGGAGTGGCTTAACAGTCAGCCTGGGGGTGCATCTGTGGCGCTTCGCAAACTTGTTGAAGAGGCAAGAAAGGCGAACAGCGGTAAAGACAGGGTGCGTCAGGCACAGGAGGCAACATACAGGTTTATGACGGTAATGGGAGGTAACCTGCCGGGTTATGAAGAGGCAACAAGGGCGTTGTATGCAAATGACCCGGATCGGTTTAAAACCCTGATTACTTCATGGCCTTCAGATATCAGGACGTATGTGGAAAGGCTTGCAGGGGCGGCATTTGAGGAAAGATAGATAGTTCGGATTTATAATCCGACACACTTTTAAAAAGGTTAATTTGAGCATATTATTTGGTGTTCCTTTTTAAATGTAGGGTGGCATTTTATATGCCACCTCTTTTTCGGTGGGGTGTAAAATCCAATGTTGTTGAATCAAGGTTCATAGTACGTCATTCCCGCGAAGGCGGGAATCTATTTGTTTTTTGTTTTCAAATACATCAAGTGGATCCCCGCCTTCGCGGGGATGACGATTTAGCCGAAATGCCTGTGCGGTTTCCTTAATTCAACAACATTGGGTGTAATCCGACGTCGCTAAAGCTATGGCAGGACAAGACAGGTAGGTCGGGTTAATAACCCGACACCCTTAAAGGAATAATGTCGGGTTGCTTCGCTTAACCCGACCTACATAATTTTATAAAAAGGAAAAATATGGAATTTACAATACGAAAGGGTAAACCCTCTGATAACAGAGAGGTAGAATATGTAACACGCGAGGCATTCTGGAACCTGTATGTGCCGGGCTGCGATGAGCACCTGACTATTCACAATATCTGGACACATAAGGACTTTATACCTGATCTATATTATGTGGCGGTTACAGAAGATAAGATAGTGGGCTGTATTGTCTTTACTGCCTCACATCTGGAAGATGAAAATAGTGCCCAACTCGAAATAGTAACCTTTGGCCCGGTCTGTGTGCTGCCTGATTATCAACACCTTGGGATAGGTGGTGAATTGATAAGAAAAGGTATTGCCGCGGCAAAAGAGATGGGATATCCGGCAATAATCATTTTGGGTGATCCCCATAACTATTGCAGGCATGGTTTTAAAAACAGCAGGGATTATAATATCTCCAACTCAGAAGGAAAATACCCGCTTGGTCAGCTTTTACATCTGCTTGATGAAAGTAAAATCACAGGCAGTGTCAAATGGAGGTTTGTTTACAGCGATGTTTATAATGTCAGCCATGAAAATCTTGAGGAATATGACAGGCAGTTTCCTGTAAAAGAAAAATGCGTTAAGCCCAGCCAGGTACTTTTTAATATGCTTGTAAGATCCTATATTGAATAAGAGGTTATATCCCCAGGTCACCCCACTCATACTGGATAATGGTAGTAAGGGCAATGGCAGCGGTCTCTGCCCTTAATATCCTTGTCCCGACAGATACCGGTGTAATCCCAGCCTCCATCATCAGGTTAACCTCCTGACCAGTAAAGCCCCCTTCCGGGCCGATTATCCCTGTAAAGACTTCTGTCGTCTCTTTTTCCCTTAGAAGTGTCTTGAGGTCAGAACGCTGTTCCCCTTCCCACAGCACCACTTTAACCCCATCTTTATCAGCGACCGCCTGTACCATCTCTTTAAAACCGGACGGTTCAGCTATCACCGCAGGTGCCGGCCTTCCGCACTGTTTAAGGGCGCTCTGGGCTATCATCCGCCAGTGTCTTATTTTGTTTGAGGCAGAATCTTTATCAGGTTTGATTATGGTCCTTTCCGAATAAAAGGGCTGTATGCGTGAAACACCCAGTTCGGATGTCTTTTCTATCATGTAGTCCATAATGCGCGGTTTTAAAATTGCCTGGCAGATTTCTATATTGATCGGTGACGATGGGCCAGTGGGCAGAGCCTTTATAATGCGTGCATAAACAACCTTATGTGAGGCGGTTTCAATAACCGCCTCAAAGCCCTCACCCTTTCCTGTTATGAGGATAAAGGGGTCGTTTGCCTTCATCCTCAGGACCTTGATCATGTGCCTTGCCTCCTTTTCAGGGATCAGGCAGAGGCCATCCTTCTCTATTATCTCCTCAATAAAAAAGCGTCTCATAAACGACCCGCATATCCATGATGGGTTTTAACTATTCGAGCGCTTCCTTTATACGCTCCATTGCCTTCTGCACATCCTCATAGTTGTTGAATGCGCTTATCCTTATATAGCCCTGTCCGCATTTTCCAAAGCCTGCGCCAGGCGTAACAACAACACCGGCCTCCTTAAGAAGCCTGTCAAAAAATGCCCATGAATCGGTCTTACCATTTACCCAGATGTAGGGGGAGTTTTCACCTCCTATGCAGTCAAATCCAAGGGCTGCCATCTCCTTCCTTATTAGCGCTGCGTTTTTAAGGTAATAATCGGATAACGCCCTTACCTGCTTCTTGCCCTCGCTGCTGTATACTGCCTCTGCTGCCCTCTGAACAGGGTATGACACACTGTTGAACTTGGTGGTGTGTCTGCGGTTCCAAAGGCCGTTAAGTGCCACCTTTTCGCCATCTGATGTATATGCGCAGCAGCTCTTGGGCACGACTGTAAATGCACACCTTATGCCTGTAAAGCCAGCGGTTTTTGAAAAACTCCTGAACTCTATGGCAACATCTCTTGCACCTTCTATCTCAAATATGGATTTCGGCAGGGCATCGTCCCTTATAAATGCCTCATATGCTGCATCATAGAGGATTACTGCCCTGTTCGCCCTCGCGTAATCAACCCATCTTTTTAGTTCATCCCTTGAGATGGTTGCGCCTGTCGGGTTGTTCGGGAAGCAGAGATATATAAGGTCAACCTTCTTATTTGGGAGCTCAGGCACAAACCCGTTTTCAGCAGTGCCATCAAGATAAACAATACCCTCATACCGCCCCTCTTTATAAAAACCGGTTCGGCCTGCCATCACATTGGTATCAAGGTAGACCGGGTAAACAGGGTCAGGTATGGCAACAGTAATATCTGATGCAAATATCTCCTGTATGTTTCCACAGTCACACTTTGCGCCATCGCTCACAAAGACCTCATCAGGGGCAACATCAATGCCATTAAGCTGGTAATCGTTCTTTGCAATGGCCTCCCTTAAAAAATCATAACCCTGCTCGGGGCCGTATCCCCTGAAGGTTTTAATATCGTTCATCTCATCCGCTGCCATGTGCATGGCATCAATACACGCCTGAGGGAGCGGCCTTGTAACATCTCCGATCCCCAGCTTTATTATCTTTTTTTCAGGGTTTTCCTTCTGAAAGGCGCTAACCCTCTTTGCAATATCTGAAAACAGGTAAGATGACTGAAGTTTTTTGTAGTTCTCGTTTATCCTTATCATTATTTCCTCCGGCTAGAATAGCTTATTTTTAAAAGCGTTATAGACATAAATGCATTAAAAAGAAAGATTTTTTAAAACCTGTTTTTATTTTTAGATAATGAACTCATCGTTTGCAAAGGCGCTAGTCGTGATATACAATACAGAGAATAATTTAGTCATGGCTTTGTTTGTATGCAGGGTTGAATTTGTAAGTTTTTTATAATCCAAACCTATAATATAAGGAGGTTTTATGGCTATTATCACGATTTCAAGAGGCACGTACAGTGGGGGTAAGGCAGTAGCAGAGGAGTTGGGCCGTAAACTAAACTATCCATGCATCAGCAAGGAGATAATACTTGATGCAGCCGAGGAGTTCGGTGTGCCTGAGAGTAAACTCACCGCTGCTATGGAGACACCTCCAAAGGCATGGATAGAGACCCCATCAAAAAAGATCGCACATCTTAATTATGTCAGATATGCCCTGCTCAAAAGGGCCAAAGAAAATGACCTTGTCTATCACGGTTATGCAGGTCACCTGCTCCTTGGTAATATTTCCCATGTGATCTGTGTAAGGGTGATTGCAGACATGGAATTCCGCATCAAGGCGGCAATAGAAGATAAAAAGCTGACACGCAAAAAGGCCATTAGCTTTATCAAAAAACTTGATAAACAGGGTCTCAACTGGACAAGGTTTTTATACGGCGTAGACTGGAATGACCCTGCACTATACGATATTGTCATTAATCTTGACCGTATTAGCGTGGAGGGAGCTGTAGATATTATCGCACAGATGGCTGGCATGGATCAGTTTAAGCCTGATGAAAACTCTATGCGTGCACTTGATAATCAGGTGCTGAGCAGTCTGGTATGGGCCGCACTTACAAAGGATAAAAGGACAAACAATTCAAATCTTCAGGTGGCTAGCGATAATGGGAAGGTGACCATATCAGGCAGCGTTGGTTCGAAAAAGGCCCTCATGGCAATCGATGAGGTTACAAGAGGGGTTGAAGGTGTTACAGAGGTGATAAATGAGGCAGGGATAGGGGCTGACTGGCAGTGGTAAAAGATAAAAGCCTGTTTGAATGTTCAAATAAATGAGGGCTTGATAAATAAAATAACTTGTGGTAGCTCACTGTTTCGCTTAAAAAATCAATATATTGGATCGATCACGCATATAACGTTTTTACAACAGAAGGTAAGGAGGAGCAAATGGATCTTGGGTTTAAAGGACAGGTAGCACTGGTAACAGGGGCAGGTAGCCAGATAGGTTTTGGCAGGGAGATCGCCCTCTCACTTGCAAGGGAAGGTTGCGCAGCAGTGGGTGTAACAGATATCAATCTTGATGATGCAAAGCTCACCTGCGAGGCAGTTAAGGCACTTGGCGTAAAGAGCATAGCTGTAAAGGCCGATGTTACAAACAAGGCTGAAGTGGAGGCTATGGTAAAGGAGATGATCAGCAATCTGGGTGACATTGATATCCTGTGTAATGTGGCAGGCGCTATTATGTCTAATGGTCCCTTTGAGGAGCAGGACCCTGCCGTCTGGACTAAGGAGGTAGCACTCAATCTCTTTTCACCAATGTTTGTATCAGCAGCGGTTCTTCCCTGTATGAGAAAAAAGGGAAAGGGGGCCATTGTCAATATTGGTTCAGGTAGCTCACACATGTATATACACGGCGTAGGCGTTTATGCACAGGCAAAGGGCGCCCTTGATGTGTTTACAAAACAGCTTGCAACCGCTGAGGCAAAGAACAGGATAAGGGTAAACTGCGTTGCACCCGGCCCTGCGCCCACTAATTTTATCAAGGCCCCTGATAAACAGGCGGTTATTGAGTTTCTGAAAAAAGAGCTCCCCCTTGGAAGAGCCACATCAGCTCAGGATATTGCAAATGCAACACTCTTCTTTGCCTCTGATGTATCCATAGATATAAGCGGCCAGGTGCTGCACGTATCAGGCGCCTCTGTAATGTAGAGATTGGTGCATCCTCCTGATTTTAACAACTGATCAAATCAGGAGGATGCATATCGTAGGCACAGTGTTCATATTTTTGATAGATGTTTAATGTCACTGGCTTGAATATAAGATGAATTGAGGATCAAATATGACTACAAAAACCTTTCATATCCCAAATATATCCTGCGGTCACTGCGTAAAGAGTATAAAAAACGAGCTTCAAGAGGTCAGCGGGGTATTAAAGGTGGATGGAGACCCTGAAAAAAAGGTGATAACAGTAGAATATGAAACCCCTGATACGCTTAAAACCATTTGTGAAACCCTTATTGATATGAATTTTCCACCTGATGATTAACGTACTATTTTATTAACAAAACAAAAGGAGTAAATCTGTCATGAAAAAAATTGCGATTATTTTTTTGTTTTTACTGGTTGCCGGTTGTGCAGGTATGTCTTCAAATAAGACACCAATTAATATTGACGGTACATGGAGAGGAGAGTTTGAACGCAAGCAACCTGCCATGATGGGGATGTATGGTATGCCGGGTGGTGGAGGAGGGGCCATGCAGCCTGCCCCGAAAATACAGATGACTTTTAGCTTTAAAAGGGAAGGTGATCTTCTCAAAGGAAGCATAAGTAGAGCTCCTGGGCAATGGACACCTATTGAGGATGGTAAAATTCAAGGGAATAAAATATCTTTTACTGTTAACTCGACATTCGGCCAGATGAAAATGACATCTGATTATCAAGGAAAAATCAAGGGCGAAATAATAAAAATGGAATTTAAAGACCGTAATCCAGGTTTTGGAGGCAGACGGGGCGGTGGTATGGGCATGAGCGGCGGTATGGGTGGCGGTATGGGCATGGGTGGAGGAGGAATGGGCGGAGCCGGCCCGTCAACTATGCCTAACACACAAAAGATTACTGTTGAACGTATATCTGCTCAGCCCCAGGGTCCTGTTAATTAAAAAGTTGTCTGCTATAGTCATAAGGCCTTTAAATAATTGATTTACTTTCTGGATGAGCGGTTGTTCCGGAACATTTATTGGGAGATACAGTTTTTAACTCTAATTAAGACCATATTAAGACTAATATCAAACAATTTTCATCTGGTGATAATTTGTGTCCTGCTGGATTTTTACTCTTTTTCTCTTCTGTAAAAATAAGCAGGAACAAAACCCCTGATATCGTGTCTAAACCGGGTTATGGGGCCTATTTCTGCCATCTTTTACCTTGACTAAGAAAGGTATATGGATTAAAAGAAAATGTTCAAATTATTAAAATAACTAAAAAAATTAATCATTTACTATTATTTTAAATACTTATAGCGGTTTATTAATTATGGAAAAAACAAGCACAGTAACTGAAGATCGCAGAAAAAAAATTGATCGGTTAAAAGAATTAGGCATTAACCCCTTTCCTGCAGGGTACAAATTCAACTTTGATTCAAAAAAGGCCATAGAAAAGTTCGGAGGGATTTCGGGTGAAGAGCTCGAAAAAGATACCACCCCATACACCTTTGCCGGCAGGATAATGGCTATGAGGGTATTCGGAAAGGCCGCATTTATCCATATCAAAGACAACGCTGGAAAGATACAGGCATACATCAGAAAGGACAAGGTGGGTGATGCGGGATATGAGCTCTTTAAACTCATGGATATAGGCGACTATATAGGCATAACAGGCTCATTTTTCAAAACAAAGACCGATGAGCTGACCATACTTGCTACAGAAATAAAGCTTCTTACCAAATCCCTGAGGCCTCTCCCTGAAAAATGGCACGGGCTCACGGATGTTGAAACACGATACAGGCAGCGGTATGTAGATCTTATTGTTAATGATGACGTAAGGGATGTCTTTATAACGAGAAGCAAGATAATCAGTTTCTTCAGGGACTACTTCAACTCACAGGGCTTTCTTGAGGTGGAAACACCCATGATGCAGACCATTCCTGGCGGTGCAACAGCAAAGCCATTTAAAACCTATCACAATGCCCTGGGCATGGACCTTTATCTGAGGATCGCGCCTGAGCTCTTTTTAAAGAGGCTTGTTGTGGGCGGTTTTGACAGGGTATATGAGATAAACAGGAATTTCAGGAATGAGGGTATATCAGTAAAACACAACCCTGAGTTTACCATGATAGAGTTCTACATGGCCTATGCAACCTATGAAGAGCTGATGCTTCTTACTGAAGAGCTGTTCAGCAGGCTTCTTACAGAGATAAAGGGGAGCCTTGTAATAGAGTATCAGGGTGAAAAGATAGATTTTACACCCCCCTGGAAAAGGATCTCACTCTATGATGCTATCAGGGATATAGGCGGCACAGGCGATGAGGTGTTAAAGGATTTTGAGGCGGCAGTTAATTTTGCCCAGTCAAAAAAGATACCCATCCTTAAGACAGACAGCCATGTAAGGGTGCTTGAAAAGATCTTTGACGAGCTTGTTGAGCACAAGCTAATCAATCCCACATTTGTTACAGGATATCCCACAGAGATATCCCCCTTATCAAGGAAGAATGATCAAGACCCTGATATCGTAGATAGATTTGAGCTCTACATTACCGGAAAAGAGATCGCTAACGCATTTACAGAGCTTAATGACCCGGATGATCAGCGTGGAAGGTTTGAAAAGCAGGTGGCCTTGAGAGAGGCCGGAGATGATGAGGCGCAGTATATGGATGAAGATTTTGTCACTGCCCTTGAATATGGCCTGCCACCTACTGCAGGAGAGGGTATAGGTATAGACAGGGTGATCATGCTTCTGACTGATTCGCCATCAATCAGGGATGTAATTCTCTTCCCTCATATGAGACATAAACAGCAATGACATGAAAGGAATACCCCCGTGTAATTCCACGGGGGTTTCATTTTTTAATGATACTTGAACTTTTTTTAAGCCTGAGATACCTGAAGGCAAAACGAAAACAGGCCTTTATCTCCATAATATCGGTCATCTCCATTTTAGGTGTAATGGTTGGTGTGATGTCCCTTATTGTTGTCCTTTCTGTAATGAACGGGTTCAGGTCAGAGCTCATGTCAAGGTCTTTAGGGATAATGCCCCACATATGGGTAAGCAGCAACGAAGGGAATATTAACAACTATGATAAGGTCATAGAGAGCCTGAAATCTGTTCATGGGGTGAAAGATATATCTCCATCCGTTATGAAAGAATTGATCCTCCAATCCTCCTACGCCACAGGGGTAATTCTGCGAGGGGTTGATCCTGAAAGAATAAATGCAATAATCGGTATTAAGGATATGATGCAAAGCGGGGATATCTCATCCCTTAAAAGTACCGGTGAAGATATCCCTAATGTGATTATCGGCATTGAACTGGCAAAAAGCCTCAGGATCGGTGATGGGGACATAATTAAACTCAATTCTCCAAACGGAAAACTTACCCCCCTTGGCAGGACCCCAAAAAAGCAAAACTTCAGGGTCTCTGGTGTTTTTTCTTCAGGGCTGATGGAGTATGACCAGCGTCTTGTCTTTTCATCCTTTGACGAGGCACAGAGGCTCTTTGGTATGGAGGGTAAGGCGACACACCTTGAGGTTAAGGTGAATAATACTGAACAGTCTGATATTTCAGCTAAAAAAATCAGGGAGATACTCGGGAGTGGTTATTCGGTCATAGACTGGAAGGAGTTCAACCGCAGCCTGCTCGGGGCGCTCAAGCTGGAAAAAACAGCCATGTTCATCATACAGATCATGATAGTTATGGTGGGGGCGCTTAATATCATCAGCGTCCTTGTTATGACGGTATTAGAAAAGGCAAAGGATATTGCTATTTTGCGGACAATGGGCACCTCAAAAAAGAGCATCATGAGTATATTCATGATACAGGGTCTCATCGTAGGCATAACCGGTACCCTCGCAGGGGTAATATCCGGGCTTGGTATCTGTTTCCTTATCTCAAAATATATTTTTATCGAGATACCCTCTGATGTCTATCCTGTATCCACCCTCCCTGTACTGGTTGATTATGCTGATGTTGCGGTTGTGACAATAGCAGGGTTCCTATTATCATTTTTGACAACTATATACCCCTCATGGCACGCGTCGCGGCTCAACCCGGTTGAGACACTGAGGTATGAATAGATGATTTTGGGATTTGATAAATGCTTGAATTAACAGATATCTATAAATCATACAAACATAACGGGAACACCATTGATGTGCTCAAGGGGATCAGCATAACAATTAATCAGGGTGACACCCTGGCAATAATCGGTGCATCAGGGGCAGGTAAATCCACACTCCTGAATATTATGGGCGCCCTTGAACTTCCCTCCACTGGTAATGTAAAGATCAATGGCCGGGCCACTATTGGCCTTGATGAAACGGCACTCTGCCGCATGAGAAACAGGGAGATAGGGTTTGTTTTCCAGTTTCATCACCTGCTCCCTGAATTTAATGCAATAGAAAATACATTGATGCCGGCCCTTATATCGAGAATGGGGCAAAAGGAAGCAATGGAAATGGCAAGAAACATGCTTAACAAGGTCGGGCTTGGTAATCGCCTTAATCACAGGGTTGGTGAGCTTTCCGGGGGTGAGCAGCAGAGGGTTGCCATAGCAAGGGCCCTCATGATGAATCCAAAGATACTTCTTGCTGATGAACCCACAGGAAATCTTGACAGAAATACAGGTAAAGAGATAGTTGATCTTCTTCTCCGCATCCGTGAAGAGGAGGGTCTGAGTATGGTTATTGTTACTCATAATCAGCAACTGGCAGATAACATGACAAAGGTAATGGAGATTGTCGATGGTAAATTACAATAGAACAGAGCAGGAATTATCTCTGAACAGACCGGCCCGCATTAAACCTGTTAAAAGGATAAAGTATATCCCCCTCTTCATGTTGCTGCTTTTTTGCGGGGCAATTTTTACCCCTGCATTGGCATCAGGCATGGACAAGATCGTTGTGATACCCTTCATGGTGACATCCACCGAGTCTGAGGAAAATCTCAATACTACACTCCAGAAATGGTTTTCTTCCGAAATGTCCGCGCTTGGTTATGAGGTGTCAAAACCGGAACTTGTTAACAATATCCTTGGTGATGATATCTCCTATTCAGAGCCTGAAAAGCAGATAATCCCACTTGCCAGGGCCAATGCTGCAAAGTGGGTTATCATTGGTGAGTATAATCAAAAAGAGGGGGATATCCAGCTTAATGTCAGGGTGCTTGATACTGATACCAGTAAATCTCTATTTTCAGTAATGATGGTGGAGAATGACAAAAACAACATCCCTGCCTCTTTAAAAAAGATTGCTGAGAGCCTGAACTCCCAGATGGATAAAAAAATCGTAGTATCAGATATCATAATTGAAGGGAATAAAAGGGTAAACGATGATGCCATACTGATGATCATGGAGAGCCGGAAGGGTGAGCCGTTTGACCAGGTGAAGCTCGACAGGGACCTTAGAACCATCTATAAAATGGGTTTTTTTGATGATGTAAACCTGGTCACATCCGATAGCTCTGAAGGAAAGTTAATCACCTTTAATCTGGTAGAAAAACCCACCATCATCAAGATCAGCTTTCAGGGAAATAAACAGAAAAAGGATGAAAAGCTGACAGAAGAGCTTGGCATGAAGGCCTATTCGGTCCTTAACCATAATGAGGTAAGGCAGAGCATAAACAGGCTTACAGAGTTCTATAAAAATGATGGATATTATAATGTTGAGATACAGGAAAAGATCAAGGAACTCCCGGATAATGAGGTAACACTGACCTATGTGATCAAGGAAGGGGAAAAGGTGCTTATCTCAGATATAGAGTTCAGGGGCAACAAGGTGTTTAAGAGTAAGAAACTAAAAAAGGAGATGCTTACCAAGAAAAAGAGTTGGGTCTCGTGGTTCACTGATTCCGGGGTGCTTGATAAAAAGAAGCTGGAGTATGATGTAGGGAAACTGGGGGCCTTTTATGACAGTCACGGATATATAAAGACACGTGTGGGTGAACCTGAGGTGGTATATGACAAAGAGGAAGAGGAGCTCAGGCTGATAATAGATATTGTTGAGGGTGAACAGTACTTTGTAAATGATATTATTGTTGAAGGTGACCTCCTGCGGCCTGCGGATGAACTGAGGAGGCTTATAGAGATAAAAAAGGGGGATCCATTCAGCAGGCAGGTCGTTCATACTGAGATCCAGAAAATCAAGGGTCTTTATGGCAGCCTTGGTTATGCATATGCGGAAGTGACCCCTTCACAAAAGTTTATTGAGGGCACTAACCTTGTAGATATACCCTTGATGGTGGAAAAAAAGAAGAAGGTGCGTATAGAAAGGATTAACATCTTTGGTAATGAGATTACAAAGGACAAGGTCTTAAGAAGGGAACTTAAGATAAAAGAGGGGGAGTATTTTGACAGTGAAAAGCTCGCAAGAAGCAGGGAGAATCTTGACCGGCTTGAGATCTTTGAAAAGCATGAGGTGAAGACCAGGAGAGGGAGCAGTGATGACCTGATGATACTGGACATAGAGGGTGAAGAACAGCTCCAGAGGTCAATATCCTTTTCTGCCGGGTATGGCGGTTATGAAAAGTTTATGTTTCAGCTCCAGTTTGATAACAACAACCTGTTTGGCAGGGGGCAGAATTTCAGTATTGAGGCTATGGCCGGTAGCCGGACAACCAGGTTCAATGCGACATTCACCGAACCCTGGATGTTTGACAGGCCTGTAAGGGGTTCAATATCGGCCTATAACTGGGATAGAGACTATGATATATACACGCGGGAACAAATGGGTGGCAATACAGGCCTCTCCTTCCTGCTGGGGCTGGATGACTATACCAGGGGGAGCGTATTCTACACCTATGACAAGACAGAAATAACTGATGTTTATTCGAGTACCAATGACATCCAGGAGATGGCAGGAGAAAAATACCTCACAAGCAGCATGATTTTTGGCATTGAACGTAATAGCAAAGATAAATGGTGGGATACAACAAAAGGGTCACTGAACTCCTTTACATTTGAGTATGCAGGCGGTCCTCTTGGCGGGGATGTGGGCTTTAATAAATATGTCCTGAATTCAACCTGGTATCTCCCTCTATTCAAGGGCACTGTGCTGGTTGCAAGCGGGGAGCTTGGTTATATTGAGGGGCGGTCTGGTGTTTACCTGCCAGTTTATGAAAAATTCAGGATTGGGGGTATAGACACTGTCAGGGGATATGAATGGGGCACTATATCACCTCTTGATCCTACAACATACGATGAGCTGGGTGGTGATAAGATGTGGCTCTATAAGATAGAATACCGTGTACCCTTTGCAAAGGGTAAGGGTGTTACCGGACTTGTATTCTTTGATGCAGGCAATGCCTTTAGAAAGAATGATAGCTGGAAAAGAGGTGCAGGTGCATCTGTAGGGTTTGGCATAAGGTGGTATTCGCCAATGGGGCCAATGAGGCTTGAGTATGGTTTTAAGCTTAAAGACCGGTCAAATGATACTGATTCCGGCAAGTTTGAATTCAAGATTGGCGGTTCTTTTTAGCATCAGGTTTGGATAATAGTATAAACAACTTTAAACATAAAAAATGAAGGGGGATATGATAATGAAACATTTAACCAAAACCATTGTACTGGCAGTCGCTGTTCTTTTTATACAACTTGGCCTGTCAGCTGCGGAACCTGTTAAAATAGGGGTGCTTGACCTCCAGAGGTGCATACAGGAATCAAATGAGGGCAAAAGGATAGCTGAATCACTCAAGAATAAACAGGCTGAGATGCAGAAAGACCTGGATAAAAAACAGCAGGAACTAATTGATATGCAGAAGGATATGGATAAACAGAGCCTGATGCTGAGCCCGGATGCAAAGACAGAGAGGGAAAAGGAGTTTGAGAAAAAGAGACGTGACCTCAATTATCTTGTTCAGGACCTTAGTGAAGAGATGAAAAAGGCAGAGACAGAGGCCCGAATCAGCATACTGAATATCCTCTCAGGGGTGGTTGAAACAATTGCCAAACAACAGAAGTTTGACCTGATAGCGGAAAGGTCAAACGGCGGTATCCTCTATTTTTCCAAGGGGCTTGATATTACTGATCAGGTTTTAGCTGAATTTAACAAGGTCAAACCGTAATCAGGATTGTACATGGCTTGTTTCCAGAGGCGGGCGCTTAATGGGGCATGATTTGGAACTTACACTCGAAAAGATAGCCGGGCTCATCAATGGCACAGTGGCCGGAAATGGCGGGTGCATTATCTCAGGCATGAATTCCCTTGATAATGCAAAAGAGGGGGATATAGCCTTTTATAATGATTCCAGGTACAGGGAGCAGGCATTTGCAACAAAGGCATCTGCCCTGATTGTCGCGGAAAAACTGGAGGGCTACGCAGGTGATCAGATACTTGTGGCAAACCCGAAGCTTGCCTATGCAAGGCTTGCCGCCATGTTTGCCCCTAAGGCCCCTCGTTACGAAGGCATCAGCAAAGATGCATGCATAGATGAAACAGCCGTGGTGGGTAGTGGTGTGTCCATCTACCCCTTTGCCTTTGTTGGTAAAAATGCGGTTATTGGCGATAATGCAATACTCTTTCCAGGGGTCTTTATCGGCAACAATGCAAAGGTCGGCAGTAACAGTGTGCTCCACCCCAATGTAGCCGTGTATGAGAATTGCATTATAGGTGCAAACGTAATCATCCATGCAGGGTGTGTGATCGGGAGTGACGGTTTCGGTTATGTCCAGAGCGATGAAGGGAATGTAAAGGTGCCTCAGCTTGGTAATGTCATGATAGATGACGATGTTGAGATAGGGGCAAACAGCACCATAGACCGCGCGGCAAACGGCACAACCCATATAAAAAGGGGTGTAAAGATAGATAACCTGGTGCAGGTGGCCCATAATGTAGTAATAGGAGAGCACAGTATTGTTGTGGCCCTTTCAGGCATATCAGGGAGTGTAAACGTTGGTAAAAATGTTATTATAGGCGGTCAGGTAGGGATTAAAGATCATATCTCCATAGGCGACAGGGCCATTGTTGGTTCTGCTGCTGGTGTGCATAAATCCATAGCCGAGGGTGAAGCGGTACTTGGCAACCCTGAAATGCCCCCAAGACTCTGGATGGAGACCAGGGCATTTATCAGAAAACTCCCCGAGTTAAATAAAAAGGTAAGGGAGCTTGAAAAACGGCTTAAGGAAGTCGAAGAAAAGTAACAGGTAATTAAACAGGAATAAAGAGAATATGGAACTGCCAATAAAATTTCAGGATATAGTCAAACTGATCCCTCACAGGTACCCTTTTCTGCTGGTCGACAGGGTAACAGAGTATGAGCCCCTGAAAAGAATAGTAGGGTATAAGAATGTAACGGCAAATGAGGAGTTCTTTCAGGGACATTTCCCGGGAAACCCCATTATGCCAGGGGTGCTGATAATCGAGGCCATGGCCCAGACCGGCGGTATATTATCCCGACTTTCCATGATGGAGGATGAAGGCGATGATTGTGAACCGAGGCTCATGATCTTTTTAGGTATGGATAATGTAAAATTCAGAAGACAGGTAGTGCCCGGGGATCAGCTGAAGTTTGTAATTGAGACCATAAGAACAGGCTCAAAGATATGGAAGCTGGCCGGAAAGGCATTTGTGGATGAAGAGCTTGCAGCAGAGGCGGAAATGACCGCACAGCTGCTATGATTATTATAAAAGATTTAATAAATGACAAAGATACATTCAACAGCAGTAATTGATTCAGGGGCTATTATAGGAGAAGGGTGCGAGATAGGCCCCTATACTATAATTGGTAAGCGGGTAAAGATCGGAAAGGATACAAAGATCGGCGCCCATACGGTGATAGAGGGCAATACAGAGATCGGAGAAAATAATAATATCTCGCACCTTGTTACAATAGGAACCCCGCCGCAGGATATAGGTTACAAAGGCGAAGATACACGTGTTGTGATAGGGGACAACAACACAATAAGGGAATATGCCACTATCCACAGGGCTACAACAAAGCAGGACTGGGTAACAAAAATCGGAAATAATAACTACCTTATGTCCTACACCCATATAGCCCATGACTGTGTTGTTGGAAACAATATAATAATGGTCAACGGGGCAACCCTTGGCGGGCATACAACAGTAGGCGATCGTGCAACCCTTAGTGCCTTTACCGCATCGCACCAGTTTGTGAGGATCGGTGCATATGCCATGATAAGCGGTGTTGTCGGTATTCCCAGGGATATCCCCCCCTATATGATGGCATCAGGCTCCAGGGCCTCTCTTTATGGCCTCAATCTTGTAGGGTTAAGACGTAATGGCTTTAAGCGCGAGGCCATTACAGGGTTAAGAAAGGCATACCGGATCATATGGCGTGAATCTACCACATTGAATCAAGGCATAAAAAGGGTAAAAGAGGAGATGGCCCCTTTTCCTGAACTGGATTTTCTTCTGGATTTTATCTCGTCCGGTTCAAAGCGGGGCATTACACGCGGATCAGCAGAAAAGGATGAAGAAGAGTAACTGATGGCGGATAAGGCCGGAACTATTGGTATTATTGCGGGTGGAGGGCAGTTCCCTCTGCTGGCCGCAGAGGCAGCCAGAAAAAGGGGGCTTATTGTCACGGCAGTAGCCTTTGAGGGAGAGGCAGACCCGGCAATCGGTGAAATGGCGCATCACACGGAATGGATAGGCCTCGGGCAACTGGGAAGACTCATCAAGGCGTTTAAAAAGAGAGATGTGAATAAGGCCCTTATGGCAGGCACTATCAGCAAGGGCAGGATGTTCAGCAATATCAAGCCAGACCTTAAAGGGCTTGCCTTTATATCGAAGTTTGCCATATTTCATGATGATAATATACTACGGGCACTGGCCAATGAACTCCTTAACGAGGGGATAGAAATAGTAAGCTCAACTATATATCTTCCTGAACTGCTTGCACCTGAACTCTGTTTCACAAAGCGGAAACCCTCCGCTGAAGAGGAGAGGGATATACAAATCGGGTGGCGGATCGCCAAGGAACTTGGCAGGTTTGATATAGGCCAGTGTGTTATTATCAGGAACAGGACGGTTCTTGCCCTTGAGGCAATAGATGGGACAAAGGCCACCATATTAAGGGGTGGTAAACTGGCTGGGGAAAAGGCGGTTGTTGTCAAGGTAAGTAAGCCTGACCAGGACCTCAGGTTTGATGTCCCCTCAGTCGGTCTTGAAACAATAGAGTCCATGGTTGAGGTAAAGGCGAGCGTGCTTGTGATTGAGGCAGGGAAGACCCTTGTTTTTGACCGTGAAAAAATGGTTGACCTTGCTGATAGAAATAAAATATCTATTATCTCCTGCAAGCTGCAGGATGAATAACATATTTAATTTGGATTAATAAAATGATTAAAGAGAATAGAAAAATCAGGGTCTGCGTAATAGGCGTGGGCCAGATGGGTGAAAAACATGTAACAAAATATTCCGGGAACCCGGGTGTTGAACTTGTCGGGGTATCGGATGTGAATATCAAAAGGGCAAAGGAGATTGGTGACAAATACAGGGTAAAGGTATTTGAAAACCATATGGATCTGCTTAAACTTGTTGATGCTGCAAGCCTTGCGGTTACTACTGAAAAACATTTTGATGTGGCAAAGGATATTTTAAATGCAGGGGTGCACCTTTTAATAGAAAAACCTATTACCTATGACCTTGAAAGCGCTGATGCCCTTCTTAATCTTGCGGAAGAGAAAAATCTTGTCATGCATGTGGGGCTGGTTGAGCGGTTTAACCCTGTGGTTGTAAGGATCTCTGATTACCTGAATAATCCCCTCTTTATAGAGACCCATAGAATGAACAAGTTTACAGAAAGGGGAACAGATGTAGATGTGGTGCTGGACCTCATGATACATGACCTTGATATTGTGCTTAACCTAGTCCCTAGTGAGGTAAAGGAGATACATGCCATCGGTATGTGCGTGATTACAGAGAAGACCGATATAGCAAATGTAAGGCTCATCTTTGAAAACGGCACGGTCGCAAACCTCACGGCAAGCAGGATCGCTGAAAAGACCCTGAGAAAGATACGCGTATTCCAGCCTGATGCCTATATCCATGCCAACTGCTATAAAAAGGAGTTCAGCATTACACGGCTTAATGAAGGAGCGAGTGACAGGGTAAACCTGGCAAACCTCAAGACAGAAAATGTAATATTTGAAAACAGTGACCCGCTCGCAGACCAGATCAATTATTTTCTGGAATCTGTACGAAAGGGAAAAAGGTCTGGTACTGCCGGGAGGGATGAGAGAAAGGCGCTTAATATAGCCCTTCAGGTTATTGAACAGATACAGAAAGGGTGCAGGACATTCATGCCTGCAAAGTAAACCTGTTTCCTTTTATAAAAGAGTGAAATGAACAGCTATGGTTCCAGATATGTGCTTATAGCGGCAGGCGAGGCATCGGGCGACCTGCACGGGGCAAATCTTGTCAAGGCCATGAAGGATATTGACCGGGACATCATGTTCGGTGGCATTGGCGGCGATAAGATGGTGCTTGCCGGGGTGGATATTGTCACCCATGCCTCACAGATGGCGGCAGTAGGTTTGACAGAGGTCTTTTCAAGGTCAGGGGCTATCTTAAGTTCATATTTCAGGATGCGCTCTATCCTGAAAAAGGAACATCCTGACCTCCTCATCCTTATTGATTACCCCGGGTTTAATATTAGTCTTGCGGGCGCAGCGAAAAAATTTGGTGTGCCTGTGCTCTATTATATAAGCCCTCAGCTCTGGGCATGGAGAAGCGGCAGGGTTAAAAAACTTGCTAAAAGGGTTGGCAAAATGGCAGTAATCCTCCCCTTTGAGAAGGATTTTTACCTTAAAACTGGTACAGATATCCCGGTTGAGTATGTGGGTCATCCATTAATGGATCAGGTGCCTTTATTCATGAACAGGATGGCCATAGAGAAGGAATTCGGTTTAAAAAAAGAGGATACTGTTATTACCCTTATGCCGGGAAGCAGGGATGAAGAGGTATCAAAACTGCTGCCTGTTATGCTGGAGGCAGCAAGGATTATATCCTCCCGTGTGCCAAACCTTAAGTGTATAATACCTGTTGCACCCACCATTTCGCAGGATCATATTAAAAGGATAATACAGGGATCACGGCTTAATATTGTTACAACCGGCAAGGGGGTGTACCGCGCACTCAAGGTGAGCGATCTTGCGCTCGTGGCATCAGGGACCGCCACCCTTGAGACAGCCATCATGGGTGTGCCCATGATTATCACCTATCGCATGTCTCCAATCTCATACAGCATTGCCAAACGTGTGGTCAAGGTCCCATATGTGGGGCTTGTTAACCTGGTGGCAGGAGAAGAGGTGGCGCCGGAGCTTCTTCAGGAGAATGTACGCCCTGATATCATCGCGGAAAAGGCCACCCTCATACTCTGTGATGATGGCAGGAAGAGGGAGATCAAAGAAAAACTTGCCAGGGTCACGGAGAGCCTCGGAGGGCCAGGTGCCTCAAAAAGAACAGCACAGCTTGCCATTGAGATGATGAAGGGGGGATTCAGCACCTTGTAAAATGCGCCTTTTGAGGACAGTAATATGGCCAGATCGATTTTGATAATAGATGATGAACAGAGCATTCTTCAGACCCTTGAGGGGATCTTGATTGATGAGGGGTTTGAGGTGCACTGTGAACTGAGCGCTGTTACCGCCCTTAAAAAGATTGATGAAATGATGCCGGACCTTGTGATCCTTGATATCTGGATGCCTGACATGAACGGCATAGATGCCCTTATGAGGCTCAAGCAGGATTACCCCTATATCCAGGTTATAATGATGTCAGGCCATGCTGATGTTGAAACAGCGGTCAAGGCCACAAGGCTCGGTGCCTATGATTTTATAGAAAAACCCCTTTCAATGGAGGAGCTCCTTTTAGCCATCAACAATGCCCTTAACTTTTATCAGCTCGGTGCGACAAGAAGTCGCCTTTTAATATTGTTGGACAATGATCCAACCTGCTGTATCACCAGCAGTTTTATACTTCGGCATGCATT
>JAFGFM010000116.1 GCA_016931115.1 Deltaproteobacteria bacterium | reverse complement strand
TTTTCATGAATTGACATAATTTATACAGAATTTTATAATCCCTTCCAAATCTTGGTTAAACAATTACCTCAGCTAATAATTTAATAACGAGTAATTGTTTATAAGTATTGTTCCAGGCCTGAATAAGTTTTACTATCTATGTCAGAGGTTTTCATGCTTGTTAGCGTTGCCTTACGTCTAAGGGGGTCAGGAGCATATAGTAAAGGGAGACAGTGCTTATGCATTGTTTTCCTTGAATGCCTTTTCTTTTTCATCTCATTAACAGCATATGCAACAGAGGCTCCTGACACAGTCGATAAAAATAACCGCCTTGTCATCTGCATCCAGGAGGATGTTGAGTCAATGGACCCTGTGAACCACCGCAGCAGGACCACCCAGATTGTCTTAAAGAATATCTTTGACAGTCTTACTGCAAGGGATGCAAATAACAGGGTAGTGCCTCAGCTTGCCAGTGGCTGGAGGAGCTTGAGTGACACGGAATGGGAGTTTACACTGCGTAAGGGAGTAAAGTTCCATAATGGCAACGAACTAAAGGCATCTGATGTTGTCTTTACATTAAACCGTGTCATCAACCCATTACTCACAGGCTCCCCCCCTCTCCGAGAAAAGGGCTCTTTTTACCCATAAAAGAGGTTCATGCCCGCAATCACTACACTGTATTGATAAAAACATATTATCCATGGCTAAACCTCCCGCTTATGCTTTCATTACAGGAGATAGTACCTGAAAAATATATCAAAGAGGTTGGGCTTGAAGGGTTCAATGAAAAACCCATAGGTACAGGGCCGTATAAATTTGCCGGCAGGAAAAAGGGGAATGAAATCATTCTTAAATCTTTTGATGATTATTACGGCGGCCCCGCAGAACTCCCTCCTGTGCAGATAGCCCCAATAAAACATCTTGTTTTCAGGGTTGCGCCTTCATACATTGAGCAGGTTTCAATGCTGAAAAAAAGGGATTGCAACATAATATTCAACATACCCTCAGACCTGATTCCTGTGCTCAGGATGTCAAAAGATGTCGTCATACAAAGTATCCCGGCTACAAGGTCTGTTTTTGCGGAATTAAACCTCTCGCGACCTTACTTTAAAGATGTAAGGGTGAGGCGCGCCCTGAACCATGCCCTTGATGTGGAGACTATATTAAAACAGAAATTCATGGGAAAGGGTCAGAGATTATCGACTATCTTTCTACCTAACACAACCGGTTTTGATCCTGGCCTTGTAGCTTATCCATATAATCCTCAGTTGGCGAAAAGGCTCCTTGCTGAGGCAAACTTTCCATATGGGGAGATCATATTGATATACACAAATCAAAGTGAACTCCTCTTTGCGGATGGCATATCGCTCTATCTTACAAAACTTGGCATAAAAAACAGGGTTAAGGTTGTTAAGGGTGCCAGACCTGATTATATTGGTGAGAATGCCCCCTGGGATATTTTTGCAGGGTCATGGGGCAACTCCACCCTTGAGCCCACCGATATAATAGATCCTAAATTAACAGGCAACGGGTCATCAAATTATTCAGGGTTTATTTCACACGAACTGGACATGATAATGGAGAAGGCGCAAAAAACCATGTCCCCTTCTCTCAGAACAAAATATTTTTACAGGATACAAAGGATACTTTACGATGAGGCCCCCATGATATTCGGATATGCACCTGATGAATTCTATGCGGTCACATCAAATGTGATAAATTTTCACCCTTCAGTATCCGGCATGCTTGAAATGCATGATGTCACCTTAGAGGAAAAAGAGAGATGAAAATACTCAGGATAATATTTAAAGACCGAGGCCTCTGGTATAAGCTTATGCTCCCCTCTGTTCTCCCTGTCATGCTTGTAATTATAATCATATTCATCGCGCTGATCGGGTCATTTGAAAGAGTAATGATAAGGGAAGAAGAAGGCAGAGCTGATTCCCTTGTTAACCTGACACGTCTTTCAATGTCTCATGGCTTTGTTATCTACAACAAGGAGTTGCTGGACAACCTTGTGGATGGCCTCGGAAAGATTGATGAAGTGAGTTCTGCCCTGATTGTCGATAGTGCAGACAATCGGGTTCTTGCACATTCAGACCATGCATTTGATGGAAATCTGCTCTCAGAACTGCCTGAAAAGATACGATCCGCTCTTGAGATAAGTGATAATAAGGTTTTGGCATCAGGCTCGGAGAAGAATGGGTTGCTGTATACTAAATCCGCACCTGTTATTATCGATGGCAAAGAATATGCTACTATTCACATAGTGTTTTCCTTTGATAAGGTGCAAAAGAAATTATTATCCTTTAAACAAAAAGTCATATTCATAAGTATTATTGCCATACTTACAGGCATAGCCCTGGCCTTCTTAGCCGCAAAAAAGATCAGCTCCCCGATACATAAACTGGCTGCGCATGCAGAACTCACTGGAAAGGGAAATTTTAACTACTCACTTCAATATGATGGCAAGGATGCAATAGGCCAGCTTGTTGATGCCTTTAATCAGATGTTTGAAAAAATTAAGACTAAACAGACCCAGTTGACCGCAATAAACAGGATAGCCGATATAGTCTACAGCACGCTTGATATTAACACTGTGGCTCGAAGGGCTGTAAAGGCAATGATGGATTACAGCAAATCCACAGCTGTAGCCTTTTTTCTGCTTAACAATGAAAAAAGTCAGCTCGACCTGCTTTTCTCTGACGGCTTCAGTGAAAACACCCTTAAAAAGGCTGCAACCCTGCCCCTTGAAGGCTCCCTGACAGGAAGAACTATTAATGAAAAACAGGTGCTCTTTTCAACAGACATTGTCTCGGATCAAAGAGTAGAAAATGGCGTGCGTGATGCCCTTATGCAGGAAAACATGGTCAGTGTTTATTCAGTTCCCATACTTGCAAGGGATGAGGTGCTGGGGGCAATGAATCTGATCCATAAAACAAGTTTGACAATCGACGAGCTTGAAAAGGAAACACTTATGTCTATCGGTAAGACCATTGGCCTTGCCATGTCAAACGCCATTCAGGTTGCACAGATACAAAAGGAGATTAAAGAGCGCATGGAGGCGGAAACCGCCTTGAGGGAAAACGAACTGAAGTACCGCAATGTAGTTGAAAGGGCAAATGACGGTATTATCATCCTGCAGGACGGGATCATCAGGTATGCAAATCCAAGTATTATTGAGTTATCAGGGCAGGATGAGAAAGATTTTGTAGGCCAGCCTTTTTCTGCATACCTTCACCCGGATGCAAAAGAAAACATCGTAGACTTTTACAACCGCAGGCTGACAGGTGATTTGCTTGACAACATATATGAGACAATCCTTTTAAGGAAGGATGGTCAGGAGATATATGCAGAGGTAAACGCGGGCAGGATAACCTTTGAAGATAAACCAGCTGACCTGGTTATTATAAGGGATATTACCGAACGGAAACGAGCACAGGAGGAGTTGAGAAAGGCCTACGATCTTCTTGAGATAAAGGTGGCGGAGCGCACAAGTGAACTTGCCATCGCAAAGGATCGTGCAGAAGAGGCGGACAGGCTTAAATCGGCTTTCCTGGCCTCGATGTCACATGAACTGCGTACACCTCTTAACTCCATAATCGGATTTACAGGTATTATTCTCCAGAAACTTGTTGGCCCCCTGAACGATGAACAGGCAAAACAGCTTAATATGGTTCAGGAAAGCGCACAGCACCTTTTAAGTCTTATTAATGATGTGCTTGATCTTTCAAAGATAGAGGCAGGCCAGCTCAATGTTGCCTCTGAGAAGGTGGACATGGCTGATGTTATCAGCAAGGTGATAAAAGCTGTACAACCAATGGCCTCAAAAAAAGGCCTCCAGCTGGAATGTACAATACCCGAATCTATCCCTGTTGTAATGAGCGATAAGCGCCGTGTTGAGCAGATATTGCTGAATCTTGTAAACAACTCCATAAAATTTACAGAGAAAGGCGGGGTAAAGATAATGTGCAGGGCTGAAGAGCGGAGGATTATAACAGAGGTAATTGATACAGGTATAGGAATTGCTGCCGAAGATATGGATAAACTCTTCAGGGCCTTTCAGCAGATTGAAACCGGCCTTTCCCGGAAATATGAAGGCACAGGACTCGGGCTTTCTATTTGCAGAAAACTGGCGGGGCTGCTTGGTGGCGAGATCAGTGCAGCTAGTGACGGCCCTGGCAAGGGGGCTAAATTTACATGCATACTACCTTTAAGGGAGAAATAATCATGTCAGAAACCGTGCTTGTTATTGAGGATAATGAACAAAATATGTACCTGATGAATTTCATACTGGAAAAAAACGGCTTCAGGGTGATAAAGGCGATGGATGGGAAAGAAGGGATAGAGCTTGCATGCAGGGAAATACCGGGTCTTATTCTCCTTGACATCCAGCTACCGCGCATGGACGGGTATGAGGTGGCAAGAAATCTCAGAAAGTCAGAACAGTTAAAAGCTGTCCCTATAATAGCTGTTACCTCCTATGCAATGGTTGGGGACAGGGAAAAGGCAATAGCAGCAGGGTGCACCGGTTACATAGAAAAACCTATCAACCCTGGAACCTTTGTTGATGAGATAAAAAAATATTTGTAATAAAATGCGATTTTGAAAGGTCTTAATCATGGAACGAATACTGGTTGTAGATGACAATAAGCAGAACATTTATATGGCAGAGATACTTTTTGCAGGAAACGGCTTTGAAGTTGAGACAGCATCAAATGGAAAAGAGGCACTGGAAAAGGCACGGGCCAACCCGCCTGACCTGCTTATTTCAGATATCCTAATGCCCGTTATGGATGGTTTTGCCCTGTGCCGTGAGTGGCGAAAGGATGAAAATCTCAAAAATATCCCCTTTGTCTTCTACACTGCCACCTATACAGAACCGGAGGACGAACAGTTTGCATTAAGCCTCGGGGCTGATAGGTTTCTTAAAAAACCTCTCGATACAGTTGAATTGATCAGAATCACGAAAGAGCTGATGAACAAAAAAGAAACCGGATCATACCCTGATAAAGAGCAGGAACCCCCTCAGGAAGAGGTCTACCTGAGGCTTTATAACCAGGCTCTTGTACACAAACTTGAGGATAAACTTTTCCAGCTTGAAGAGGCAAACAAAAGGCTTGAGTATGAAATTAAGGAGCGTCAATATGCTGAACAGAGACTTTACAGTTACGAGAAACAGATCGCTCAATCGCAAAAGATGGAGGCGCTCGGTAGCCTTGCAGGAGGCATAGCCCATGACTTTAATAATATCCTTATGGCAATAATGGCCCATGCTGAACTAGCGATTTTAGACAGCAGTGAAAATATTCCTAACAGCAAAAATATTGAACAGATACAGGTGGCATGCAACAGGGCAAAGGAGCTTATTAACCAGATACTCACATTCAGCAGGCAGGCCAGCGTGGAAAAAAGGCCGATCAAGATAAGCACTATTGCACAGGAGGTGCTCAAGCTTATCAAATCCTCCCTTCCTCCCGGCATAGAGATAAAACAAAAGATTGAGAGTGAGTCACCGGTTATGGCTAATCCGACACAGATATATCAGGTGCTGATAAACCTCTGCACGAACGCAAGCCATGCAATAAAAAAGAAAGAGGGGATTATTGAGGTGCGATTATCTGATTGTATAATTGATAATCCCGCGGAGTCGGCGCTAAAGGGCCTTGTTCCGGGAAAATACCAAAAACTGGAGGTAATTGATAATGGGAGAGGCATAAAGGCGGATGACCTTGATGAGATATTCTCCCCCTACTTTACAACCAGAAAGAATGAAGGGGGGACAGGTCTGGGCCTTTCTGTTGTTCAAAACATAGTAAAAAACTCGGGAGGTCGCATCACAGTTAAAAGCACATATGGACAGGGTGCAACATTCAGCCTGTTTTTCCCGGTTTGTCAGGATGGTGTTGAGAAGGCATTGTACGACAGCGCAATTATTAAAACTGAGAATGAACACATCCTTTTCATTGATGATGAGACCACTTTCATGGAGATGGCCGTTGAGATGCTGGAAAAACTTGGATACAGGGTCACGGCATTCAGCGAAAGCATGGCTGCGCTTAAGGCATTCAAGGCAAGGCCTATGGAATTTGACCTTGTATTAAGTGATATAGAAATGCCTTTTATGTCAGGGCTTGAACTGGTAAATGAACTCCATACCATCCATAATGATATCCCGGTAGTCCTTTGCACCGGTTTCAGCGACCGGATTACTGAAAAAAGGACAGAAGAACTTAAAATAAAAGGCTTTCTTATGAAACCATTTATCCTGTCTGACCTGTCAAAAGCTATTAGAAAGGCACTGGGAAAACCTGATGGACACATAAAATGAAAATAATAGTCACGCAGATACAGAGGCAAATCTAGTCGTCATTTATGTGCTGCCTCTATGTGCAAACAATAAAAACACCATAGGTGTGGCATATTAATAGCACTATATGTGCGTCAGTTAATTAGCCCCATCGGGGCGACATATTAACAGCATAGTCCCCTGCCAATACTAAAACCCTTGCCGACAAAACTGCCGATACTGTAATACCCACCGCTAAAGGGTGTAAAAACAAAGGGATCAACCTTGTTAATATCCGGCTCTCCCTTGTCATTTAAAACAGCCTCATCAACCTTAACATCAAGGATTTTACCCACGAACAGGGTGTGGAGCCCCAGTTCATGGTGTTTCATAAGTTCGCATTCAAGCGCCATTGTAAATTCTTCGGGGTATGGTGCATCAACAAGGGTCGCCTTTACAGGTGTGATACCAGCCTTTTCAAATTTATTTTCTGTTCTACCTGATGCCATACCAAAGTAATCAGCGCAAGCTGCCTGTTTTTGAGAAGGAACACTTAAGGTAAATGCCTTTCGCTCAATGATATTGCCATAGGTGTATGTGGCCTTCCTAAGTGAAATACTTACGCATGGTGGCTCTGAGCAGCATATGCCTCCCCAGGCAATGGTCATAATATTTGGGATACCTTTGGAATCGTATGTGCCCACGCATCATACAGGCGTTGGGAATATAAGCGTTTTAGCCCCAAATGATTTTTTCATTTTTAACCTCCTTAATGTCTATATAAGTGGCATTATAATTTATCTGCCTATATGTAAAATCATTAAATGTCGTCATACCCGCGCAGACGGGTATCCATTTTTACCCATCAGGTAGATTCTGGCTTTTATGAGAATGACTATACTTTCCCGGTTACTCGACAACCTACTATTACTAATGATTGATAATTACCTTCCAAATGATTATTATCTTTTTAATTAATATTAAAAATAAATCTGATATAAATCCCTTTGAAGCTCCGGCTATCTTTCTGTATTTCAAAACAACCGGAACATGAGATATGTATATTATCAAAGAATCTATATCTGTTATCAACCAAATGCAAGCAGATGGAATAATCATACGTTATGCAATTGGTGGAGCCACTCATTCATGACAAACTATGGCTTGTCTTCAATCCTTGAAAGCAAAAAGGCTTACCGGAAAAAACTGGCCCAAATGCCCATTGGTAAAAAACTGCTACTTATAGAACAGATGCGGGAACGTGACCTAACAATAGCAAAATCCCGCACTGGCTTGGCTGAAAAGCTAATAAGCAGTAAAGATAATCTAGCTTAGTTCACCTCGTTGATGATAGTTTTGTTTCGTCAAAAATATTCTATCCGCTTGATATATCAAGCGCAACGAGGTTTTTTACTTTTTTTGATGGTGAATCAGTGGGTTATTCAAAATGTTTGACTGATAATCTTTTTTTTTGTATTTCCAGTTTTAATTACTTTAAATAAATTCAAAGGAGTCTTTATGCCCATATATGAGTTTTACTGTAAAAAATGTCATATGATATTCAACTTTTTTTCATCCACGGTAAATACCGACAAAAAACCGACCTGCCCCAGATGCAACAAGATAAAGCTTGAGAGACAGATGTCAAAATTTGCCACTGTAAAACACAAGGGCGATGAACCTGATGATATGCCCATCCCGGGAATGGATGAATCAAAGCTTGAACAGGCAATGAATATGCTGGCAAAGGAGGCCGAGAATATCAATGAGGATGACCCAAGAGAGGCAGCCAACCTTATGAGAAAACTCTCTGACATGACAGGCATGAACCTGGGGCCAGGCATGGAAGAGGCCATAGCTCGAATGGAGAGAGGGGAAGACCCTGAACAGATAGAGGCGGATATGGGCGACCTTCTTGAAGGGGAAGACCCATTCAGCTTCAAGGAAAAGACCTATAAGCTGTTAAAAGAGCTGCCACCCAGGGTGGATGAGGAGCTTTATTATTTGTAGGGGTAGACCAGCGTGTCTACCAGAATAACCAATTTTATCCGACTCTGGTGAATTGTCGTTATAACATGTTGCCAAATTAGCATCATGAAATACAGGAGAGCTTTCTAATACTTTCAGGCGGTTTACAGGAACATCATTCCGATGTCGGCAATACCGCCTTTTCTTATGTAAATAATTCGGTAATAAATATGAATAAGTACTTTTATCCCCTTTCTTCTCCAAAAGACCGGAAGAATTTGGCAAAACTCCAAAAACAGCACCATTTCTTATGACCGTTAATTCGGCAATATGTATGATAGGATTTTAGTAAATCACATATTGCCTCCATCAGCGTGCTCTATTACCTCAATTATGCGGCCCAGATGATCACGCTTTTCTGTCTTCTGTTTAATATCTGGGTCCGTGATAACAGTGGTAAATGGGTTGTCATAAGTATAATAAATTATTGATGGAACATTAGGCACACTTGAAGGGGTTTCTATAGAATCAACCCTTCCCAGTTTGTCATAGGTTGTTATCTCATAATAACGTGAGGTTTCAGCTTCATTAGCGAAATATGGGCCATAGATTTCACTTTTACGACCCATGTCATCATAATGGGTCGTAGTTACTATCTCTATGGGAGCAGGCTGCTCCTGAGCATCAATGCCATCAGTAATAACCTTTATTGACCTGTCCAGCCCATCAAAATATTCATCCTTTTCAATATAAGTGCCC
>JAFGFM010000115.1 GCA_016931115.1 Deltaproteobacteria bacterium | reverse complement strand
TTGACCCCTCGCTGGATATATGGATTGAAAAAGATTTAACCGCGAACAGCGCGAACCACACGAACGTATATTCCCCTGCGGGAGCGTGGATTGAGGGCACAGGCGCTGTGCCCCTACGTTGTTTGACGCTCTCACATAGGAGCGTTGATTGAAATCTCATGTTCCGTGGGAATAATTATTCGCCCCATTGATATCATTACCTGCTTGCCTTCATCTTATTATTTATACTGTATGCAAAGGCCAGTATCTCTGCTACAGCGCGGTAGAGTTCAGGTGGTATCTGGTCATAGAAATCAAGCCTTGCAAGGGCTGTAACAAGGTCAGGGTCTTCGGTTACTGGAATGCCCTCCTTTTCCGCAATCTCAAGTATCTTTTCTGCAATAAGGCCTGTCCCTTTTGCGGTTACCTTTGGCGCGGCATCCTTACCCCTCTCATATTTCAGGGCAACAGCCTTTTTTATCTGGTTCTTCTCTTCTTCCATCTGCTTTTGTTTATCTATATTGTTATATCAACCTGTGAATGATCGGTTTTTTCAACAGTCTCGTCCGGCACAACATTCTCCTTTACCTCGCACCTTATCTTGCCTGTCATATACCCTGCCTTTTTGAAGGCCTCTTCAAGCTCATGACCATTTTCAATGATAAACTCCTTTGTATTTTCATTTTCCACATAGATCATTACAGATGCTGTTTCATTTAGAAACAGGGTATCTATATTCATCCTGCCTGTAAAGGTCATATCAAGGAATATGGAAAAGTGCAGGCCGCCCTCCTTTGATTTTTTGATAAAAAGCTCAGAGGATAAAAAATCATCCTTATCTATAAATGGCAGGTTCACAAACCAGCCTATGCCATCCCTTATGGTATCAAGGTTCATGACCTGTTCCTGTTCAATAAGGTTAAGGGCCTCCCTGACATTGATGGATAATGCCTTTCCCCCTTCCTTTTCTTCCAGGGTTTTCTCCATGTTCTTAAGGATGTTAAGAAGTATAGCCTTGATATCCTGGTCAGCCATCTCCTTTGGCGCCTCGCCCTTTTTCCCCATTATCAATTGAAGCAGCTTTGCCTCCCAGAAGATCCCGCTCCCCTGGATATTCCTTGTTACCCATGAGACTATCTGGGGGATATCCTTTGCAGAAATGGGGTGCTTCAAAATCTCCTGTAGTTTATCCATAAGCCCTGATACCTGGGCTGGCAGGTTTTTTATGGATGGTAAATGTATTGCATTTGAAAGGGCCTCGGTGAGTTTATGGCCTATTGTGTTTGCAGAGGATATGAGGGTTGATATGTTTCCCTGAACCCTGCTCTCTCCTTCAATCACCCTGAGCTCAACCCGGTCTTTTACAGAAAGGACATGAAAATCATATTTTTGCCCCACCTTCAAGGCCAGGGATGAATGTGCCCTGAAATCTTTTCCACCCGAAGAGATGATAAATTCGCCGTTCTTCAGCCGCTCCTGCACTGTGCCTTTTATAATGGCCCCCTGTTTCAGGGTAGTGGTAATGCTGTTTCTTGTTTCGCCTGATGTGGCGGAAGGCCCGCTTTTAGGTTGGACAGGGCTAATCATATCATCCATAGCCTTCCTTGTTACCGGTTATTTTATGGCCTCGTCCTTCTGCCTTTTGTTCAGCTTGATAAGAAGCTCGATTTCGCTTGTGGATATACCAAGCTTTTTAGCTATCTCTTCCTTTGAAAGCCCCTGTTTTAAGAGGTCATTAACCGAGGTGCGCATCCTTTTTGAATCCTGCGCTGCAGGATGAGTGTTAACAGGGGTTGAACTGTATTCCTTCATGAGGCTTTGAAGCTCATTGTGTGTGTGGTCAGCCCTTTTTAGAATATCCTCAAGCTGACCCAGCATCCTCCTGCTTATCTCCTTTTTCTCTTCCAGGTTTTTCTCAAGGAGCCTAGTGATCTCCTGCATCTCAGCGATTATTTTCTCAGGATTTTCAAAGATGGCCCCTATTTCGTCATTTTTTTTGCGCATTGCATTGTGGCTTTTTATAAACCACAGCATTAGGCATATAATAACAATCTCAACAATAGACTGACCTATTATCCATGTCTGTATATCCATATTTAGATCTTTAGATCGATCCTGATGGTGGAGTGGGGTTTTTTGTGTTTCAGAGCCCCATAGCCAGCCTGATCTTCATACTCCCTTTCATCGACACTTTCTGTTTCAGCTTCTGCAAGTTGAGCCTGCTCTTCATCCGTGTCCAGATGACCCTTGCCCTGATACTTGAGCTGTTTACCCTTTCTGTCCCTGGTCTTTCTCTTCTTTTCTACCTGCCACACCCCGCCAGGGGTATTTGGTATTGATAGCGGCCTGTCAACTTTTGTAAAATCGTTCATTTCAGTCTCCTTTGATTAAAAAAGGAGGAAGTGGAGTCTCCATTTATGAATCAGAAATACCGGATCTCCTTTATCCTTATATTCAAACTCTGGACACCCAGTGAACTTCTCAGCATTGAACCGATTTCATTTTCCAGATCAGATTTTACAACATTCAGATCCGGGTGTTGCTTTGCCAGTTTATAGAATCGCTCAGACATCATTTGTCTAGCGCTCAATTCATTTTTTTTATACTTAATGGATGCTATGCCATCCCATACTATCGTGAGGTCTATCCGTATAGTTTCCTTATCAGCCTCTCCCGGGGGTACAAAAAAGGGTGATATCTTTTCTTCGGTCAGATTATCCTCATTTATGATCCCGGGGCCTTTGAACTCCTTTCTAAAAAGAGAGGCGAATCTGTCCGGCATGAACAGATACCCGATTCCAGATGCACCCAGTATTACCCCGATAACAATAATGAATACCCATTTTTTTTTACCCGGCTTTTTTACTATTGCATGCGGCTTTTCTTCATCAGAGGCATTTTCCTCCTCTTTTGAAGGTTCATCATCCCTGGTCTCTTCCTTTTCATCCTGATCAGGGGTTTTATTATCTTTTTTCTTTTTCGGCATTCTTATTTATCAAAGTAATTTTTAAGGCTGTTTTTGAGCCTTATAACAGCCTTTGTATGGAGCTGGGACACACGGGATTCCGTATAGCCCATAACCTCGCCAATTTCTTTCATTGTAAGCTCTTCATAGTAATAGAGAGAGACAGCGGTCTTTTCATTCTTAGGGAGCCTGTCGATTGCACCTGCAATAACCTTTACAAGCTCAGCCTTTTTAAGGGTCTGCAAAGGCGATTGATCAAATCCAAGCTCAAAGGTATCCTCTTCTGCAGATTCACCATCTCCATTGCCGCTCTGGATCTTCATGTCATATTCATTAAAAATGCTTATTCCCCTTGAATCATCAAGTAGCTTGTAAAAGGCATTCAGATCAACACCCAGCTCCTTTGCCACCTCTTCATCGTGGGCAGGGCGCATTGCCCTGTTTTCTACCCTTGAATATGCCTCGGCAAGCATTTTTGAGTTTTTACGCACTGAACGCGGCACCCAGTCCATTGACCTCAATTCATCAATCATGGCACCCTTGATGCGGAACTCGGCGTATGACTTGAACTCAACGCCCTTTTCAACATCAAACTTGTCAATGGCATCAAGCAGCCCCATAAGTCCTGCGCTTGTAAGATCATCCTGACTTATATGCTGCGGCAGCCTCAAGGCAAGCCTGCCTGCGATTGTCTTTACAAGCGGTGCATACCTTGTGACAAGGGCCGCCCTTTCGGTCTCCTTTTTATCGTTTGACCTTATGGGTATTGGCTGGTTATATACCTTTAATTTTCTTTTTGTTGCCTGAGGGGACTGCATTCCCCAATACCTCGTTTCTTTTTATTTTAATAAAACTATATACATTTATATTCTTTATGTCTACCTTCAACAATTAAGCAGCCTTCTCCAGAAAAATTTTATATCCCCTTCAAAATTCAGCTCCTCTTCTTTAAAAAGTATCCTTTCTGCAAGGGCTATGATGCTTTTGCTTGCAGGTGAATCCGGATGTGTATCAACAAGCGGTTTCTGCCGCCTTATTGCCTTCGGGATCATCTTGTCATATGGTATCCAGCCTACATAATCAAGTGAAGGGGACTGAAGATATTTATCAACAGCAATAGAGAGGCTCCTGAATATGCGGTCTGCCTCACTCGCATCCTGTACAAGATTTATAAGCACCTTGAACCTCTTCTGATTATACTTGCCTGTAAGCACCTTGATAAGCGCATAGGCATCTGTAAGTGAAGTCGGCTCATTTGTTAAGACTACAATCCTTTCCATTGCGGCAAAATTGAAATACATTACGTTTGATGATATCCCCGCGCTGGTATCAATAAGGATTATATCAAAATCCTCATTGATGGCGTCCAGTTCGTTCAATAGAAAGCGTTTCTGATCTTCACCCAGTTCTGTCAGCTCCTGCATCCCTGATGCGGCAGGGAGCAGCTTGAACCCGACAGGGGTGGTCACAATCACATCCTCAAGGGATTTTTCACCGCTAAGTACATTACCTATGGTGTATCTTGGATTGATACCAAGCATGATATCCATATTGGCAAGACCTAAGTCTGCATCAAGGATGAGCACCCTTTTATTGAGTTTCTGAAATGCAACCGCAAGGTTTGCTGTAATGCTTGTCTTGCCAACGCCCCCCTTTCCGCTTGTGACGGATATAACCCTCAGAGGCATATTAGGAGCGCTGTTTTTATAGACTGTTAAAGGTGGCACTGTTGTTTCCATATTGACCATTTTTCTAAGGCCTGCAGCTTGATCCATTGTATATTCCCTCACTTGATACCCTGTGTGATTTCTCTTTTATTCCTGACAGTAATATTGATGCCATCTTTTTCCTGGATGCTATCTCTATATCCTCTGGCACCTGTTGCCCTGTTGTAAAATATGAGACCGGTTTTTCCTTTAATATAAGGAAGTTTATCATTGGTGAAAGATCATCGGTCTCATCCAGTTTTGAAAATATGTAACTGTGGAACGGCAGGTTTTCAAACCTTTCCGATGCGTGAACCATGTTTTTGTAATGTGTTGTGGCGCTTAAAACAAGATACCCGTGGACATTTGCGTTATCCCTGAAAAGGTTCATTATATCCCTGTTCCCCTGGTCGCTGTTAGGGCTCCTTCCTGCCGTGTCTATATATATCCTGTCATAATCGTTGTATTTTCTGATGGCATTATTAAGCTCTTTACCACTGACTGCCACCTCTACCGGAAGCCCCATGATCCTTGCATATGCCTCAAGCTGCGCTGCTGCCGCTATCCTGAATGTATCTAAAGTTATCATGGCCGTCTTCATACCCCTGTTTAAGGCGCTCTGGGCAGCAAGTTTAGCCAGCGTTGTTGTTTTGCCCACACCGGTTGGCCCTATGAATGTGTATATCTTCTGCCCTTTTTCTGTATCTCTTTCAGTATCTATCTTTATCTTTGTCATAACCTTGAGCAGGGATTCCTGAAGCAGATGTGACCTGCCCTGGCTGTTGGAAGGGGACTCACGCCTGTTCTCGGACATGATCTTACCTATGAGATTCCGGTTGATCCCAAGGGTTTTAAGATAATTGTATTTTTCCCTTATATCACGGTCAAAATAAAACTCAGGGGTAAGCACATCAGTTGCATCAGAAAAAAGGATCGCCTCTTTTATCTCTTTTAACTCACGGCTGAGCTCCTTTATCTCCTCATTCACATCCCTTACAGACTGCCTGGTATCCGTCGCATCATAATCAATGGCTGCTGTCACCTCTACACCCTGTCCGGGTTTTTCAGCATCTTTTCCGGAATAGGGGACAGTTCTTGTGCGCAGGATAACAGCATCATCACCCATCTCCTTTTTGACCATCTTGATGGCCTCACTAGAATTCCTGGCTATAAATTTCCTGATATTCATTCATTTAACCTATCTCTCCCAGGGACTGAACCTGAAGCCCTCCGGGGATCTCATTATGGGAAAATACTGCAACATTGATCTGAAAGCTGTCACAGAGCTTTTTCAGATGTCTTCTCACTGTTGTTGAGCATAGGATAACAGGCTGTTCGATCCTTGCTGCAACATCATCAAGTGACTTCTTCACATGATGGATAATCTTGTTTGCCTCGCTCGGTCCAAGCGCAAGGTATGCGCCGAAGTCAGTCTGGTTAATACCCTTTGTAATCAGCTCCTCAATGGAGGGCTTGATATTAAGAACCTTGAGTGTCTTTTTATTTTCAAGGTAGGGCTTTGTTATTGTGCGTGAAAGCCTCTGCCTTACATATTCTGTGAGTATATCAGTGTCCTTGGTAAGGGGGGCGTAATCTGCCAGTGTCTCAATGATGGTAAGAAGATCCCTTATGGAGACCTGTTCCCTTACAAGGTTCTGGAGCACCTTCTGCACTGCACCCAGGTTGAGCAGGGCCGGCGTAAGCTCCTCAACCACCTTGGGATCGGTCTTCCTGATATTTTCAAGCAGGCTTTGTACCTCCTGCCTGCCCAGGAACTCATAACCGTGACGCCTTACCACCTCGGAGAGATGTGTTGTTATGACGCTTGCAGGTTCAACAACCGTGTATTCCGCAAGCTGGGCCTCTGATTTTCTTTCAGGTGATATCCATACAGCAGGAAGCCCAAATGCCGGGTCCTTTGTCTGTATGCCTTCAAGTTTCATCTTGGCGTCTCCAGGGTCAATGGCAAGCAGGTGATCTGCCAGTATTTCTCCCTTGGCCACATCATTGCCCTTGATACAGAATGCATATTCATTTGGTTTTAGTTCAAGGTTATCCCTTATATGTATGGATGGGATCACCATGCCCATATCAACCGCAAACTGTTTTCTCAGGGCGCGTATGCGGTCAAGGAGGTTACCCTGGGATTTATCGTCAACTATTGTAATTAGCCCGTAACCTATCTCCATCTCAAGGCTGTCAAGCGGAAGGAGCTTCTGCACATCTTCAGGGGCCTGTGCCTCTGCCTGTTCCTCCTTGGCTGAAGGCTCCTCTGCCTTTGCCATCGCTGCTTTGGCCTTTACTGTCCTTGAAAGGAGGAACACTGATCCGGCCAGTATTGTAAACGGGATAAGTGGCATACCAGGGGCAAGACCAAATAAAAAGACAATGCCGGAGGCTATTACAAGCGCCCTTGGCTGTAATCCGAACTGACCAGCCATCTCAACGCCCATATTGGTGCCGTCTGATGATGCCCTTGAAACAAGTATGCCTGCGCCGGTTGATATTATCAGGGCAGGTATCTGAGAGACAAGGCCGTCACCAATGGTGAGCAGGGTATAAAACTCAACCGCCTTTGCCAGTTCCAGGTCCATCTGGAGCACGCCAATGATAAGGCCGCCTATTATATTGATCAGGGTTATGATAATGCCTGCTATGGCATCGCCGCGTACAAATTTACTTGCGCCGTCCATGGCTCCATAGAATTCCGCTTCCCTTGATATGGCAGACCTTCTGCGCCTTGCCTCACCCTCTTCTATAAGGCCTGCATTGAGATCAGCATCAATGGCCATCTGTTTACCGGGCATAGCATCAAGGGTGAAACGGGCAGCAACCTCGGCTATCCTTCCTGAACCTTTTGTGATGACCACAAAATTGATGATAACCAGTATGACAAATATCACGAGACCCACGGTGGGGTTTCCGCCAACAACAAAGGAGCCGAAACTCTTTATCACATGACCGGCTGCATCAGCGCCGCTGTGGCCGTTAAGGAGTATCAGCCTTGTTGATGAAATATTAAGCGCCAGCCTGAAAAGGGTGGTAATCAGGAGAAGCGATGGAAAGACTGAAAAATCAAGTGGCTTTGAGGCATATATGGTTGTTAGTATAATAAGCACCGAAAGGGTAATATTCATGGCAAGACAGACATCCAGCATCATGGTCGGTAGCGGTATGATCATGATCATGAGCACCCCCATGATGCCCACTGCCACCCAGATATCCATACTCGCAAATAAAGACGGACCTTTTTTCTCTACTGCTTCCATTTCTTATCCTTTATAGCCGCTTTTTTTCAATCCATATACATAGGCCAGGATCTCTGCTACTGCCTGGTAAAAGTGCGAAGGAATCTCAGTTCCCAGCTCTAATTTATACAAGTTCTGTGCCAAGGGTTTGTTCTCGATTAGCGGTATATTGTGCTTTGCCGCTATTTCCCTGATCTTAAAGGCAATATTATTTGCCCCCTTTGCAACGATTAGAGGCGCCTTCATCCCCTCAAGGGGTTTGTACCTGAGCGCAATAGAAAGATGGGTCGGGTTTGTGATGATAACATCTGCTTTAGGCACCTCCTCCATCATCCTCCTCCTCGCCATTTCCCTCTGGATAGACCTTATGCGCGATTTGACCATGGGGTCTCCTTCAGACTGCTTGAATTCGTCCTTTACCTCCTGCTTTGTCATCTTAAGGTTCTGTGAATATTCCCACTTCTGGTACATGAAATCCAGGATAGCCATTATTAGTATTACACAACAGCATTTTACCATTATTTCAAAGGACAATTCCCCAAGTAGGTATAATATCTGGGTATTTTCCTGGTATAAGAGCGGTATCATCCTGGGTATATCGTTTTTGAATGCAGAAAAGGCCACCCAGCCGACAATTACTATCTTGAGTATTGATTTGGCAAGCTCAACAAGGGCTCTCTTTGAAAAGACCTTTTCCAGCCCTTTTATCGGATCTATTTTTGACGCCTTTGGTGTCAAGGCTTCGACACTGAAAAGTATACCGGTCTGAAACAGATTGATCAGTATGGCAACAATCATAAGAATCAGGAACAGTGGCGCGAGCAGGATGAGAAAGTCCACTATTGTGTCTGAAACCAGTTGTGGTGAAAAGTCACCGGCTGGCATCACCTCGGGTATCTTCTTAAAGGCGTTTTTAAGATTGTTACCAAGTGTCATTGTCATGGATTTCATATTGAAAAACAAATAGATGGTTCCGGCGCTCAGAATGGCAATAGAGGTAAGCTCACGGCTTTTTGCTACCTCCCCTTTTTTACGGGCATCATCCAGCTTTTTAGGGGTTGCCTGTTCGGTTTTATCCTGAAAACTCTGTTCTGCCATATTCCCCCTACATCAGGCCCAAAAGCCTTATCAGGCTCTTAACCATGCTCTCTTTCATGTTGAAAATGAGGGGGTAGATGTTCATAAGTATTAGAATGAAAAATACAAAACCTATAGAGAGGTTAACAGGGAACCCTACCATGAGTATGTTAACCTGAGGCACTGTTCGTGCAATAATGCCCAGGCAGAGGTTTGATAAGAAAAGCGCAACAAGGATCGGGGCAGCTATCTTTATGCCTAAGGTAAACATGCTTGTTCCTGCCTTGATTAGTTCATTTGCTATACCCGGTTTGAAGCTGATGCTGTTAATCGGCACGGAATAGAAGGAGTTGGCCATGATTCTTATAAACATATGATGACCATCCATGGAAAAGAATATCAGCAATGTGAAGATATAGATAAACTGTGTCAGGACATTGCTCTGCGCCCCTGTCTGGGGGTCTATGGCGCTGGCCATTGAAAAGCCCATCTGGAAACTCATGAATTGACCTGCCATCTCGGTAGCCGCAAGAAAAATCCTTATGGTAATGGCAAGTATAAGCCCCATCAGCATCTCTGAGGTAACGCCTAAAATAATCCCAGGTGCCGTGACAGGGAGATTCTGAGGCGCAGGGACAACCGGGGTCAGCACAATGGCAATGACAAATGAGAGCCCTGCCTTCCACAGTGACGGGATATTTCTGGCCCCGAAGATCGGCAGGAGAAAGAAGAGGGTGCCTACCCTTACAAGTATCCAGAAGAATCCCTCAAGTTGTTCAAATGTTTCAAGTGGCAAATACATTTTTAGTCACTACCTGATAATAGATGGTATGCTCTCTATCAGGTTTTTTGTAAAACCGGACATCTTTTGGATTATCCAGGGTGAAACTGCAATCAGGGTGAGTAGCACCGCGACAATCTTGGGCACAAACGAGAGGGTCATCTCCTGTATCTGGGTGGTTGCCTGTAAAATAGCTACCAGTAATCCGACAATAAGGCCTACGCCTAAAAGCGGAAGCGACAAAAGCAGGGCAAGCTTTATAGCCTCTGCACCAAGGTTTATTACATATTCAGGAGTCATTATATTCCCCTTATAAAAAACTTTTAACCATTGACCCTACAAGGATGTTCCAGCCGTCAATAAGGACAAACAGCATGAGCTTGAAGGGGAGAGATACCATGAAGGGCGGCAGCATCATCATGCCCATTGATAAGAGCACACTGGCTACAACCATGTCTATAACAAGGAACGGGATATATATTACAAAGCCTATCTGGAATGCGGTCTTGAGTTCGCTTACCACAAAAGAAGATATAAGAACTATGGTTGGTATCTCATCATAATTAGCAGGCTTTTCAAGTTTTGCGATATCCATAAAAAGGGCCAGGTCCTTTTTCCTTGTCTGCTTTAACATGAATGCCCTGATAGGCTTTACTGCCTTTTCCATAGCATCTTCCTGTGATATCTCCTCGGCTAAGTATGGTTTGAGCGCCTCAACATTTATCTGGTTAAAGACAGGCGTCATGATAAAAAAAGTCAGTAAAAGCGCAAGCCCTATGATGATCTGGTTTGGAGGCATCTGCTGTGTGCCGAGTGCTGTCCTGACCAAGGAAAGGACTATTGCAAGCCTTGTGAACGATGTCATCATGACAACAATAGCAGGCGCGAGTGTAAGTACTGTGAGCAGAAGGAGTATCTGTAAAAGTGTTGAGACCTGTTCAGGGTTATTTGTCTCTCCAAGGCCTATTGTCAGGTTCGGAAGCGATGGGGCCTGCGCCATTGCATTTGATGCGCATAACAGAAGCCCCATGCCCATGATGACAGAGATTAATAAAGTTATTTTTTTATCTGTTTTCATTTTTTATGCTGCTTTCTTCAGGTGATTTTCCGGCTGCCCCTGCCCTTAAAAGGAATGAGGCAAAACCTCCTTCACCATGTGACTTTTGATTTTCTTCCGTCTCTTCCGGTTTATCGTATTTTGATAAAATGGAAATATTTTCAGCGCCTACACCAAGGAGGAGCCATTCATTACCGAACTCAACAATAGCAAGAGACCTTTTCGGAGCCAGGGAGAGGGTGCTTATGATTTTCATGACAGGGTATCTTCTAAAGGAGAGTGTGCCCCCCTTTAACCGCCTGAGGATGAACAAAAACAATATCAGCAGGATAAAGACAATAAGCATGGAAATTCCAAGCTTGTAAGATAGTATGTTGATGTCAGGGTTCAAGATATTTCTCCGTGTTTTATGGCCATATAAATCAGGTGAGGCTTTTCACCCTCTCACCGGGGCTGATAATATTTGTCAGCCTGATGCCGAATTTTTCATTGACCACCACAACCTCGCCATGCGCCATCAGTTTTTTATTTACAAAGATCTCAAGCGGCTCGTCAGTAAGTCTGTTAAGCTCTACCACTGATCCCTGACTCAGCTTTAACAGGTCGCCAATCTTGATCTTTGCATTTCCCAGTTCAACCGAGATTTCCAGCGGTATATCCAGCAGGAAATCCATGTTTCTTCCTGCATCGTTCTGTCCCATTCCTGGTTCAAGTTCTGTCAAATCCATTCCTCCTGACATTAGTGTCTATCCTCCGTAAATATTGCTTTATGCCTGTTCAACATAAGACCTTTCCACCTTGAAGACCTTATTGTTCTTGTATCTGCCTGCAAAACCTTCAAACAACTTTACATCTTCCACCTTGCCTATTAATGGCTGTTCAAAGTGTTTATCAAGTATAAGGATATCCCCTTCTCTAAGGTTTAAAAAATCACCAACAGAGAGTTGGGTTTTACCAAGATCAATGTTCATGGTAACTTCGGTTCCCCTGAGCTGGTATTCAAGGCCCTCTATCCATGTCCTGTCAAGCTGGGTTGTCTCAGTCTCATCCCTGTAATCACCTGCAAGCTTGTGCCTTATGGGCTGATACGAGGCATATGGAAAACAAATGATTATATTGCCCAGCACCTTGGTTAATTCCACCTCATATTTTGTTGAAATCATGAGCTCTTCACCTGGAATTACATTTACTACAAGGGGATTGCTCTCTGATCTTACAAACTCTGTCTTCAAAGGGTGTACATCCTCCCATGCCTCTGCAAGGTTATTGAGTGCCATATGCACAACCTTTTCAATAATCCTGTTTTCTATTGTAGTGAATTCCCGGCCCTCTATCTTTGTAGCGCCGATCCCTTTTCCGCCGAAGTATGCCTCCACAAGGCTGAAGACAAGCCTGCTTTCAACAACGATTATTCCGATGCCTCTTAAGGGCTCCATCTTAAAGAGGTGCATGCTGGTTGGTACAGGAAGTGACTTCTGAAAGTCACTGTATTTTATCGTTTCAATAGGGTCAGGTGTGATATCCATCATTTTTCTTAATGAATTGGAGAGTGAGGTCCTCAGCTTCTGACTGAACTTGCTGTTGACTACCTCAAGAAGAGGCATGTTGCCCCTGACATTAAGGCCTGCCATTGCCCAGTCAAAGGAGTCTACCTTCACATCATCACTGATATCAGGAGAAAATTCATCGATGTTGTCGATATCTCCTGCATCAAGCCCTTTTAACAGGGAGTCAACCTCATCCTGTGATAGTAACTTATTCATATCCTAACCTGTAATTCTGTAAGGCACATAATGCCTTATTACTGAATAATAAAATCTGTAAAATAGACATTCTTGATCTTCCCCGTTCTAAGGAACTGGTTAACCGAGGTCATTATTTCTGCCCTTAACTGATATTTGCCATCGAGGGTATTTATATCCTCATTTGACTTTGAACTGAGCAAAGTAAGTATTGCATCCCTTATCTGTGGAAGCCGCTTATATATCTCCTCTGTTGTCCGCTCAGAATCAAGCTCAAGCTCTACCTTCGCCTTGAGATAGTTTTTTCCGCGTTCACCGATAAGGTTAACAATAAAGGTGTCCAGTGTAAGAATTGGCCCGATAAGTTCATTGTTTTTATTCTCTGTGTCTGTATCGAGATCACCAGCATCTTTTGAGAAGAGCCCGCTCTTCCAGACAAATACCCCACCGCCAGCAAGACACAAACCCAGAATCACAATGATAATGATATTTATAGGGACCTTTTTTCTTTTTGGGGCCTCTTCGGTCTTTTCAGCCTCATCATCCTTTTCTCTTTCATCTTTTTCCTTTTCGGCCATTATTTAATCTCCATTTGGATTGTCTGTTATTTAAAGCTCGTCTCACGCTTTTCAGGAGAGAGGAATGCATTCAGCTTCTGTTCCAGGAGTCGCGGGTTATCGCCCTTTGCTATGGACATTATCCCCTCCAGCATGATCCCTTTCAGGGCTACCTCTTCAGCGCTCTTGCCTCTCAGCTTGCCGGCGATTGGAAGGCAGCATATATTAGCCAGTACTGAGCCATAAAATGTGGTCAAAAGGGCAACTGCCATTGCGGGCCCGATGCTGCTGGGGTCATCCATTGTCTGGAGCATCTGCACAAGCCCTATCAGGGTGCCAAGCATACCCATTGCCGGCCCGAATGTCCCCATTGTACTGAAGATTTCGGCGCCAAGTTTATGCCTGTCTTTAATATTTTCTATCTCTGTGTCAAGGATATCCTTTATGGATGTGGGTTCCAGCCCGTCAACAGAAAGCTGAAGTCCTTTTTTCATAAAGTCATCTGTTATATCATTCAGGGCAGTTTCAAGCGCCAGTATCCCCTCTCTTCTCGCTGTCCCTGCCAGGCTTACAAATCTGGCTATCAACTCCTTGGATGTGGCAGGTTTTACAAAAAAGGCATTTTTAACCACCTTCATTACCTTAAGGATATCAGGTAGCGGATAATTGATCATTGAACATCCAAAGGTGCCGCCGAACACTATCATCACCGAGGGTAAATCAATAAAGAGGAGAAGCGAACTTCCCATCAGTATTGACCATATAACAAGGGTGAAGGCAGAAATAATTCCTATTATGGTTGCTATATCCATATTCAGATCTCCAGATTAGCCAAAGAAATATACTTATCGTTCTGTAAAGCAACCTCTGTGCCACATCAGTTTTCGGGGTGGTTATATTTTAAAGATATAAGAATGTTAAGGTTAACATGCTGTATTAACAGGTAAATAAACTTAAAATGATAAAAGGGAAGGAATGGTTGAGGAACTTTTACCGGCTTATTTTAAAGGTGGCTTTAAAACCTTTAAAGACAAATGTCAAAATAATGACATTGATTTTGCTGTTATTGCCTCCTCTGTTATGTCAAAAAAATGACTTTATTTATCGTGCGAGGAGTCTGTCAAAAAACTGATGTCCCTTATTCACAGGGATACTGAGATTGGGTGAATGTCTTCTGCCTTACAAAACAGGGGTTGTTTCGTAAGGCAGAAGACCATTACCCGCCTGGAGGCATATCTTTTCCGCCAGGGCCTTTGTTGTGGAGGCAACTTGTTTTTGCCCTGGCGGAAAAACTCCAATTTTCTACTTTCACATTTTGATAATGCCTTTTAGTGAGGGCACCCCTGTCACCGGGCTGGCATTATTTAAGCCCCCTTAGATAGCCTGAAAAAGATTACCTCTTCAGGTTGATAAGCTCTGAAAGCATTGTGTCGGTTGTTGTGATGATCTTTGAGTTTGCCTGGAAATTTCTCTGTGTTGTTATCATCTTAACAAACTCAGCCGCCATATCAACATTCGACTGCTCCAAAGAGTTTGGCGCAATGCTGCCTAACCCGTTTGAACCTGGAAGGCTCGTTGTTGCTGAACCGCTTTCCCTTGTCTCCCTGTAAAGGTTACCGCCCATCTTGTGCAGACCCTGAACACTCTGGAACTTTGCAAGGGCTATCTTGTACAGGGGGAGCACCTGACCGTTTGAGTATACACCTGTTATCAGGCCATCAACATCCACATCAACACCCTGCAGATCGCCTGCGCCATATCCTGTTGCAGACTGATATACAGTGGTGGATGCGCTTGCATACTGTGTGGTAGAAAGTGAGTCCGGTGCAAATGAAGCGCCGTTATGTCTGACCCCTATATCAAGGGCTATATCCTGCCCTGTTGCTGTACCACCGAGAAAATCTGCCCCGAATTCATAGTACCCGTCCGCGTTTAGTGTCCCAGCTGTCCACACCTGAGGGCCTGTAGCTGTAAGCCTTGACATATCAATTCCTGTAATTGTACCACTGCTCTCGTTAAATGTTATGGTGCCACGCGCAAGAAGACCCGCTGACGATGTCCCTGTTATACCTGTCCTCAGGTCTTCATCAGGAGGGCATGTTACAAGATACTCCCACACATTATTTGATGCTCCCTTGTCATAATAGATTGTTACATCGTGGGTGCTGCCAAGGGAGTCATATGCCTTTACAGTTGTCTGATATCCATAGGCGGTAGACGCAATAGGTGGGTCATTTGTAGCATCCCATGCGTCGGATAGAGTCACAGAGGTACTCTCCTGGTCCTTGTCAAGGTTTGTGATAACAGAAACACTGTCGGTTGGCTGAGGCTGTGATGTAAATGATGTCATGGCAATATCGGTTGTTGATCCCATTATATTCCCATCCTCATCAACCATCCACCCCTGCACCACATAACCTTCAGGGTTTATCATCTGACCATCATTGTTAAATCGGAAATTACCTGCCCTTGTATAGTAGAGGCTGTTTGAACCCGATTCTCTTACTGCAAAAAAACCATCGCCGCCTATGGCAAGGTCTGTTGTGTTGCCGGTAGTCTCAAAAGAGCCCTGTTCAAATGATGCATAGACATCAGCTATTGCTGTGCCTCTGCCTACCTGTGATGTCCCTGACCTGGTGAACATGCTCTGGCTTAAAAGGTCCTGAAATGTGAAACTACTGCTTTTAAAACCAATGGTATTAAGGTTAGAGATATTGTCGCCTATGATCTGCATTGCATTACCTAAATTTGTCAGACCGCTGATACCTGAAAAAAGTGCACTTGATAAAGCCATAATTGCCTCCTGTATTTAGCTTAATAATTAAAATTGGTCCGGAAATTGTTCCGGGTTATTGATTTATATTTCCGTATCCTCAACCATGTTTACATTAATTATCTGAGATATGGATAAGGGCGTTGAATTTACATATATTACCGGTTCTTCATCACTTAAGTTTATTCCTGTGACTACCCCCTTGATGGTTTTTTCAACAGATATTTGATCATCATTGTTGTTAACAGCGGTTACCTCATAGGTGAACTGACCAGATGTGTAGAGATTTTTATTGTTATCAAACCCATCCCATTCAAATTCATTGTTTCCGGGTTCAAGGGCAT
>JAFGFM010000114.1 GCA_016931115.1 Deltaproteobacteria bacterium | reverse complement strand
TATAAGCTCAGCGCCAGTGACCTTTCCATTATCCTGTATTATCTTCCTGGGGCCCCAGGATGTCATCAGCCTGACACCTTCTTCAAGGGCCATTTCAATCTCCCACGGGTTTGCTGGCATCTCCTCTCTGCTTTCCAGACAGGCTATGGTAACATCTTTTGCCCCAATTCTCAGGGCTGTGAGGGCCACGTCGACCGCAACATTACCGCCGCCTACGACCAGCACCCTGTCCTTGAGTGCGATTTCCTTTCCCTCGGTGATTTCTGCCAGGAAGTCGATCCCCCAGAAAACATCATCTGACTGTGCACCTTTAAGTTCTATTTTCCGGCTCAGTTGTAATCCCGTGGCAATGAACACCGCCTCATAACCATCTGCCTTTATCGTGTCGAGATCAAAATCCCTGCCCAGTTTTTTTCCTGTTTTAAGCTCGATACCGACGCTCAAGACCTGATTGATCTCCTTTTCCAGCACCTCCTCCGGGAGCCTGTAGGAAGGGATTCCATACCTCATCATCCCCCCCGGCTTGGATCTTGCCTCAAAAACCGTTACATGATGCCCCTTTTTTTTCAGATAAAAGGCCGCGGTTAAACCAGCAGGGCCTGCCCCAATAACTGCCACCCTGTGACCCGTACTCTCTTTTATCTTTGAAATCTTTTCAAATGCATTGCCTGCTTTATCTGCCGCATAACGCTTGAGCGCACATATTGAAACAGGTTCATTAAAAACCTCCAGGCGCCTGCAGGCCTCTTCACAAGGGTGCATGCATACCCTGCCCAAAATACCCGGGAAAGGCACCTTCTCTAAGATTAATGCGCATGCCTCATCCGGCGTTCCCCCAGCTATAAGCCGGAGGTACCCCGGCACATCTACCCCGGCAGGGCAGGCCCTTGTGCAAGGCGGCCAGTCAGGCACGAGCTCCCCGGGCGACATGGATCGCAGGGGCCTAATGATATCAAGGATCGCAATGCCATTTGGGCAGACCTCTTCACATCTCCCGCATGTGGTACAGGACCACGCAAAAGGCGTATCAGCAATCTCGTTTATTAAATCGAGCTCGATATGTCTGATGATCCGCCTCACATTAAACCCGTTTACACCTGTGATGGGACATGCGGAACTGCAACACCCGCACTGTTCACAGGCCCTGAACATATCAACATCACTAAATTTTTCAGCCAGAACTGTTTTACTGCCCATCTATCTTCAAACCCTTATATAATCGCTTTATGAGTTCCTAAGATCTTATGTATCCAGTGTTTCCTGTCAAAAAACTCCTTGTTCAAGCCCCAGTTTCTTAATCATGCCCCTCATAACATTTGCAAACTTCGGCCCATCCGCGGCCGAGCACCAGGTATTCCAGAGCCTATCCGGATCATATCCTTTTTTGGCCAGTTTCTTCCTGGCACGCTTCAATCGAGTTTCGGCAGCGTAATTACCCGTGATATAATGACAGGTGGGGAACTCACATCCTGCCACTAACACACCGGCTGTGCCCAGCTCAAAGGCATGCTCAATCATTTTGATGGACACTCTCGCAGAACACATCACCCTTATAAGACGTGCATTCGTCGGGTACTGGAGCCTGCTAACGCCTGCCATATCCACACCCCCCAAGGCACACCAGTGGCACACAAAGGCAATGATTTTTTCCTGTGCATTTTCTTCCAGTGCAGCTTCCACCTGGGCAAAAATCTGGTCATCCGAGTAATGCACAATGGTGATGCACTCCTTTGGGCAATCCGCTGCACACAGACCGCATCCCTTACAAAGGGCCTTTATGACTACCGGTTCTTTATGCTCATTCACTTTTATGGCGCTATAAGGGCAGCGCTTCCAACAGATGCTACAGCTATTGCAATGGGTAAGATCAATGTCGGCCACTATCCCTTCCGCTTCAATATAGCCGTTTTTCATGGGAATTGAGGCCCTCATGGCCGCCCCGATTCCCTCCTCACAAGTTTCCTTAAGGGACTTCGGGTTTCTTGCACAACCGCAAAGAGAAATGCCATCAGACGCAAAATCCAGTGGACCCAGTTTTATATGGGCCTCCTGAAAAAAACCGTCTGGATTTGATGAGACCTTTAGATGGCCCTTAACCTGCTCAACAGTATCACTGCCTTTAAAACCAACTGTGAGCACAAGTAAGTCAGATGGAATTTTCAATTCTCTTCCAAGAAGAATATCGTAAACATTAACCATCAGGTTACCGTTATTTTTTATGACCTCGGGGTAGCGATCATCCGGAAACCTTATGAATTTGATACCCGCCGCTTTGGCAGCCTGCAAATGGATTTGCTCGTCCTTCACCATGCTCAGATCCCGGTAGAGGATATGCACATTGATATCTTTTTTGATTTTTTTGATGGTTAATGCATTCTTAACTGAGATTGGACAGCCAATGGCACAACAGCCCCGGGTTTCATTCTTTGAGTTGACGCAGTTGATAATGACTACGTCCTTAATGCCAGATTCCCAATGCTTTAATCTGTCTTCAAGCTGAAGCTGGGTCACCACGCGGGGGTCATCTCCGTATTGGAACTGGCCCTGTTCCGGTGTGATCTCCCGCATACCCGTGGCCACGATAACGGTTGATATATCGAGTTTTTCGCTTTTTTTATTCGCATTTAGCGTCACCTTATAGTTTCCAATATAACCTTCGACTGCTTCAATCGTAGTGTTTGTGTAAACTTTAATATTAGGATGAGATTCCACAATATCAGCCTTGGCCTTCACAATGTCTGCCGCCAAAATCTCATTATGATCATGAGACACTGTCGATATACTGTTTAAAAGTCCCCCGAGCTTTTGTTCTTTTTCTATTATATAGGCATTAAAACCCTGATCAGCTACATTCAAGGCCGCGGTCATGCCCGCCATTCCACCGCCTATAATCATACAATCTGTTGCAACCGGGAGTCTGATCTCCTCGCCTTCTTCAAGGAGTATGGCCTTTGCAACACCCATCTTGACCAGGTCCTTGGCCTTTTGTGTGGCTGTTTCTGGTTCACTCCTATGCACCCACGAGACCTGTTCCCTGATACTCACGAATTCAAGGAGGTAGGGGTTTACACCAGCTTCTTTTACGGTTGCCTTAAAGAGAGGTTCGTGGGTCCTCGGAGTGCAGGCAGCAATAACTACCCTGTTTATTTGGTGTTCCTTTATGGACTCCTGCATGGAGGCAAGGGCGTCTACCGAACAGGACCATCTGCCTTCATCGGCAAACGCAACGCCTTTAAGCCCTTTGGCATAGTCCACCACTTCTGGCACATTCACGACACCAGCTATGTTTGAACCGCAATCACAGACAAAAACACCTACCCTGATATCTTCATCGTTCATTGAACGCCCCGTTGTTATTGACTATTGACCATTGGATGAACTACAAAACCCTCTTCCTCGCTTCTCTCCTCGCAATGATCGGTAAATAGACTTATTACAAAATCGTCAATAGCCAATTTAAAGGACTGCTTTCATGCTTGCCGCAATAGCCTGGACGACAGATTCGGAGATATCTATGGGACCGGTAGCACCCCCGCACAAATAAATGCCATCAACCCCTGTTTCGAGTGGGGATATTAACGGCTCCTTCTCTTTAAAATATCCAAATTTATCCAATTCAATCTTCAATACCTTTGCAAGCCCTTTGTTCCTGTCGCTTGGAACGAGTCCCGTGGAAAGTACGAGAAGGTCTACTTCCTCCTTCACAAGTTCACCGGTTTCAAGATTTTCATACCTTATGGTCAGGTTTTTATTCCCGGGATCTTCAACAACATCATACGGCCTGGCTCTCACATACCTGACCCCATTTTCTATTGCCTTCTGGTAAAACTCCCAAAAACCCTTCCCGTATGCCTTCAGATCGTTATAATAAACAGTCGTTTCTACAGATGCATCATGCTCTTTGGTGATAATGGTCT
>JAFGFM010000011.1 GCA_016931115.1 Deltaproteobacteria bacterium | reverse complement strand
TATACGTTGAGTGGTCAGTGGTATTTTTTGATGTACAAATTTTGAAGGGATTCTCTCCGGTTTTCTTTAGGCGGTGGATTTAGGTTACATTAGCTATTCTTTCACTGTTCATTATATGTTCCATACATAATATAGGTGTCTTCTATTATCTACGTGAAAAGTTTAACAAACTATAATAATAAATGTTTAATCTAAGTATGGCTTTACAAATGAGACAGCTCTGTTAGTTCCATTTTTATTTGCTGTTTTTTGGTTGGTAAAATTAAGAAAAAGGTTTGAAGGGGTTGAGAGAAAAAAACTTTTAAATAAACTCACCCTGTTTATCATTATCTTTGGGCTGTTTCCTCTAAGCTGGAGTATACGTAATAACATAAGTCTACCACCTGATGCTTTGACTGGAAATTCAAGATTAATTTCAACCTTGAGTCATGGAGCTTACCCAGGATATATTTACCATAATCCTAAAAATAAATATTTTCCTTATAAAGAAGACCCGATGCAACCAGAATTCGGGTCATCGATACCCTCTTTTAGTAAAATATTGTGGGCCAGGTTTAAGAGTAACCCTGATAGGTATATAAGCTGGTATGTTTTTGAAAAGCCTTACTACCTTTGGAGTCGGAATATTTTACAGGGTCAGGGCGATGTCTATATTTATCCTGTCGCTACATCTCTTTACCAGAGAAACAATATTGCAAATTTTTCACGCGAGATGGTGAAGTTTTTACACCCGTTTTTTCTGATGCTAGCTTTAGCTGGTGCAATATTTATGAATTTTTCAAAAAAAGAATGCAAATCAAGTAGTGTGCCTACACATGATGCTGCCCTTTTCCCTTTCATTATATGCATATATTATACTGTTATTTATACAATTTCAGCGTCGTGGCCAAGGTACTCAGTTCCATTAAGGCCTGAATTATACCTTTGTGCAATGTGGTTTATAAATACTTGTACAGTATTTTTTTAAAAAAATAATTTCTTTATACAGAATCCCAAATAATTCCTTGACTCAACCGAAAAAATCCATATAATCCACATATCAAGATATATTGATATGTGGATTATATGGAAAGCATAAATTATTTTAAGGCCCTTGCAGATGAAACCCGGATACGGTTATTCAACATACTTCTCAGACATGAGATGAGTGTGAATGAACTGGTCTCTCTTATGGGTATGGGGCAGTCACGCATATCACGGCATCTCAAGATACTTACCGATTCAGGGATCATACAGTGCCGCAGGGATGGCATCTGGGCCTTTTTTTCTGTCTCAAAAACAGGGAAAGAAAAGAGATTTGTGGATGCGATAAGGTTTCTTTTTAATGAAGAGCCTGAACTGGCAGAGGACCTGAAAAATGCAGAGACAGTAATAAGTGACCGCACAAGAAAATCAAAACAGTTTTTTAACAGGATTGCACATAAATGGGATGACCTCAAACAGCAGATCATCGGTGAGTTTGACCTTAATGGCGCAATCCTGAAGCATGTTGAAAAATGTGGGTTTGCGGTTGATATGGGGTGCGGGACAGGTCAGCTTCTCCACAGATTAAAAGAGCTCGCCGCTGTTGCTATTGGGGTAGATTCATCACCCCAGATGCTTGAGCAGGCAAGAAGGCTTTTTTCAGACGCCAATGGCAGCGTGGAACTGCGTCTTGGGGAGTTGGAGCACCTTCCGGTCGGAGACAGCCAGGCAGATTTTGTTATCATATCTATGGTTCTTCATCATATACCTTCACCAGAAAAGGCGATCGCGGAGGCTGCCCGTATACTAAAAAGTAAAGGTAAGCTCATAATTGCTGATTTTGAAAAACATCAGGATGAAGATATGAGAGAAAAGTATGGTGACCGATGGCTGGGTTTTACAACAGAGGAGATTAAAACATATCTAAGTGATAGTGGGTTTGCGCTAACCCTTACCGAATCCTTTGATATGAATCGGACGCTTAAATTAAATATTTATAAAGCAGAAAAAATTAACAATTAAAATAAGGAGAACAAAATGGGTTTTGAAGAACTTGATCTAAAATTAAAAAACAGGGTGGCAGACATGTCTCTCGCAGATTTCGGCCACAAGGATATGCAGTTGTCTGAAAACGAGATGCCCGGTCTTATGGCAGTGAGGGCGAAATACGGGAAGGATAAACCCCTCAAAGGCATGAAGATCATGGGCAGCCTTCATATGACCATCCAGACAGCCATGCTGATTGATACACTCCATGCCCTTGGTGCGGATATAAGATGGGCAACATGCAATATATTTTCTACTCAGGATCATGCAGCCGCAGCCATAGCAGACAAAGGCACTGCATCTGTATTTGCCTGGAAAGGCGAGACCCTTGAAGAGTTCTGGTGGTGTACTGAAATGGCCCTGACCTGGCCTGATGGCACTGGCCCTGACCTTATTGTTGATGATGGCGGTGATGCAACATTGTTTGTTCATCAGGGTGTGAAGGTTGAAAATGACCCCTCTCTTCTTGATAAGACATACACCAACCCTGATCTGAAGTGCCTCATGGATCGTTTAAAGGTAAGCTATAAAAAAGACCCTCAGCACTGGCACAGGGTTGCGGCAAACATCAGGGGTGTATCAGAGGAGACCACCACAGGTGTTCATAGGCTTTATCAGCTTGCAAAAAATAATGAACTCCTTTTCCCTGCCATAAATGTTAACGACTCTGTAACCAAATCCAAGTTTGATAACCTCTATGGCTGTCGCGAGTCCCTGGCAGATGGTATCAAACGGGCTACCGATATCATGATTGCAGGAAAGATCGTTGTTATATGCGGTTATGGCGATGTGGGCAAGGGGTGTGCAAGCTCCATGAGGGGTTTTGGTGCAAGGGTCCTTGTAACAGAGGTAGACCCCATCTGTGCGCTTCAGGCATCCATGGAGGGTTATGAGGTGCTTACAATGGAGGAGGCGGTAGGGATAGGTGATATCTTTGTAACTGCCACCGGGTGCTACAAGGTTATTACAGGCGCACATATGGAAAGGATGAAGAATGAGGCCATTGTGTGCAATATCGGCCATTTTGATAATGAGATTGATATGGCATACCTTGCCAACTCACCTGAATGCAAAAAGATAAATATCAAACCACAGGTGGATAAATGGATACTGAAATCAGGCAGGTCAGTAATTATTCTGGCAGAGGGCAGGCTTGTAAACCTTGGGTGTGCAACAGGGCACCCCAGTTTTGTGATGAGTAACAGCTTTACAAACCAGACACTTGCACAGATAGAGCTTGCCACCAAGAACCATGAAAAAAAGGTATATACCCTGCCAAAGACACTGGATGAAGAGGTGGCAAGGCTTCATCTTGGAAGGCTCGGTGTAAAGCTTACAAAACTTACACAGGAGCAGGCGGATTATCTGGGTGTACCGGTTGAAGGGCCATATAAATCGAGTCATTACAGGTATTAAAAGAAACCCTTAAAATATGAAATGGGGTCAGTAACTCTGATCCCATTTTTATCATATGGCCGTTTCAGATTGGCTGTTATTTGTGTTGCATTTATGGGTTTTAAGCGTTCGCAGTAATAGGATAGAGACCTGGAGATATCTTCATCAGAAAATTTGACCTCTATTAATTCTTCAAGCAATCCATCCTTTAGTATTGCGAAATCCACTTCTCTTCCTTCTCTATCGCGTATATATCTTAAATCGTATCGATAACCATCCCTGTCCTCAAGAAAATGGAGCCTCTTAATAAGAGAAGTGGCTATAAGGTTTTCAAACCTGGCGCCTTCATCACCCAGCACATCACCATTATCAAAAAAATAAACCTTTGGGGGTTTTAATACGGCCCTGGGTAATGACTTTGTGAATGGCCTGACAATAAAAATAAGATACATCTTTTCCAGTATTTCAAGCCATGACTTGGCTGTTTGCGGTGCGACCTGTATATCATTTGCCAGATTTGCGATTGTCACCAGACCCCCGACCCTCTCGCGAAGCAGATCAAGAAAAAGACCTAATGACTGTATGTTTCTGACAGAATCAAGGTCACGGATATCTTCCCTTAACACCTTGTCAAACCGTTCACGACGCCAGCGTCTTGCAGAGCGTTCATCACCATCAAGAAAAGGCTCTGGAAAACCGCCAACTGTCATAAGACGTTTAAATGCCTCATCAGGAGATATCCCTCCAGGAATTTCATCAAGTGTAAAGGGGTGGAGTCTCCAGTAATGATATCTCCCCATCAACGAATCACCTCCGCGTCTGTATGTATCCAGCCGCGCAGAACCTGTTATGAGAAAAGAATGCTTATCATTTGATACATCATAAATGCCTTTTATCCATCTCTTCCAGGCAGGGAATTTGTGCAGTTCATCAAAAACAAGCAGTGTGTTACTTGTACTCCATTTTTTCTTTAATATATCCTGCCGGTCATCATCAAAATCCCAGTTAAAATACCTGCCTTCAGGATAATCCCTGGCAAGGATTGCCTTGGCAAGTGTGGTTTTTCCTACCTGGCGTGGGCCACCCACAAAAACCATCTTTTTTTTCAGGTCTTCAATTATATAACTGTCAATATATCTCATATGGCTATTTTAAAGTAGACTTTAAATTTGTCAAGGCTATATTAAAGTAGACTTTAAAATAGCCTTCACCATCAGGTATAGAAACCTACTCTTTATCAATGATCTCTTCAGTAAACTCCGAAGGTGTAAGAATCCTTATGTCCCGATATTCTTTTAATGATGTCAAATGATGGTCGCCCGACACGATGTAATTTGCATTTCCATCAATAGCCGCTGCCAGGATATTGTTATCTGACGGGTCTTCTCATAGCCTGTCAGGCTTACTTCCCGGTGTAAGGACCGAACTGACAATTATATTTGTGTCAACAACCAGGCGATATCTCATTTATTTCAAGCCCTGATATCTGAAATTGCCTCGCTAATCAGGGCATCAGTGGTTGTTATATCAGCATCTTTCATTTTTCCTTTAATAATATCTGATGCTTTGCGGGCCTCTTCTCTGTTTTGACGCATAATCTCATATTTTTCCATAGAAACAATCGCAACCATAGCCTTGCCTGCGCGCTCAACAATAAAGTCATCTCCTCTTAATATATTTCCCTCTTTTAACAAACTCCCTGCCTCTTTTGAATGTTTCAATCGCATCTATTGTGGCCTTTGTCTCTGGCTTTATAGTATGCTGTCTTGCAAATAATAGTATATCAACTGTCTTTCTGGTCGCAGTATTAATGCTCTCTGAAAGGATTTTTAATACCTGAGTTTTTGTTAATCCGTCAAGGGCTTTCAGATCATCCTCCCTCCTGTCAAAATCCCTGTTAAATTCAAATGTCAGCCGGTCAAAGAGCATGGCCTTTTCCATGATACTCTTGGGTTTCTGTAAAAGCTCAGTTCTAACAGCCGTTTTGAATTCGGTAAAAATATTATCAGGTAATGCTTCAAAATTTGAAGGAAGACTATCAATAAAACGATTTGCCCTTTCACCTATATCATCAGCAGGGTGGCTTTCAGACTGGACAATAAAAAAGAGGTAATGCTGTCCATTATCCTCCTGGGCAGCTGCCGATACAATATAGCCCAGTTGCTGGTTTGTGCGCATCTCTGTATAGAATGGCTGTGAGACAAATTTATCAATAATACTCGCTGCCATCCTTAACTCAGGGGTTTCGCTACCCAGGTAAACTGTTTTCCAGAGGCAGGAATTATTAGTCTCAAGCCTTTCTGTATATGTTTGTGGGTCATTCGCCTTTTCAACAAGGATTGCCTGTTTAAAGGTATCTTCTTTGTTTATAGGGGCTGAATTTAAAGAAGATTGCAGCATACGTGTCAAGGTAACAGTCTCTTCAGCAGAGATATTACCATGTGCAATACCCTCTATCCTTGCCCTCTTGTATAGTACATCAGTAAACCCTTTTAGCTCTTTAAGTTCAACAAGTTTCCCCTCTGCCAAAATGGAGTCAACACTAAAATATTTTTCTTTCCTGATCATGCGTGAGACATGGCGGGCAATCTCCCACGCCTGTCCCATCTTGAAATTCCCCCACTCCTGTATTTTCCTCTCTTTGATGTCATTAAACTGCTGCTCGCTTAGCTCTATTGATTTAAGCCTGCTACCAATATCCTTTAACAACATTGGTATGGAAGCGCTATATCCACTGATGATCAGGTTTATACCGTCCATATCCTCAGAAAATCGAAAATCAAGGCCAGCCTGAGAGGCAGGGTATGCTATTTCATTGAGCATCTCATTTACACATGCGGTATACAAGGATAACCTGGCCATATATGCCGGGCTCTCAAGCCCCTTTTCATGTTTGAGACGAAAAACAATAGTGGCCTCAGGTCTTTTAAAGGTGGTGTCCAGTGCATACCACATCTCAATACCCTGTTCGTTGATGATATTTACCGGCTGTTCAGCAAGCAGGCGCACATTCTCAGGCAGAAAAGGGTTTGGCATGGGAAGCGCAAGTTCATTTACCTTGGGTGGTTTTACAATGGATTTATATGGCTTCCCCTTCTCCACACTGTAGGAGAACCGGGTGCCATAGTATTGTTCCGTGCTGTCGGTTGCTACTTCCTTTGCAGTCAGCATGCAGAGCATGTTTTCGGGTATAAGGTGTTTAAGCACCAGATCGATAAGCCCTGGTTCAGGTTTTTCATATATATAATCAACTGTCTCAGCAAGTTCCGGGGGGTAATGGCTCATATTTCCGGCAAGGTGAGATGCCCGATCCGCCCCTTCACCCTTGTATTTGTATGTATAATCAAGTTCGGCAATACGCTGAATCTCCCTGAAAATATAATCCGGGATGCCCTTTTCTTTGAGGAGTCTGATATAACTGAAGCAGTATTTAATAATATCCTGATATTGTTCAACCCCCTTCTGGGTCAATTTGATATTGATCATAAAACTGCCATAATCGGTTGTTGTGTTGCCACCCCCGGCGCTTAAACCTGTGGCAAGGCCCTGGCTTTTTAAGTATGAAAGCAGAGATCCTTCGCCTTCATGACCCATGCAAAAACCGACAAGCGTTTCAGGTTTTGTTTTATAATGCTCAATAAAGCTTGGGATAGAAAACATGAGGGTAAGCTCCCTGATATCCTTTACAGGAAGGCGCTTTATTATTCGAAGACCTTTTATATGTTCCTGATAGTCAGGTTCATATTTAATCTTTTCCAGGTGATTATTCTTTACAGGTAAGAAATACTCTCTGGCAAGTTTTTCCAGCTCATCCAGCCCTTTGTTGCTTAAAAGAACAAGACTCATCCTGTTGGCTGAATAATAGGTATTATAAAAGTTTATGAATTCATCCTGTTTTACCCCTTTAAGGGTATCTATATTACCGGTTGCAAAATGGTTTGCAGGGTGCTCTTTCCTGTAAAAGGTCTTAAATAGCTGATGCTCACGCCAGTCATCCTGTTCAAGGTTTTTCTGGTGTTCTGAATGCACCGCATTTATCTCCCTCTCAGTATATTCAGGTGAAAAGAGAGGAGAGATAAAAAATTGTGAAAACCTGTCAAGCGCACCATCAAAGGCATCATGCTGTATTTCAAAGTGATAGTTGCTCCTGTCTTCACCGGTGAATGCGTTTGTATAGCCGCCATGACTCTCAAGATAGTTAGAAAATTCATCCACCTCGGGATATTTTTTATTCCCTAAAAAGAGCATGTGTTCCAGAAAATGGGCCAGCCCCTGCCTGTCTTCAGGGTCCATCAAAGAACCTGCCTGAACCTCTAACGAAGCTGCTGATTTATTAAAGGCTGGGTCTGAGACCAGCAATACCTTTAATCCATTCTCCAGCACCAGATTGCGTGAAACTGATTGGTCTTCCGGGTGTTTTGTAAGTGTCTGTGCGCCTGTTGCTGCGACACATGTAATCCAGAAGACGATTATCAGGGCGGCTAATTTTTTCATGTTGGCTCCTCAGATTCAATGTTTGTATAAATATTTATTTTAACAACAATTAATATTAATCTTTCATTGTCAAGATTGAATTATTTCGCTGACTATACTATACATATATATAATGCTAAGATCAAAAAATGTTATTTATAAATATATCTTAATGTATTAGTTGTAAAGACTCTGGAGCCTTAAGTTTATGAATCGTCGCGGAAATCCAATTGCCCTGCTAATACTTATCCTGCTAATAGCAGGGGCTCTTCTTCAATTTAAAATCTACAATAAAAGCCTTTATTTCGGAAAAGAGTTAAATAAGTATATAGAGTCACAGGAAGCCAGAGAACTAAAAACTGATAATACTAACAAAAAAGAAACCGGACAAGCTGATGAAGGCGACTGGCTTGTATGGGCCTATAGTGTGGAGCCAAAAACACTTAACATGATAAGTGCAGATAATGATATCTATTCCAGATGGATTACGACCCCATATATCCTTGAGCCGCTTCTCGATTATGATTACGACACCATGGAGCTGAAACCCTTCCTTGCAGAGAGTTTTGATATCTCAGAAGACGGGCTTGAGGTTAATTTTAAGCTCAGGGATGATATCTATTTTTCTGATGGTGTCCCTGTAACAACAGATGATGTAGTATTCACATTTAATACAATCATGAATCCGAAGATCGATGCGGCTACTATTGCACAGATGTATACTGATGTGGATAAGCTTGTGCCTATTGATGATAAACAATTTAAGTTTATTATGAAGAGACCCTTTTTCAAAACCCTTGATAACCTCTCTTTTGCAGATGTGGGCATCTACCCTAAACATATATATGAATTTGATGATCCCAATAAATTCAATGAGCGCAATTCAAACCCGGTTGGAAGCGGCCCATATATCTTTGAAAAATGGGATGTTGGCCGTGAAGTCGTTTTAAAGAGAAATGAAAACTACTGGGGAGAAAAACCAAAGATTAAAAAGGTTGTTTACAGGTTCATCTCCAATACTGTAGCAGGGCTTCAGGCGCTCAGGGCAGGGCAGGTGGATATAATGATACCTGAACCCGACCAGTTTGCAGAGCTTGATTCGGATAATGAATTTAAAGATCAGTTCTATTACCTTTCATATTACGAACCGAGGGTTCCATTTTTTTATATCGGTTGGAATATAGATACCCCCTATTTTAAAGACAGTCGTGTCCGCCTTGCCATGACCCATATTATAGATCGCAATAAAATAATTACCCATCTTCTTAAGGGTAGCGGAAGGATTGTGACCGGACCTTTTTATTCAGAAGGTAATCAGAACGACACTGGCATTGCGCCATGGCCCTATGACCCTGAAAAGGCAAAAGCTCTGTTAAGTGAAGCAGGGTGGATAGACAGCAATGGTGATGGGATACGTGACAGGGATGGAATTCCCTTAAGATTCAAGTTTATGTACAGTACTGCAAGCACTTTGTACGTCAGGCTTGTTAAGCTATTAAAGGATGAGGCAGCAAAGATAGGTGTTGATGTGGTGCCTGACCCCTATGAATGGTCGGTCTTGATACCAAGGCTTACAGACCGTAAGTTTGAGGCAATGGTTATGGGCTGGGGCGGAGATGTAATTGATGACCCCTACCAGATATTTCACTCCTCCCAGATAGGGAACCGTGCATCCAATTATGTAGGTTATAATAATCCTGAGGTTGACAGCCTTATTGAAAAGGCCCGGATGACCATAGATGAAGCAGATAGAAACAGGCTCTTTCAAAAAATACACTTGATTTTACATGAAGAACAACCTTATACATTTCTATTTGAAAGACCATATATGAGACTTTTAGACAAGCGTTTTAAAAATGTAAAAATGCATAAGATGGGGCTTAACTGGCTTGAATGGTATGTCCCAAAAGAGTTGCAGAAATATGAATAATATCGATCCGGGAGAAAAACATGAATAAACGTTCGACTCTAATATCAGCAGTCCTTGTGGTACTATTGCTGGTAATTATACTTTTTCAGGTACTTTCAATGATCCAGTCTGACAGGCTCTATGAAAGACTGAACCAGATTGCCGGGATAGCCCCTAAAGTTGAATCAAAAGAAAAAAAGGATAATATTACCGAAAATACCGCCCTTAATAATGGGGACTGGCTTGTCAGCAACCTTACAGGAGAGCCGAGGACTCTGAATGTTATTTCCGTGGACAGCGACAGATCAACCAACGCAATAGTTATGAGAAATATTATTGAACCGCTTTTTTACTATGACTTGGATTTTGACGGTGTAAAGCTAAAACCTGTCTTGGCTGAAAATATGCAGACCTCTGCTGATGGTCTAGAAATGACCATAAGGCTCAAAGAAAACATTTGGTTTTCTGATGGAGTTCCTGTAACTTCAGACGATATAATTTTTACATATGAAACCATAATGGACCCTGGCATTGATGCAGAGGATCTGAGAGGCTACTATGCTAATATCAAGGATGTAGTTAAGATAGATAGCCGGACAGTCAGGTTCATCATGACTGAGGTCTACTGGAAAACAATAGAGAGTATAGGTGTGTTCGAGGTCCTGCCAGAGCATATCTACAAATATAAGTCTCCGTCCGAGTTTAATAAAAGGATATCCAATCCGGTTGGTAGCGGTCCTTATGTTTTTGAGAAATGGGATGTTGGCCAGCAGCTTGTATTGAGAAAAAATGATAATTACTGGGGAAAAAAACCACCTATAGATAAACTTGTGTTTAAGTTTATTTCAAATAGCACGGCTGCTTTTCAGGCCTTCAGGTCACATGATCTGGATACTTTCGAACCTTCTGCAGAACAGTTCTTTGAGGTGTCGGATGAGGAGTCCTTTAAAAAGGAATTCAATATACTCTCCTACTGGGAATCTTCGGGAGGCTATAGCTTTATCGGTTGGAATCAAGCAAAAGATTATTTCAAAGATAGGAGAGTAAGGATTGCACTGACCATGTCAATGGATCGTGAATCAGTTGCAAAGCATATCTATAAGGGATACACAAAGGTTGTCAGCGGGCCTTTTTATATCTATGGAAAACAGAATGATCCTAGTATCGAACCATGGCCGTATGACCCTGAAAAGGCAAGAAAACTGCTTGATGAATCAGGATGGGTTGATACAAATAATAACGGGGTTCGTGACAAAAATGGAGTTGAACTAAAATTTAAACTTTCATATGGTTCCGGAAATACAACTGCTGAACAGATTCTGAAGGTTTTCAAGGATAATGCTGCAAAAGTTGGTGTAGAGATCCTTCCTGACCCTGTTGAATGGTCGATCTTTATCGATAATCTGAATAATAAAAACTTTGAAGCTGTGATGCTGAGCTGGGGAGGAACAATAGAAAGTGACCCTTACCAGATATTCCACTCATCACAGATAGCAGGCAAAGGAAATAATTTTATAAGATTTTCTAACGAAGAGGCAGACATACTTATAGAAAAAGCAAGAAGGACTCTTGATCCTAATGCCAGATATGAACTTTATCACAGTTTCCATAAGATACTCCATGAGGAACAGCCATATACCTTTCTGTTCGCACGACCTACATTTGTATTTCTTGATAAAAGATTTGAAAACGTAAAACTCCATACCCTTGGCCTAGAATCGTTTGAATGGTATGTGCCAAAGGAAAAACAAAGGTATAAATGACCACCTATATCATAAGAAGAATAATGCTTATGATCCCGACTCTTATCGGGATAACCATTATGGTGTTTGCTATTAGCAGGATTGCACCTGGTGACCCGGTCAGCCTCTCCATGGGGCCAGGAGGTCAGCTTGATGCTCAGAGGGCTGCTGATGTGCGTGAAGCAAGGATGAAGCTCTATGGCCTTGATAAACCTGTACCGGTGCAGTATGCCAAATGGTTTTTACGTGTTGTCCGCTTTGATTTTGGCGATTCATTAAAACATCACAGGCCTGTTATCGATATAATAAAAGAAAGATTTCCTATTACCCTAACCCTTAACCTTATTGCCTTTTTCCTTATCTATTTAATATCCATGCCAATGGGCATTCTTGCTGCTGTAAAACACAAGCGTTTTTTTGACAGGGCGAGTTCTGTTTTATTATTTATGTTATGGGCGCTGCCTTCAATGTGGGTGGGGCAGATGATGATAGGCTATTTATGCGGCCCGACATTTTTAAACTGGTTTCCTCCAGCAGGCTTAAGCAGCAACAATGCAGAGATTTTGCCATTTTTTCCATGGCTTTTAGACAGGTTCTGGCATCTAACCCTTCCGGTATTGTGTTTAACCTATGGAGGGTTTGCCTATTTAACCAAGCAGGTGCGTGCAGGCATGCTTGAAAACCTGAGGGCAGATTATGTTCGCACTGCCAGGTCAAAGGGTCTTTCAAACTGGACAGTTGTTATAAAACACGCCTTCCGCAACAGTGTTATCCCGGTGATTACAATAATGGCAACACTTATTCCCGCTCTGCTCGGGGGTTCGGTTATTATTGAGCAGATCTTCAGTATACCGGGAATGGGTATGCTTGCCTTTGAGGCGGTTACAACCCGCGATTATAATGTTGTGATGGCTGTCGCTACCATCGGCGGTCTGTTAAATCTTGTCGGGCTTTTATTGGGTGATATTGCCTACGCAATGGTTGATCCGCGTATAAATTTTGAGGAAACAGAATAAGTATAATGAATAATTCAAATAAAAAAGCTGACTGGGGCACATCATATGGCGAACTTGTGTGGAAGGAGTTTACAAAAGGTAAGCTTAATGTTGTGTGCCTTGTATTTATAATCATGCTCTTTATTGTTGCTGTCCTTTCACCATTTATTGCAAATGATAAGCCTTACTTTATAGTCATTGATGGGTTACTCTATTTTCCCCTGTTCAAAGAGCTTAAAGCTACAGATTACAGTGTGTTCCTTGCATCATTGGCCGGTATTACTCAGCTTCTTCTTATCAGGCGTAACCGGAGGAAACTTGACCCATCTTTAAGAGGTAGTGCTTTACTGCGCCAGGTTACTGTTATAGCGGGGGTATTACTACTCGGTATTATCTTAATACATGTGCTGATACCCCACAGGCTTGATGCAGAAGATTACAAAACAATGATCACTTCAGGGAAGGCAGAAAAGGCTCTTTTTGCACCAATACCCTATGGTTATGCCAGAACAGATTTGCAGAACAGGGAACTCCCTCCAAGCCCAGAACACTGGCTGGGGACAGATGATGTTGGCTCTGATGTTTTGTGCAGGCTGATCCATGGAAGCCGCATATCTCTATCAGTGGGTTTTGTAGCTGTTGGCATATCTACAATAATAGGTATTTTTATAGGCGCAATCCTTGGATATTTTGGAGGCAGGGTGGATTTTTTCGGTATGCGTATTGTTGAGATAATGATGGCCATACCCACCTTCTTTTTGATTATCACTATTGTTGCCTTTTTCCCGAGAAGCCTTTTCAATATAATGTTCATTATCGGTATAACAAGCTGGACCGGTGATGCCTGTTTTATAAGGGCAGAATTTTATAAACTGCGAAAGCAGGATTTTGTACAGGCCGCCAAGTCTTTGGGCCTCCCTCTTAAAAGCATACTGTTCAGGCACATGCTTCCAAACGGAGTAACCCCGGTTCTTGTGAATGCCACCTTCGGTATAGCCGGTGCAATTTTTATAGAAGCCGCATTGAGCTTTTTGGGTTTTGGCGTAGCGCCTCCAACCCCGAGCTGGGGGCAGATGCTGAGCCTTGGAGTAAGCACAACAGGGAGATTTCTCTGGTGGCTTACCCTGTTTCCTGGCTTAGCCATATTTTTTACTGTGCTTGCCTATAACCTGGTGGGCGAGGCCCTGCGCGATGCCATTGACCCGAGATTAAGGCAATAGGATATGACTGAACTGTTAAACATAGAAGGGCTTACCACCCAATTTTATACTGAAAAAGGCATTGTAAAAGCTGTTCAGGATGTCAGCTTTTCCATTAAAAAAGGGGAGACCTTTGCCCTTGTGGGCGAAAGCGGCTGCGGTAAAAGCGTTACTGCCCTTTCTATTATGAGACTTATACCTGACCCTCCCGGAAAGATTGTTAATGGCAAAATAAGTTTTAATGGACAGGACTTGCTTGGGTTAAAAGAAAAAGAGATGCGGGCAATCCGTGGTAATAATATTTCCATGATCTTTCAGGAGCCTATGACAAGTCTTAACCCGGTCTATACTATTGGTGACCAGATTGCAGAGGCAATAATGCTTCATCAGAAGAAGGATATTGAAGCATCTTGGCGCGAGGCAGTTGATGTGCTTCGCAGGGTCGGCATAGCTGATCCTGACCAGAGGGTTTACGAATATCCATTTCAGATGTCAGGCGGCATGAGGCAGAGGGTCATGATTGCAATGGGTATAAGCTCAAGGCCTGATCTATTAATAGCAGATGAACCCACCACAGCCCTTGATGTGACAATGCAGGCCCAGATACTTGACCTTCTCGATGAGATACAGAAGGAATATGGTATGAGTGTCCTTATCATTACCCACAATCTCGGGATAGTTGCAGAGCGGGCTGATAACGTGGCTGTTATGTATGCATCAAGGATAGCAGAGATGGCAGATGCCAATAGTCTCTTTAAAAACCCGCTTCATCCTTATACTGTCGGTCTTTTAAACTCCATTCCGAAGCTGGGTGAAGAAAAACAGAGACTCATGGCAATACCTGGTAATGTACCTAATCCGCTGAGGTTCCCCTCAGGGTGCAGGTTCCATCCCAGATGTCCGATATGCAATAATGATTCAAGGTGCATGGCAACAGAACCTCAGCTTGAGGAAAAAGAACCGGGGCACATGGTTGCCTGCTGGAAGGTATAATAGACAGGAATATGAAAGATAAAGACAATATACTGGATATCGAAGAGCTTAAGACCTATTTTCCAATAAAGACAGGTCTGCTGCGGAAAACTGTGGGTTTTTTAAAGGCGGTGGATGGTGTAACATTTTCGATTAAACGCGGACAGACATTCGGGCTCGTGGGTGAGAGCGGATGCGGTAAAAGCACTGTTGCAAGGACAATTACGAGGCTCGAAAGGGCCACAGCAGGCAGGATTATTTTTAATGACCTTGATGTTCTTGAGGCAGATAAAGAGCAGATCTTAAGGTTCAGGAAAAAGGTCAGCCTTATTTTTCAGGACCCTTACAGCTCATTAAACCCCAGGATGACTGTGGGTAATATAATAGGCGAACCGGTTAAAACCCACAAGATCGCTTCAGGTATAAACCTTTATGAAAAGGTGGCAGATACCCTCACAAAGGTAGGGCTATCACCCGAATACATCAACCGGTATCCCCATGAGTTCAGTGGTGGCCAGCGGCAGCGAATAAGCATAGCAAGGGCACTGGCGCTTAATCCTGAACTTGTTATATGTGATGAGCCTGTGAGTGCACTTGATGTTTCAATCCAGGCGCAGATATTAAATCTATTGAAAGACATTCAGGCGGAATTCAACCTGACCCTGCTTTTCATTGCCCATGACCTTGCTGTTGTGCAGTTCTTCTGCGATGTTGTTGCGGTTATGTATCTGGGTAGAATTGTTGAACAGGCGGAGTCCGATCTCCTTTATAAAAAGCCATTGCACCCATATACAGAGGCGCTGATGTCAGCTATACCGCAGATAGACCCCTCTTTAAGAAAAAAAAGGACTATACTTAAAGGCGAGGTCCCCAGTATTGTTAATCCGCCTGGAGGATGCCCGTTTCACCCCCGGTGCCTTTATGCAAAAGAGAAGTGTTCACAGATTGCCCCTGCACTTGAATTGAAGGAAGATGGGCATATGGTTGCATGTCATTATCCCCTTTCCCTTTAATGGAGCCGCCATTCTTTCCCTAATTGAAAATAGCCATAATAGCTGGTAAGATTCCTGTAAATCACAAACCTTTTATTGAGGCAATACATTGCGATCCGGAAATAGAATCATACTGGTTTTGAGTCTTTTTCTCTTCTTCTCTCCTGCTGTATTCTCTTCTGATAATAAGGAGGGAGAACGTTTTCATAAATTTCTTGATGATGAATGGCGATATGCCATGCAGGAGTACCCGGAATGGGCTACATCTGTAGGGCATAAGGGAGATAATAACCGATGGACAGATATATCTTTACCTGCATTCTCCCGCCGTTATGCACACAAAAAAGAGGCATTGGAAAGGCTTCTGAAAATAGAAAGAGCCGGGCTTGATGAAAAGGAGAGGCTCAACTATGACCTATATCTTTATGATCTTAAGCTGGAGATTGATGGGGAGCGTTTCAAGGACAGGTATTTACGCATCAGCCAGATGGGCGGTATTCAGAAGAGTATTGAGAATACACTTAAACGCTCACCCGCAGCAGGTCTTAAGGATTATGAAGAGAGGCTGGCACGTTTAAAAAAAGTGCCTGAGCAGATTGATAATACCATCATCCTTTTAAAAGAAGGGTTACAGACAGGTGCAACCTACCCCAAAATTACCCTGCGTGATGTGCCTGACCAGATAAAGGCAATGACAAAGGTATCTGATAACCCCATTATGAAGGCCTTTGAAGCATTCCCCTCATCCATTCCAGATGAAAAACAAAAGGCTATTAAGGATGATGCCAATAAAATCCTTGTTAATATGGTCATCCCGGCCTTTGAAAGACTCCATGAATTTTTTGTTAATGTCTATATACCCGGTTCAAGGGATACGATTACCTGGAGCTCTTTACCTGATGGCCGTGAGTGGTACACCTACCTTGCCAAGAGCTATACAACCACAGAAATGACCCCTGAAGAGATACATAATCTGGGGCTGAGCGAGGTTAAGAGGATTCGCGGACAGATAGAAAAACTGATGGAGGAGATAGGTTTTAAAGGAGGTTATCAGGCGTTCCTGAAATTCATGATCTCTGACCCGCAGTTTTTCTTTAAATCCCCTGAAGAGCTTGTTACCGCATGCAGAGACATAGCAAAACAGGCGGATTATGGCCTTCCAAAACTTTTCAGTAAACTACCCAGACTTCCCTATGGGGTATTACCTGTTCCGGCCTATCTGGAAAAATCACAGCCAGCCGCCTATTTTCAAACAGGCAATATGAAAAATGGAGTTGCAGGCACCTTTTTTGTAAACACATACGATCTACCATCCCGGCCCAGGTGGGGGCTTATACCTCTTGTGTTACATGAGGCAGTGCCGGGCCATCATCTTCAGCTTGCGCTGGCATCAGAACAGGAAGGCCTTCCAAATTTCAGGAGGTATGGCGGTTACACAGTCTACACAGAAGGATGGGCACTCTATGCTGAAAGCCTGGGTTATGATATGGAGTTATATAATGACACCTATTCCAGGTTCGGGCAGCTCAACTTCGCGATGTGGCGCGCCATACGTCTTGTTGTGGACACTGGTATTCACTATTATGGGTGGAGCCGTGAACAGGCCATTGATTTTTTCAGGGAGAATATGGCTATGTCAGGGCATGATATAGAGGTTGAGGTGGATAGATATATAGTCATGCCGGGGCAGGCGCTGACTTATAAGATAGGGGCATTGAAGATTAAAGAGTTCAGGGATTATAGTCAGGGGCAGCTTGAGGATAAATTTGATATAAGGGCCTTTCATGATTTTATACTTGAGCAGGGGGCGCTACCCATGGTTGTGCTGGAGTCACAGGTGAAAGACTGGGTTTCGCGCAGAATGGATGAAAAATAATTCATGCACGAGATGTCAATAGTACAGGGCCTTATTGCCATTGTAAAAGAGGAGATGGATAAGAGCGGTGCAGCAAGGTTAAGGTCTGTGAGTGTAAAAATAGGCGAGATGTCAGGTATTTTGCCTGATGCGCTTAAAACCTGTTTTGAGATAATCACGGCTGGAAATGAGATGAATGGGGCAGAACTGAACATAGATATTGCTCCACTCATGGGATATTGCAAAAAGTGTAATAAAGAATTTAAGGTTATAGGGTATAATTTTTCATGTGTTGAATGTCACAGTAGTGATATAGATATTATTTCAGGCCGGGAGATGAATATTGTGGAAATTGAAGTTGACTAAATTTATCTCTCGCCCCTTCACTTTGTTCACTAGAGTACGCTGAGGTCACAGAGAAAGGCTTTAAATTAATATAAATGCATCTGTTTTTCTCTGCGTCCTCTGTGGCTCTGTGAGAAATATTTTTAAGGAGAATCCAAAATGAAAATACCAATCGTTCGAGACATACTTGAGGCCAATGACAGGATAGCAGAACAGAACAGAGAGATTTTTAATCAAAACAGGGTGCTTGTTATTAATCTTATGAGCAGCCCGGGGGCAGGTAAGACAACACTTCTGGAAAAGGCAATAGATGCCCTTAAAAATGATATCCATATCGGCGTGATAGAGGGGGATATTGAAACAACCCGTGATGCGGAAAGGATAGCCGCAAAAGGGGTGCCTGCGGTACAGATCAACACAAAAGGGGCATGCCATCTTGATGGTAACATGATAAGGGACACCTTTAATGAATTCAATTTTGCAGAGCTTGATCTCTTGGTGGTTGAAAATGTGGGTAACCTTGTTTGCCCGGCAGAATTCAAGATTGGCGAGGATTTCAAGGTGATGATCTTAAGCGTTACAGAAGGGGATGATAAACCGGGTAAATACCCGCTTATGTTTCATGAATCAAAGGTGCTGCTTGTAAATAAAATCGATCTCCTCCCATATGTTGATTGCAGCATGGAAAAAATCAGAGAGGATGCGCTTAAAATCAACCCGGAAATTGTGATATTCCCTGTTTCATGCAAGACCGGAGAAGGTTTAGATGCCTGGTTCTCCTGGCTGAAGGAGAAGGTGAAGGGAAAAAAGACAGAAGTCAGAGGTCAGTAGTCAGGATACCGAAAACCAGACAAAATAAAATTTATGAATATCTCACAAGGTTCTCTTGAAGAATGCCGATATTATCTGATCTTATCAAAAGACCTTGGATATGGGGATGTTATGGGTTCGATGAATCAGCTTGAGGAAGTAAGTAAATTACTCGAGAGCTACATTTCATCGATTAGAATATCAGACACTTAGCGGGTTCCTGAATTTCCATATAACAGGGTTAAGCTTATGATGTTTGTATTCTGTCTCCAACATTCTGATTTCTGACTTCTGTCCTCTTTCCCCCCTCTTTTTCCCTTGACTTTCTTACAGAAATTGCTAAATTCCATGCTTTCCTGCTGGGGGATAGTATAGCGGCAATACGATGGGTTCTGGCCCCATTATCCAAGGTTCGAGTCCTTGTCCCCCAGCCAATAAAATTAGGTCCCATCGTCTAGCGGTCTAGGATATCGCCCTCTCACGGCGGAGACACGGGTTCGATTCCCGTTGGGACTACCAAAAAATTCAGTGGTCATCAGCAATGATGGCCTTTTTTATTACAGGGACTTCTAATTTGCATGCCGGGGGTTATGGTATTTTTGAGAAGGCCATTTTAAACAGTTTTTTAAAACAGTCTAAAAACTCCTTTAACCTGTCTTTCTAATAGCCTTCAGTCTATCCGGCTTCAGCCTGATTTTTTAGCCACTACCACATACCTGCTCGTAACACCCAGTATTCTTTTTTGCTGCATGGCAGCCACAATATTTGCCTGAAATCTTTCTGATGACATGGGGGCCTGTATAATATGTGTTACCTCCCAACCGGATTTTTCCATTAATCTGGCATAATCGGTTATAAGGATAGATGATCCCCTCGTCTCCTTAAGAGCTGGTTTGCCCTGAAAATAACGCCAGTCCGCATTATAAAACAGGCTGAAGCTTTTTCGGCTGAAGCCCATTAGTATTTTCCGATTTTCCTTCAGACTACAGCCTAAATGCCTTCAGCCTATCTTTCATTCCCCACGGCAATTAATAGCATTTGGTCTCATCATCCTTCCCATCAAGATTAAGGGGCTAAACGATGCTTTCCAGCAGTTTGAGATACTGCGATACTTTTTTTAGGTCGCTATTTAGCGGAAATGCAAGTCTTGATGGTTTCGTAAAAAAGCTGAATCTCACACAAAGACACAAAGTCGCAAAGGTAAATACTTAAAATAGAACTGTTTTTCTTGGTGTTCTTTGAGGCTTTGCGTGAGAACTTGCCTTTTTACGATGTTGTCGGTTTTGACAGTCCAACCAAATAGCGACCTATTAGTCTTTTTTTCCGTCCCAAATCTTTTAACAGTTGTCTCCTGTGGAATACAAAGATGGGTTATTCGCGATGTATTTATATTAAGATTTACTTTTTAGGGATTAAATAAAAATCTGGTAACAGCTGACGTAGGTTTTAAATTGGGTAGCCTTTGACCATCCAGCCGTCGCTAAGGCTTCAGTCTTCGCTAAAGCTACGCGCTGACAAGATGGCCTGCAAGAAGAAAGAGGATGGGAGATTTAAGAAATTCCTTAAGTCAACAGTGTTGGGGAAAGGGGAGGGGGCTTTTTCACCCCCACCTGACCTTCTATATGCTGTTCATCCTTTTCTTTATTGCAGTAAATCCTATCAAGCATGGGCCGAGAAGCATTATGGCAGAAGGTATAGGAACCGGAGTTGCTCCGGGCACATATCCTTCAGCAATTATTTGATAGGCGCCCATTACCGGAGCTCCAGAATGTTCATAAAAGAATGTAATGCTTTTTCCGGTAAGCCATGTGCCCCAGGCTGCATCCCATTTGACCGTGTTGCCATCGCCAATAGCCGGTGAAAACATGCCGCTACCGTCACCAAGCCCGAAGGCATTTATTGCCTCATCAAAATCAAAACCCAGTATGCCAGTATAACCGCCTGCCTTTGAAGCCTCTCCAGGTTCAAGCACCATGTCGAATCCTGTAACAATCTGAAGATCAAATGAAGGTGTCACCTCAAGCACATAGGTGTATACTGAATCTTTCTTGTATACAGTGCTTGTAAGGGTGCCAACCACATTTCCGGAATGTATGAAATTGCTATCATACTTAGTAACAAGATCAGATCCGGCCAGGTTGTAATCACTGAAATCCATTACGCTGGCCTCGGATGGAGCAGATGCTGCAAACACAATAGTCAATAAGATTAAATAAAGGATACCTTGTCCTGAATTACTAATCGTGTGTAAAATCTTTTTCATATTTTTTTATTCTCCTGCCTTAAAAATTATATTCCTTCCATGACCGGGGATATGGGTCCACTTTCCCGGAAATTTTAAAACAAAAAAATTCACCACGGAGTTCACGGAGATTTAATAAAAAAATCTTTGCTCCTCTGTGGTAAATATTATTTGGGGATATTCCGCGTCCCCAATCTTTAGTTTTGCAGTGCTTTTCGATTCCGGGTGAAAAAGATTTTCCGGTCAAAAAAGTACCCGATAGACGATTTGTGGATAGATTAGACGTTGATTGTTTAAATTGCATTAGAAGACAATTATGAAAATATTAATTAATGTCCATCCAGCAAAAAGATATTTGCGGATAAAGCTTTCAGCTTTGAGCTTTCTGCTTTGAGCTTTCAGCTTATAAAACTTATTAATAAAAAAAGAACTCTTTCCTTACATTCTCCTAACAATACTTTCACATAGTGCCTTTAACCTGTTTTAGAAAATAATCATAAGGCAGATAAAATGAAAATAAAATATCTCATGAAAACCATTCTTGTAGCGCTTGTTATCTGTTGCGTGCCTGTTTTATGTCAGGCAGCAAAGCAGCCTGAAGACATAGAAATTTCCAATGGAAAACTTAGCATTAATGTGCATCAGGCCCCTTTTCAGGAGGTTATTACAAAAATATCTGAAAAGGCAGGGGTTTATATCTATGTTTTTGATAATGCGAAAGGGAGTTATTTAACCGCTGAATTTTCAGGAAGACCACTTGAAGCAGGTCTTCGTTCTATTCTGAAGGGAGTTAACTACGCAATTGTTTATCAGGATGATCATGAATCGGGAAATGTTCACTGGTTTAAGAGTACTGATAACAGGCCTTTGTCCGGCTCAAATAAAGGACACGCAGTTATGGCAGAGAAAAGGTCAAACAGTAATAACCACAGAGGATTAAATACACCATCTCAAGCTGTGCCTGAAACAGGCAGAATGCAGGCAGTTTCAGCAGGCGCTAACAGTGAAGGTCTTATAACGCAAGATAAGCGGGATATAAATTATACTATTGCCGGCGGCGCTAGAGCAGGTGCTTTAAAATCAGTACAGGGTGATGCCCATTCTGAGGGAGATGATTTTTTAGATGAACAACAGGGTGGCCTTGAGAACATAAATAACAATAATAGCAGCAATGAGGATAACATCGCTGCAGTAGAAGAAGAGACATCAAGTAAAGAATTACCCGCATGGTACAAAGGAAATATGTCAAAGGAAGAAGCAAGGCTCAGATACAGGATTCAGACCCTTGAAAATGATATAGATAGCGGTTATGCAGATAGCCAGTATGACCGCTGGGTGGAAATAAGAGGCCCAAAATATATCCGACATGCAGACGAGGTAATTGCTGAATATGAAGAGCGCCTAGAAAGGCTCCAGAACAATTAGGCCGGGATATTCTATTCGTTGCTAATAACAACTAAATTTTTAAACCACGGTTTTAACGAATCAGCAGGGTAATCTCTTATAAGTCAATAAATCGAGGGAATATTACAATGCAAGGGATGCAGGAAATGGAATCAATAAAAAAACCAGTAGGAAAAGGGCTTCTAAGGTTAAAGAAACTGGATATCCTTAAAAAGGAGATGGAGGCTCTTTCAGAGACAGCTTTTACAGGATATGTAAAGATAAACTTCACACAGGGAAGCATAGGGCGCGTGGAAAAATTTGAAGAAATATTAAAAGATATAAAGGGTAATGAATAATGAATAAAATAAAATATCTGTTTATTGCATCTTTTTTGATGCTGATTAGCGTTTCCCCGGTTATGGCATTTCCAACTTATAGCCTTACCCAGGTTGTTTACAACAGTACAGATAACGAAGTTCTTTTAAACCTGGGAAGCCTGAATGATATAGATATGTCAGCAACTAATCTTCAACTTGCGCCAGTCGGAACTGTTAATCTTGATCAATTTACCACGATAGACAGTTGGAGTAATCTGTCCATTGCATTTTTCGGTTCGAGGCAAGAATCTCCTCGCCAGTATTGGTTTGCATCAACAAGTGATACTGCATATCCAGTAAGCACTGCTGGTTTTTTAAATTTTAGGAGTGTTTCTACTGCCATGTATGACTATTCAGGAGATAACAATGTTTTTGTAGGTCCTGCACTATTAACAGGCAGAACCACTTATGCAACAGGAATGAATATAAATAATACAGCACCTGGGGCATATGGTGGATTAATACCCGCTGCTTACATTCAATATGGTGAAGTAAACCTGGGTAAATTATATACTGACGGGTATGTTGACATGTATCTTTATCATTATGCAAGTCAAGTCTTGGACAAAGGCCCTGATACATCTACCGATTATACGGCAATATTAAGATTCAACATTGATGGCAGCACATTATTAAACCCCATTATTGACAGGGCGCCGACAGTTGCCAACCCGATAAACGATATTGCTGTTGATGAAGATTCGGTAAATGTGACAATAGATCTGACCAATGTGTTTACAGATACAGATAACGATGATGCGCTTATAACAAAGGCAGTTAACTCAAACAGCAACCCGTCTCTTGTAACTGCAAATATATCAGGGAACACTCTTACACTCGTATTTTTACCGGAACAATCGGGAAGCGCGAATATTGTTATCAGGGCGACAAGCAATGGCAAGACGGTTGATGAGGGCTTTACTGTAACAGCGCTCCCTGTTGATGACCCCCCGGTTGTGGCAAACCCCATATCCGATATTTCAGTAGATGAAGACTCAGTGAATGTAACAATCAGTCTCGCAAGCGTGTTTACAGACATTGATAATGATGATGCGCTTATAACAAAGGCGGTTAACTCAAACAGCAACCAGGGCCTTGTAAATGCAACCATATCG
>JAFGFM010000113.1 GCA_016931115.1 Deltaproteobacteria bacterium | reverse complement strand
GGAATTCGGGGCAGAGGTTGAGTTTGTAATGGGAGAAGGGGATGAAAAAGAAACATACATAATCAAGAATACTACATGGGTGTATGTGCCTGCCGGTCTTATGCATTGTCCCCTGATTTTTAAGAGAGTGGATAAACCAATAATGTTTGGACACATAATGTTCAGCCCCACATATAAAGCCAGTTCAGATGGTAAGACCTTTTCTTCTGTCCCGGAATAAACAGAAATCCATAACGAAGGTGCTTTGATGTGAAGCGCTTTAGTCTGTAGGATGAAATTACAAATTCAAGATTCAAAATTCAAGATTCAAGATTATTAAAACATGTAGAAGCTGAAAACTGTTAGGGAAGAAAAATACCAGAGATCAGCGGTCTCCGCTTACAGCTTCGCCGTGCCAGGGAGGTCGGATGGCAGAAGTCAGTATGAAGTGAGCGTCCAGCTGTTTGTATAAAAACGTAAGACGTTGAGACCTGTTTCCATTTCGTTTTTAGTAAAGAGATGAGTTGAAATAATTGTCGGGGAGGATAAGATGGGTAAGAAATGTTTGATTATATATGCATCACATTCCGGGAACACGCAAAAAGTCGCGTTAAGAATCCAAAGTACATTTGAAAAAAATGGATGGTCATGTGACATGTTCAAGGTTCGAAGAAATGCAGAAGATATCCTTCACCCCCCGGTTAATCTCGATGATTACGATTTCCTGTGCGTCGGCTCGGGACTTGATAATCATCTCCCGTACAGCGAGATACGTCTTGTAATACGAAAACTCCAGAACGGTTGGGATCCGAGACTGGGTCTTCCGAAGGGTGAAGAATTCCACTATATAGAAGAGCCTTTAGTATATATCAAGAGGGACGACCCGGCCAACGTCCATCGAAAAATTACCTTTAAGCCGGATTCGAAAAAGTCTGCGGTTTTTATTACCTACTCCGGGGCGGAATTTGGCCCGAAAGAAGCAGTGCCGGCTATGCAACTGATTGCCCTGGATATCGACCACCTCCAATTCGAATGTATAGGGCAATTCTGCTGTCCCGGAAGATATCTAAATCATCCCACACCCAGGTTTTACCATGGTGATATAAGGGAAAGGCCGAACGAAAAGGATCTGCTGAAGGCAGAGATGTTCGTTGAAGAGCTGCTGGAGAAAATAGCCAGATAATGGAGAGATAATGGAGTCTTATCATCACTTCTTATCTTTCATTGCCTCGGCAAGGGTGCGGGTAAGTTCCTCTGTGCCGTCCTTCATCTTGGTCTTCAGTTCAAAAAACGGGCAGATGCCGGATGTGATAATAAGCCCGTCCTTCACTACGCCTGTCCCTGCAAAGGTTGCCTCCGCGAAAAAGGGGTGTTTCTCTTCCATGGCCTAGGCATATTTTTTCCCTTTCAGCAGCCCGGCCTCTGCAAGCGTCCAGAGAGACCCAGTCTGCGCTGCTACAGGTCTGCCGGCGGATACGGCTGCCTTGACCAGGGCTATCGCCTCCGGGGACACCTTGGGGGGCGGGGGCATGGACGGCACAGCCAGACACGGCAGGATGACGCCTGAGTAATCGGCAACATTCGCGTCGGCAAGTCTGATATCGGCCTTAACAGTCACGGCGCCAGCGGAAAATGCTGATCCGTCGAGTGTGGCGATAACAACCCTGTACCCGGCCTTTTCAAGTGTGCCCTTCATAACTCCGACCTCCTTCTTGAGCATAAACTCCAGATCGCCTGAGGTCTGCGCCTCGCGCATGAAGAGAAGCACCCTGGGGGTTTCTTCCGCGTATGCGGGAATGAAACTGATAATACACAGTATCAACGTAATCAAAAGTCTTTTCATGGGTTTCACCTCTTAAAAATGAAAAGGAGTATAAGTAGCTTCTCACTGTATGTCAAATGTAACTCTGCAGAATCAGGAGGCGGGATATCAGATTTGACAGTCAACGCAGAGCGTTAAAAATAAATGTTCCCACGGGGACCATGGGAACAAAAAGAATGTCCTGGATCTAAAAAAACAGAAATTTAATTACCAGCGCGTTTCTCTAATTTACCTGATGATGCCGTGGATCGAGCTATTTCAAGAAGAGACCGTAAAGCCTTATTAACCGATTCAGAGTCATGGAAGGCATCTGCAATATCTGGTTCAAGGATAATGATGTTTGAACCTTCTTTAATCAATTTTTTATAATATTTTCCTCTAACAGCATTTGAGTAATCAAAATTGTATTCAGGTAATAATTCATCTTTTTTATTCTTCATGTCTTTTCCTTTCATGGGTCGTTGCTGGTCTTGCACTAATAAGTCGTATATTATCATTACGGTCAGTATGAGAGACAACAATTAATCGATTTTTTGATGATAAACCGATTGTTATATAGCGTTCTTCACCAGCCGAATGACCTGGATCATTAAAAGTTGCAGAAAATGGATCATAGAAAATAGTTATTGCTTCTTCAAAAGATACTTTGTGTTTTTTTAAATTTTGTTTTGCCTTATCAATATCCCATTCGAAATGCAAAATAATTATCCCCAATTTACAAATGTATCAGTATATTAGCAGGAATTATTTTATTAGACAATAAAAGAAAGGAAAAGTGGCTAATCTCCGATTAGCTCTTGTTTGGGTAGTTAGAACATCCATACTTTTACACTTTACTGGAATATACCGCGAAAGAAATGGGGGTAGATAATTCCTCTTAAGAGGCTGTATAAGGTTAAGGGTGTTTTGAGAAGATAAGAATGGATTCTCTATGCAGTTTATCCCGCATTTATGCGGGGAGGGAATGACGTATAGGTTGTTCTTTTTACATCTTCGCAAATAGAAAATTGATAGGGAAAATCTTTTGTGTTACAGTCTGCCCTAAAATTCATTTCCGGATGGACTTTTAACCGGGAAGGATTGATTGTATTCAGGGCATTTTAAAATACCCAAAGATAAACTTCCCATTCGCAAGGGTGATAGATGAAACAGGTACGCACTAATAAAATTGGGGTTTTTTATGACCCGCTGATCAAAGAAGGCTCTTTTAACGAGGGCCACCTGGAACAGATCAGGGCTGCCGCCCCTGAAGCCGATATTGTTATAGTTAAAGATTCGAAGAAAATAGATGACGAGACATTAGCCAGATGCGTTGATGTCGAGATATTTTTCGGGACAGACATTAAATACTGGATTAAGAGTCTTCCCTGCCTGAAGTGGGTTCAGGTTTCAATAGCCGGAGTTGACTGGCTTCTGGAGGATCCTGATATTGCAGGGAGTAATGTCGCCATCACCAATGCATCAGGTGTTCACGCAATACCTGTATCCGAACATGTCCTGGCAGTCATGCTTTCCTTTGCCAGGAATATAAATGTACACTTTAAGGATCAAATGAATCGCAGGTGGCAGCGCCTGCCTGAATACCGGGAATTGTCAGGATCTACAATCGGAATAATTGGAATCGGGAAGATAGGGGAAAAAATTGCCGAAAGAGCAAAATCTATGGGTATGAAGGTTTTGGGTGTTCGCAGAAACCCTGACAGAACATCATCCTTTGTTGACAGGATGTTCGGCCCTGATCAGCTTCTGGACATGCTGCCTTTTTGTGACTGGGTGGTAATCTCCGCTGCCGCTACAAATGAAACCGGAGGCATGTTCGGGGCTTCTGAATTTAACGCTATGAAAAAATCGGCATATATCATAAATATCGCCAGGGGGGCGCTGATTCAGGAAGACGACTTGACAAAGGCATTGCGTGAGGAACGAATAGCAGGTGCAGGGCTGGATGTTTTTGAAAAAGAACCGATTGAAGAATCCTCGTCTTTTTGGGAATTACCCAATGTTATAATAACGCCTCATATCGCAGCAGTGACTCCATACTATGTTGACAGGCTGGTGGATATTTTTTGTGATAATCTCAAACGCTACCTTAGCGGTAAACCGCTCATTAACCTGGTTGATAGGAAATTGGGATATTGATAAATATCAATAAAGATAAGTGTCAGGCCCGCACAATTCTAAAAAGAACAATTATATTGCAATTACATGGTACCGTATATTAAAGTGACTTAATAGAAAATGATCTCTAAGACGCAGGTTTCCTTTAAAATCAAAAGGAGTGCAAGCCGCCATGCCTGAATCAAGATATAATAAATATGTCGTCCAGGAACTAAAGGATCCGTTTTCACCCGAAACAGCCGCCCGGTATGCAGAGTTCGCAAAACGGATTCTCTGGATTGATGACAAAGTGGTACCAGGATCGTTCCAGATGAATTGCTCATGGTGGTTAAAGCCTAACAAAAAAAGCCCTCCGTTTCATACCCATGACGTGAATGAAATTATCGGGTTCTTCGGGAACGACCCGGATGATCCTTATAATCTTCATGGAGAAGTAGAGTTCTGGCTGGGCGATCAAAAACAGGTTATTGATAAGACATCGATGGTCTTTATTCCGGCCGGGCTGAAGCATTGTCCGCTGATATTGAAACGTGCGGAAAAACCTATATTCCACTTCTCCGTTGTCACCAGTGGTTATTGGGACATGGAAACACTAAAAGAAATGCACATGCCGGAATCCGACTACAGCAGATACGTGATCACGGAGCTTAAAGCCCCGGCCTTCAAACCGGAATTTATCGAGGACTATAAAAAGTTCGCCAAACGTGTCCTGTGGATGGATAAAAATGTGGTGCCCGGGGCTTTTCAGATGAACGTTTCCTGGTACTGTAAACCGCAAAACCACGCATCGGTGGCACATGAGCATGATGTTGATGAGATCATAGGTTTTTTTGGCGGCGACGCGGATGACCCTTACAATCTTAATGGTGAGGTGGAGATGTGGATAGAGGATGAAAAGTTCCTCTTAACAAAAAGCACATTGCTTTTTGTTCCGGCAGGCATGAAGCACTGCCCCCTGATTATCAGGCGTGCGGACAGACCTGTTTTTCACTTCTCCGTAGTAACCGGCGGAACCTATCAATTAAAAACTTAAAGGGGTTATTTTGTTTATCAAGTGAATAGTTGTGAGACTTCATAATATCGAAACGCCTTTTTATTACACGCCTGGGTCTTTTAACAGGACATAAAAACCGGATTGCCATATTATAAAGGAGTGACTACCTATGTTCTTAAAACTCAAGAAGCCTGATGGGTTCTATGGATGGGTAAACCTTGCCGTCATGTTTTTTTTCAATATTGCCATGTATCCCATGATGTTTACCTTTGCCCTCTGTCTTCCAGTGTGGGTCAAGGAGTTTTCCTGGAGCAGGGGGGAGATCTCGCTGGCACAGACCATAAGCCTTATTATTTCCGGTATCGCTGCTCCAATGGTGGGGATCTTCATAATGAAAAAAGGCCCCAAAATAGTAATTGTACTCGGCAACATTGTGTCTGTAATAGGGCTGGTGCTTATCTCCTATCAACAGCAGATCTGGCACCTCTTTATTGCATATGGTGTGATTCTCGGCCTTGGCATAAGCGTAGGCGGCATGCTTGCAATGATGAGTGTAATAAACAACTGGTTTGTCATGAAAAGACCACTGGCGTTGAGCGTTTCCATGGCCTCAATGGGCCTGGGAGCAATTGTGTTCAAACCCTCATTGATGATACTCATCAACACGATAGGGTGGAGAAACACCTACCTGATCACCGCGGCGGCTGTGCTGCTCTTATGCGTGATTTTACCTGCCCTGCTGCTTATAAACCGGCCTGAGGATCTGGGACAAAGGCCCGACGGCACCTCTCCCCAAAAGACCGGGCATGCAAAACCGGTAGTTTCACCTTCCCCAAACCTGTACAAAACGCCCGTTGATTTTACTGCAAAAGAGGCCATGCAAACCCCTGCAATGTGGCTGTTGATAGGCTTCAGCGTGGTCCAGTTTTCTGTTTTGCAGGTGATCATGACGCATCAGGTGGCATTCCTGTTTGATATCGGAATCCCAAGTGTCCAGGCAGCCTTTGCAGCAGGAATTTTTGGCCCTGTCATGAGCATCAGTCAACTGGGAGTAGGTTTTCTGGGGCTCAAGTTCAAAATGCATTCCCTGGCTGTGGCATCCATCCTTATTGGGATGGCAGGCTTTATAATCATGCTGTTTACCCAATCTATGGGTATAGCAATTTTATATAATATTGTTCTGGGTATGGGGTTTGGTATACAGGCCATAGCCATGGGAAATCTGATTCCTGATTACTTTGGCAGAACAGAGTTTCCTAAAATAATGGGGTATACAATGCCATTTACGACATTGCTTTCCGCATTCAGCGCCCCGGCAGCAGGGTATATAAGGGATACCACCGGCAGTTATTTGCCTGCATTTCAAATGTCCATTGCGCTGCTGGCTGTTGGCCTCTTTTTGGTAATCTTTGCGAGACCTCCTGTTCACCCTTCGCTAAAGATAAAGTCATAATCTGGCACAGGAGAAAGGGCTACACGAATGACCCGACTCTTTTCTCCTTTACCAAGTTGACCTGATTCTCCGGTTCTGCTAGTCTGAACCTGTAACCTGAAGGAGTTGTATATGATACTGCCATTAACCATTTCTTTCGTTGCCTTTGTTGTATGCCTCCTTATTGGTTTCCTTGTCTATTATCAAAGCAGTAAAAAAATGGAGCATAAACTATTTCTTGCTCTGTGCCTTGTCAACGCATGGATGGCATTGAGTGAGTTTCTGTTCATACAATCGGCAGAACCCGCATACACACTCTTCTGGGCAAAAACAAATATTTTGCCGGGCCTTGCTGTAAGTGTGGCTTTACATTTTGTGTTTGCTCTAACCGGCATAGGGATTATCAGAAAAAAATGGTTCCTTGGGATTGTCTATATCCCCAATATTATGTTTTACCTGTACATACTTTTTACAGGTGGAGCCATAATAGATATTGTAAAAGGCCAATGGGGAAATGAAGTTGTATATAATGTACAGTCGCCTTTTCTGTCTATGGTCAACCTGTGGATATCTATTTTTGGGCTCTTGAGCTTTATTATTCCATTAATCTACTATTTTAAAACAGGGGATAAAAAAAAGAAAAAGCAGTTGGCCTATATATCACTCGGCTTTTTTCTGCCAACGGTTATGGGAAGCGCCATATACTTTGTTAAACCCCTTACCGGATTCGATGTCCCAAGGGTGCCCTCATTTTTTACAATGCTGCTGGAGTTGCTTCTTGGATATGCTGTCTGGAAGTTTGGTCTTCTTGATCTGAACCCTGCAACCGCTGTAAATAATATTGTTGAGACAATATCCGATATGCTTCTGATTATTGACCGGAAAAGGAAAATCGTTTCATATAATAATGCCGTGCTTAAATTATCCTCCTATCAGCATGAGGAGATAATCGATAATAACATAAATAAATTGTTTTCAGGAAATGGGCTTCATTTATTATTCGACAGGCTGGATGCTTCAGCAGTTGATAATGATAATAAAAAAACTGTTGATCATTATATCGTGAGACATGTTGAAGATGCCCTTATTACAAAGAATTCGGAGATGATACCGGTAAACATCTCTGTTTCAGTGCTGTACGAAAAGGATGGGGAAAAAGCCGGTTATGTGCTGGTCGCAAGGGATATCACCAGTCAGAAGATAGCAGAAAATGAGAATAATAAACTCATCGCCGAGCTGCGTGAAGCAATGGAAAATGTAAAAACGCTCAAAGGTTTTATTCCAATATGTGCAAAATGCAAAAAGGTGAGGGATGATCAGGGTTATTGGGGCCAGATTGAAAAATATATATCAGAACATTCAGAGGCTTTAATCAGTCATGGGATATGCCCTGAGTGTGCTGAAAAACTTTATGGCAATGAGGACTGGTATCAACATAAAAAAGAATAGGTGAAGGGGGTGGAACAAATAAAAGGGCAAAAGGTTTTTTAACAGGGTTATTTAATCACTTTTAAGTTAAAGGTACATCGAGGATAAAAAAAGTGTATTATTCGTCAGTTTGCTCTTGAAATTTATCGATAAATATTCATAATTCCCCATCAGCTTTATAAACAATTTTAAAAGGAGCGTAGAATATGAACAAAGGTGATTTGATTAATGAAGTGGCAAAGGTTGTAAACACAAAGAAAGAGGCACAGGCAGCGTTGGATTGTATTTTTGATACCATCACCAAAACACTTAAAAAGAAGGGGACTGTTACACTGGTTGGTTTTGGTACTTTTAAGGTAACAAAAATGAAGGCCCGTACAGGCCGCAACCCTAAGACCGGGGAAGCAATCAAGATCAAGGCAAAGAATTCTCCCAAGTTTTTAGCCGGTAAGGCATTGAAAGATGCTGTGAATTAGCAGGAAGAAGGGGTTCAAGGGTTCCAGGTTTCGAGGGTTCAAGGGGTTTTTGAAATCAGAACTCTGAAGGAATACAAGACTCCGGAAAACATATTTCACTTAAAAAGCCTTCGTACGGGTTAATTACCCGGATGAAGGCTTTTTTATTTGTTGTGAATTATTTAGGCACTTCATCGGGATAGAAACCTGATTCCATGTCCCTGAAAACAGCATCAGTTTTATCGAGTCGTGATGCGAAAGTCTATAGATGATCATATTTCTCGGTTACACCTTCAAAGGTCAAGAAAAGTATATTGACATACCAAACATAGCTCCATATACTTCATTTTATAATAACGAATAAACAGGAGGAAAAGAAAATGCTTCGAATGATCAGTTTATTGGTATGCGCATTTAGTCTAATTGCAACGAATATGTTTGCTCAGCCCGGCGGCGGTATGCCTAAAATGGGGCCGATGACAGAAGGTTCAGGCCCTTACGCAGCGGCAATCGTAGAGGGAGACGCTGGTTTACCCAATCATACAATCTATCGGCCAAAGGACTTGAGCCCGTTCAGTAAATCGAATCCTATGCCGGTGCTGGCGTGGGGCAATGGAGGGTGCTCCAGTTCATCTCGGATGCACGCCAACTTCCTTGCTGAGGTGGCATCACATGGTTTCCTTGTTCTGGCCCTTGGCCCCTATGTTGCCGAATCCAAAACTGAAGGCGGCGGCATGATGGGGATGGGCAGCGGCACTAAATCCGCCCAGATGATTGAAGCCATTGATTGGGCAACGGCTGAGAACAATCGCGCAGAGAGTAAATTCTATGGGAAACTGGATCCATCGAAATTTGCAGTGGCCGGCATGAGCTGTGGTGGACTGCAGGCCCTGGAAGTGGCATCTGATCCCCGCGTTAAGACACTCATGGTCATGAACAGCGGCCTTTTCGGCCCTGGCGGAAGGCCTAAAATGGCTCTACCCAAGGAAGGGATGCCTAAGATGGGAGCTCCGAAAGAAGGAATGCCAAAGATGGGGGCTCCAAAACAAGGCGCAGGTGCCCCGCTTATGGGAATGCCGGAAATCGGTAAAGAGGTTCTTGCAAAACTGCACTCGCCCACTATTTATATCATTGGTGGTGAGACTGATATCGCCTATCCGCAGGCCATTGATGATTACGCGAAGATAGACAAGGTTCCTGTTGCCATAGCCAATCTCGAAAAAGTTGGGCATGGTGGCACCTACAGTGAGCCGAATGGCGGTGAGTTTGGAGTAGTTGCCGGTGCCTGGTTAAAATGGCAGTTGAAAGGAAACGAAGAAGACGCAAAGATGTTCACAGGCGCGGACTGCGGTCTATGCAGCCGTGAAGGGTGGACCTATGAAAAGAAGAAGCTTCCTTAAAATAATCTGGTAAACAGTATTTATTACCAGGGTTTACTCCTAACTGTCCTGGAGGTTCAAGATTGAAAAAGATATTATTACTTGCCACATTAGCTATAATTTTAGTTTCAGGAACATGTCTGGCTCAAACCGGAAAGGTTCCTGATGGAAAGAGCACCTTCTATGCCTCCCACAGTCTTATGTGGGATATGCCCCCCGTGCTGACCGAGATTGCAGGCTTCTACGGTATCAAAGACCACAAAGTTCTGGGCATCCAGCGCCTCGGTGTGTCACGCACATCACAGCACTGGGATATGCCGGACGATCAGAATCAGGCAAAAAAGGCACTTAAGGAGGGCAATGTCGACGCTTTTGTAATGTCTCCTATCGGGATACCGGATCCTGGCATTGACAACTTTGTCAAACTGGGTCTGGAGCACAACCCGAATACAAAGTTTTATATCCAGATATCATGGCCCGGAATGGGTCTGGTGGATAACAATGATATGGAAAGCATGATGGGAGGCATGTTCGGAAAAGGCCCCGGAGGCGGTGCTCCAGGTGCTCCTCCAGGCGGACCTCCGGCAGGTAAACCTGCGCCTAAAGGAGCAGGCGGGCCCGGAGGTTTTGGTGGAGGCATGTTCGGGGGCAAACAGGATTACAACAAAACCCCTGAGGAGATTGCCAAAATCAATATCAAAAACAACAGGTCAGCCGAAGAACTGGCCATGAAGCTGAACCGGGAAGCAGGCAGGACCGTTGTTTATCTTATTCCGACTGCCCAGGCCCACAATGCTTTAAGGGTAATGATTTATAATAAAGAGATGCCAGGCATGACTGACCAGGGAGAGGTATTCAGAGATGTTATCGGACACCCGACCGAACCAGTAATTGCACTGAACGCCTATCTGCATTTTGCAGTCATGTACGGCGTAAGCCCGGTTGGGCTCCCGGTTCCTGGCATACTGAAAAATTCCGGCAAGCCGGAATATCGGGAAGAAAAGTTCAATCGCATCCTTCAGGAACTGGCCTGGAAAACGGTTATTAATTATCCGCAGAGCGGTGTGAAAGCTCAGGCAGGGGCGATGCAGGGCAAAGGGCCGGACATAGTTATAGAAAAGATACTGATTCCACATAAGTCGTGGCAATGCGGGATGGTAGATGGCATACCGCTACCGGAACTGGGAGAACCTGTGCTGGTGGCTGATATGAAAATTGATCAGGCCTACAATTTGGGCAGGACTCAGTATGGAGACCGGGAGGTTTATGTCGTTAAGGGCGGCACGATATCCGGGGAGAAGATAAAGGGCTCAGTGATGTTCGGTGGGCTGGATTTTCAACTGAGTTTTTCAAACGGTGCAATGGAGGTTGAAGAGATATTCGTATTGCAGACCGATGATGGGAAGTACATCTACCTGAGGATAGCCGGTACTGCTGCGGATCGCGGCGATGTAAGATTAGTGCCGGAATTTGAGGCGCCGAGCGCTGGAGAGTATAACTGGCTCAACACAGGAAAGTATGCGGGGAGACGGGAGCTGGACCTCAAGGCCGGGACCATGAAGATAATGGTGTTTGACGTTTCGGGAGTGACAGTGAAACCGGATGCGACAAACTCAATCGGGGTTACAAAACCGTCGGGCTTCATGGATCAATCCTGGGACTACCGCAGGGCGTCGATGGATGAGAAACAGGGTGATCTATTGATCAAAGAGAATGTGACACTGAGTCCGAGCCAGTCGGTAGGAGCAACTGGTAAGAGTAACAGAAACATCATTCCCATCACAGGCGGGACGGTCAGCGGAAAGATTGAGGGAAAGGTACTGGCTGCTGGAGCAGACTACCAGAACCTCTCAAATCCGGCTACGATCGATGCGCGCTATTTGTGGCAGACAAGCGACGGAGAAGTGATCATTGTACGTAATGCCGGAGGGTTCGGAAAACTGGCGCCGACATTTGAGGCGAGGGTGGACAGCAAATATGCATATCTGAACAATGGGCTGTACCTGAGTTCGCCTCCGGGAATGGGTTCCGGCGGTGTATCACTTACTTTCTATGAAAGCGTGAAGTGATTTTTTATGTGATGCAGGGTTAAGTTAAAGGGGCAGACCCGGCTTTACACTCAAATATAATCAGGAATTTTTTGGAGGGCTTTTTATGTCAAAGAATATTGATCTTGATAAATATGTATTTAAAAGCGCTGTTGTAACTCCTCCTGATAACCTTTTTGGGACTGCCCCCAATAACCCTTCCATACTGTACATAAATCAGAATAAAGAGAGCAATTTCAACATTGCCTCATGGCTTATTACAGACCCCTTTACCATGGAAGCGGAAACCTTTTATCACGATTATGATCAGTTTTTGTTTTTCTGCGGATCAGACCCCTTAAACAGGGGTGAGCTGGGCGGGGTAGTTGAACTCTATATGGGTCATGAAATGGAAAGCCTGGAAAAGATCATTATAGATGAGTCTACCATTATATATGTGAAGGCTAAGATGCTTCATTGCCCGCTCAGGTTTGTTGAAATTTACAATAAGGAAAAACCGATTATCTTCCAGGACATCACTCTGTGCGGGCAATACAGTAAATTCAAACCAGGCAGCAAGCAGAGACTCAATGTAGATGGGAAACCAATTGATGAAGTGGGAAACCTGATAAATTAGATAACGTTCGTTCTATAACATGTCGCCCCTATGGGGCTTTGTTTTGTTTGATAATCTGTTTTCTATTAAGATATCACCCCTATGGAGTTAAATAAAATATTTGTAATCATGTCATCTAATAACAATGCAGATGTGAAATATTATCTATCATTTATGTGTCACTGCATAGAGAAGCGATAACAGCACTGTAGGTGCGGTATGTTAATAATAGTATTATGTGCGTCATTTTTTATCAGCCCCATCGGGGTGACATGTTAAACAATATTTTCAAAAACTATAGGTTCCTGTAAAATTAAAAAAATGTGAGCCCTGAAGGTTTTAATCTTCCTCCAGGGCTCAAAGGTTTCATAAATGCTGATTTAAAAATCAGGGTAGTTCAATCTTCACTGAAACCGGGACACTCATCCAGCGGCTCGCACCGAGCCACGAAAAGGGCGCTCAGACTCAATGCCCTCCGGTAACGACCACCAGAAAATTTTCCGGTGCTGCCGCCATGGGCACCCCCTTTTTAATAACATCCTGTTCAGCCAGTAACATCCTGACAAATTCACCTGGCTCCTGAGAAGCTCCGAATTCATTTTTTAAAACCAGCTCTTTGAATTTATCTACAGGGATACGGGCAAGGTCCCAGAGTTCTTTTGCATAACCGGCCTTTGTTGCATTACCCATGAGCCCGGATGTCACCATTTGCATTTCAGTTACTACAAGCGCTCCTGCATACTGCTTTTCCCACTGATCCTTGCTTTGGGGCCAGATATCCTTGTTAGGGTTAACAGCAGCGGCAACATTTGCAATCGATCCGGTCATGCTCATATCCATCTGATCAATACCAAGAACTGTTACCATGTTTGTGTCTGAAGAATAACCCATCTGAACACAAAGCGGTTCCCAACCCTGTCCAAGGGACATCACACCTTCGGCCTCAGCAATTACAATACCTGCATAGGTTGCCGGATTGCCTGCCAGATTGGATGGATTAATACCTCTTCCATTTCCTGGGATAACGGACAGGGAAAGGTTTACGGCCCGGCCTATTGCGCCGTTGGCAGGATACCTGGGATTTGGACCAAAGGCATTTGAGGATGAGTTGATTCCTATCTCCTTTGCATATGGACCGTTTACTATAATAAACGGAACGGTCGCCCGCTGTGTCTGCCAGTAGCTGTCCCATTTTACCGAGGTGATGGCCTTTAGCGCAGCGATTATCACCGGCATATATTCAGGTCTGGCGCCTGCCATGACCGATACAATGGCAATCTTTCCCACAGTAAACTCTGCATTGGATGGCCCCCATGTGCCGATAATTGTTTGTGCTGGCAGAGGAGAGCCTTTCAGCATGGCATCCACACGCGCCTTTGTTGGTGGAACAAGCGGCAAACTGTCACCCCAGCCCATCTTCAGGTATGACTTGTTAAAAATATCCAGCGTCTCCTGATGAGTTGCAGCAGTGTATGAAAATTCTTTTTCTGCAGGGACCCATTTATCGTCCTTTAAAACCATATATTCAGGTTTCCATCTGGTGAGTCCTTTAATCATAAACTCAAAGGCCTCAGGCGCCAGGGCTTTGATACCATCGGATGTAAAAGTATCATATTCATTAAAGTTGATGGCAGGATAGTCTATGTACCCCTTACCGAGCACCACACCCATAAAGCGTGCTTCATGACGCTCATTGTAAAGAGCTACTGTTGGGATGCCTTTTTCTTCAAGAGTAATGGCGATGGAACCCATCGCACCAACGCATCCTCATCACCCGCCAAAGCCGGCAACCACAGCATCGGGTTGAGTCTTAATAATCGCATCAACCACTTCATTTTCCGGCATAAATTTCATCGGTAAATCTGCATACCGGACGATCTGAATTCCGCTGTATTTTTCTTTGAGCATTTTCTCAAGTAAATCGTAGAGTTCTGCGCCTTTTCCCGCATAGATCTGGTCCGGGGTAGCTGTTAACCACATGGCTACCTTCTTGCCTTCCAGGGTCTCAAGCCGGGGGGCCAGAACCCTCTCTTTTTTTACATCACCCTGGGGATTCAGCACTGTCAACGTAACCCCTGAAGATACGGCAGGTTTTATATCCATTGCGCTCTTTTCAGATGGCTGACTACCGCATGAGCATAGCATTGCCAGGATTGCCATCAGGGTGATAATAAAACTGGTTTTATTCCTTTTCATGATCCCTCCTTTCCTTTAGTTAATAATATTAAATATCATACTGCGACCCATATTATAACAAGCAGATATTAAAGACTATAATTTTAGTATTTGATAATAAAAATTAACTTTAGTATATCCATATACTAAATAGCCTATATTATTTTTAAATCAGGAGATCAGATTATGAAAACATTATTTATATTTCTGCTTGTATGTCTATTATTAGTTTTTGTCTCATGCAGTAAATCAAACCCAGTATTGAACATCGAGGGTGGTCAGGTTGCAGGTGTGGAGACCCCGACAAATGGGGTTACAAGCTATAAGGGGATTCCATTTGCGGCACCTCCTGTGGGCGAGCTGCGATGGAAAGAGCCGCAGCCTGTTGTGCCATGGCAGGG
>JAFGFM010000112.1 GCA_016931115.1 Deltaproteobacteria bacterium | reverse complement strand
GGCTGTTTCGGATCATGGGTGGAGCGGACACCACAGGAGGCCATGCTTGAGGATTTAGTGATCCTCTGTTTTGTAGTAATTGCCTGGAAATGGAACAGGTCCTTTAAAAAATGGCCCCATTTTCTGAAGGAGTTTTTCGTTGCCATCGCTTTTTTTGCAGGGCTCTCTTTGCCCATTATTGCAGGGCCGGTTATAGATCGTATAACGAGCGCCCTTACCGGGCCTGCCAAAGAGGGGTTTGAACCATTTGTGTTGGATTTTCCGGAAAAGGACCTGTCCAGTGGAAAACACATCATAATAATTATGGCTACCGACTGCCCCCATTGCAAGGAAGAGATGGAAAACCTCGATAAGATTGCAGAGGACAGTGAATTGCCAGATGTTATCTCTTTTGTAATGAACAATAAAGAACAGCGAGACGATTTTATCTTTGAATTTGAACCTGCCTTTGAGATCTACCAGATAAAGGATGATGACTACTGGCGGCTTCTTGGTGATGGCGAGATACCCAGGATTATCCTAGTAAATGAGGGCCTGATAGTAAAGAAATGGGATCTGGTAACGCCTGATCTGGATGTGTTAAAGGCTGCAGCTGCAAGGTAAGTTTTAGTTTTAAGGATTAAGAAATGACAGAGCAAGACAGAGGGCATTACTCAAAAAAACACCCCATAGAAAAAAAGATAGACCCCGCTATAGCAAAGGCGGTTGAAGATAAGGCAAAGGATAAAAAGATCACCTGCGCTGCCGCCTTTAAAATAGCAGATGTCTGCGGTACAACCCCGGGCGAGGTGGGTTTTACTATAGACAGGCTTGAAATCTGCATTGTCCGGTGTCAGATGGGGATATTCGGTTATGAGCCTGAGAAAAAGGCTGTTAAGCCAATGGAAATAGTCATTGATGAGCTGGAAAAGGCAATCAGGGGGAAACTAAATAAGGATGAAAGGCTTACATGCGCCTCTGCATGGGAGATAGCAAAAGCGTTTAATATACCAAAGATGCATGTATCTTCGGCCTGTGAAAAACTGGGTATAAAGATAAAACCCTGCCAGCTTGGGGCATTTTGATATAAGTTTTCAGCTGCCTGTCCCGCCATAGCTTCAGCGACGGCGGATCAGCTCTCAGCTAAAGTAAAAAGGGTTACTTCCTAAAGTATATTAAAAAGTTTAACAAAAAGCCTCAATCTTCTTTTAAGAAACATTGAGGCTTTTTGTTACTGAGACAAGCTTAGCAGCTTGTGCAGCTGCCGCAAGATTCACCTTTTGGCAGGTTTGAGGTTATTGAAAAACCTGAACCTCTTGGGCCGTCCACAAAATCCACATTTATGGGCTTTGCCTGTTCAAGAAGGGTTTTATCTATCAGGTATGTAACGCCGTTATCCTTGATGATCTCATCATTTTCCGCTGGCTCATCCAGAGCCATTCCAATCGACGGGCCTGATCACCCGCCCTCTGACAGAAATAACCTTATATATGAAGGGTCTTTCTGGGCCTTTAGAAAATCTGCAATCTTTTCATTTGCGGTTCCTGTTACTTTTAGCATTATTGCCTCCTTCCGGTTAATAGATCCTTAAAATTATAGGGCTAAAATATACATATTATTCGGCATGTCAAATTTTATTATTAAGCCAAAAATCTCATCAGACATTGGCTCCCAATACAATATCCGCTGCACTCCGGTTTATCGGCTATTGCCTGATTATCAATTAAAGATTTAATCCCTCTGGCCGATAAGTATACTATATAAAGAGGATCTGCCTGGGGAGGAGGATTCATTATGAACACTGCATATGGTTTAACAAATAATAACTATAACAAGTATGGTTTTGACGGCTATTCCACCGGTCAGTTTAACTATGCACAGGGGAATTACTCAAAAACTAATAGTGCGGATATCACCATTGTTACAGATGATGGTGACAGGGTGACCATATCATCTTCAAACAACCTTGAAACGAGCTATACCACATACAGCGGGCTTTTACGTTCAGGGTCTGCATCAGTAAAGGCAGAGGGTTATGAATATGCAAGCACACTTGAGAGCACCCTTTCTCTTTCCATTACGGGTGAGCTGGATAGTGAAGAGTATGAAGATGTCCTCTCAGCAGTAAAGACGATAGAAGCCCTAATGGAAAAGACATCCTCAGTCAGTATGGATGACCTTGGTAAACTTGCGAAGGAATTTTTAAGCCTTGATTCCCTTTCAAGTCTTGATGCGAGCATCAAGTTTGAGGAATCCATGAGTTATGAACAGACACAGGCTATTGTATCAGAGGCTGTTGAGTCTAAGGGTGAAGGAAAAAAGGGCCGCAGCGAGTGGGCCAAACTTGATCACGCCCTTGACAGCATACTCAAATCTGCCAGTAAATCCGGCAAGTCTCATGGCGATGTAAGGGATATGATGGATAATTACCTGTCCGGGCTTCTTGATATGTTCTCGAAAAAGTCAGAAAAGAATGATGAAACAAGAAAGATTGGCGAACAGATGAAGGATATAATAATGAACCGCCTGGATGAAAAGGCCGATATTGAAGGGAATGCCTGATTTAATTTACCCTTTTAAATATGTAATTCCAACCCATAAAAATAGCGTCAGGCAGCTACATTACTGCCTTTTTAATGTCAATTTTGATGCCTTTTTAGTTTTGCCTCTGAAACCTTAAATGACTTTTTTTTGATTTAAGGTCTTAATAAAGTCTTCAAATCAAATTTTTCTGTTGAAAAAATATTAAATAAATTGAATACGATTTGACTAATATAATTTAAATTAAGTTAAAATATAAACATGAAAATGTAATACGTTTTTACATTTAACAATTGACAATGGATATACCTGTAAGTATAATTTGCCGACTTGTTAGGGCACTTTGTAATCTTATTGTCTTTTGTTTTTCGGTTTTGTATTGCCCTTTTAAGTGGACTTGTAAATAAAAGGTTTTACATGGTTGTATTTCTGCATGTGAAACTTGTAGCCAGCATAATGCCTCTTTGTGGCATACTGGCATATTGCATATCGGAAAAGGAGAGAAAATTATGAGATGGGGAATGGTTATAGACCTAACAAAATGCACCAGATGCCATGCTTGCGTGGCAGCATGCAGGATTGAACACTTCCTTCCTTTACATGTCACATGGCCGAGGCTTTTGGCCCTTGAGACAGATGCCGGTGGAAAACCTGAACTGACCACCTTTCCTGTAAGGTGTAATCAGTGCAAGGATGCCCCGTGTGTAAAGGTTTGCCCGACAGAGGCAACAACACAGAGGCCGGATGGGATAGTTGTGATTGATCCCAATAAATGCATAGGTTGCCGCTATTGCGTTATTGCGTGCCCGTACCAGAACCGTAATTTCCTGTCAAAGGAAAAGGACCCCGGTTATTTCCCGGGCTATGAACTTACCGGTTTTGAAAAGAAGGGTAAAAAACTCTATCCGCACCAGGTAGGTACAACAGAAAAATGTAATTTCTGTGTAGAGCGCATAGATGCGGGTATGGAGAAGGGACTTATACCCGGAAAAGACCGGGATGCCACACCTGCCTGTGTTAACATCTGCCAGGCACGCGCCATGACATTTGGCAACCTTGATGACCCGGACAGTAATGTTTCTGTACTTATCAGGGATCGTAAAGGTTTTACCCTTCAGCCTGAATACGGTACAGAACCTTCGGTTTATTATGTTGATGGCAGGATCGGTGGCAAGGAGTCGAACAAGGCCCCTCTGCATGCACAGACAGGAAGTAACATGCAGCACCTTAGTTCAGTAGATTCAGACGCTAAAAAGCGTTTTGACGGTTTAGCTTAAGGATAAGGGAGGGATATATGCGATATCAAACTTCTCGTCAATGGATGATAACCCACGAATGGATGGTTAAACCCATGCAGCAGAAAGAGTGGATTGAAAAACAGGGTATTCTTGTTTGGCTATCAGAGGTCTTTTCTGCACTTGGTACTGGTCTTTACCTTATTGCGATATTTGTTGATAGCTGGTGGGGTGCCCTTGCAGGGTATCTTATTGTAATGCTCTTAAAGCTTCCCCTTCATCTTATATATCTAGGCAAACCCTTGCGGTTCTGGAGGACAATGCCCCCATTTTCAGGTGCCTGGCGGACATCATGGATAGCAAGGGGCGTGGTATTTACAGTGCTTTTCAGCATGTTTGGTTTCGCCCAGCTCATTACTTCATATATACTTGGTTCTGACTTCCTGGCAAGCGGTCAGGCCCATAATATGGTTTATTTCGCAGATGTTATCCTGAAGGTAGTTGCCGGGTTCTTTGTAATACTCACCGGTATATACTGCGGATTCATGATGAGCTACTGCAAAAGCGTTCCATTCTGGAACACGGGCATCCTTCCCATTGTGATATTGAATGCAGGTATAGCTGACGGTCTTGCACTTGTAATGGGAATCGGGCTTTTGGCCGGCGGTGTCGGCGTGTATGGCCCCGAGTATTTTCATAACCTTGAATACGCAAGCAGGATCGTACTGGGGGTAAATGCAGTGCTTCTTGGAACCTATCTTATGAATGCATCATATCAGTCTTCAACGGCGGAATTGTCTGTTAAGGAGCTTCTGGTAGGGCGAGTCGCAATCATTTTCTGGCTAGGAATCGTTCTTTTCGGTATTATCATGCCGCTTGCAATATCTTTTATAAGCATGTTTACAGGAGATGTGACAACCATACTTCTTGTCGCTGCTATTATAGGGCATACAGCAGGCGCCTTTGCGCTTAAATACTGTATACTCAAGGTAGGAATATATAAACCCATACTGCCGAAGAGCTTAGTCTTCTAAGGCCGGAAATATAAAGGAGAATTAAATGGGCGAAAGAAAAGTACATTATACCACCTGCATAGGCTGTCATGGCGGTTGCGGTGTAAAGGTCACAACAGAAGATGGTGTTATTGTTCACATTGAAGGTAACCCGGATTCATTAACCAGGGGCACCATGTGCGCAAAAGGGCTGTCAACTATACAGCATATCGATAATCCATACAGGTTAAAATATCCCATAAAAAGAAGCGGCCCCAAGGGGTCCGGAAAATGGGAAAGAATTTCATGGGATGAGGCCCTTGATACAATCGAAGAGAAAATGAAATCGGCGATAAAGGATTTCGGGCCTCAGACAATAGCAATATCACAGGGCACCGGAAGGGGTTATAACAGGTATACCCACAGACTTGCCAGATCCCTCAAAACAGCAAATATTATTACGCCGGGTTATGTGTGCCACAGCCCCAGGCTTGGGCTTTTCGGCCTGGTAACAGGGTATGGAAGGCTCTACTGCGATTATCATGGATGGGGCGGAGAGTTCCCCAAAACCCAGATCATGTGGGCTAAACAGCTTGAAATATCCAGCGCAGACTCTGAGATGTGCAACTGGTTTATACAGTCCCTTGATTACTGTAAAAACCTGATCATTATTGATCCGAGGCAGACTGCCTATGCCTCCAGGGCCACACTTCATCTTCAGCCAAGGCCCGGCACAGACAGCGCCCTTGCCCTTGCCATGATGAATGTTATCATCAACGAAGGGCTCTGGGACAAGGAATTTGTAGACAACTGGACATACGGCTTTGAGGAATTAAAGGAGAGGGTCATGCCTATGACCCCGGAACGCGCCTCTGAGATCACATGGGTGCCAAAGGAAAAGATCATACAGGCTGCAAGGATGTTTGCCATTGATACACCCGGCTGTATACAGGTTGGGAGTTCTATTGAACGCCAGGCCAACTGCGGCTATACAATAAGGGCCATCACATGTCTGATGGGGCTTTGTGGCAATATTGAACGCCCCGGCAGCATGATAAGCTGGGTGCTCCCGGAAACAGGTCTTATAGAGGACTTTTTCCTTGAACTCCCCTTAACTGATGAGATGAAAAGCCATATTATAGGTATCGACAAATTCAAGATGGGTGCAGCCAGGACATGCAACCCTGATACCATGGTTAAGGCTATTCTCTCCGGCGATGCCCCGATAAAGGTATGGCTGAGTGTAGGAGGTCAGCAGATTGTGCATATGGCCAATACAAAGGAGGTGGTACAGGCCATAGAAAAGGTTGAGTTCATGGTGCACTGTGATCAGTTTATGGGACCTATGGCCCAGGCGGCTGACATTGTCCTGCCATCGGCCCACTTCCTTGAAATGGATGATGTTTATGATATGCATCCCAGATTCATGATCGAGGCGCACAATAAAGTGGTAGAGCCACCCGGAGAGGCAAAATCAAATATATGGATATTTAATGAGATAGGGAAACGTATAGTTCCGGAACTCTGGTTTGATACTGTTGAAGACTGTCTGGATTATCAGGTTAAAAAAGGACAGGGAATGAACTGGAAAAAGTTCAGTGAACAGCTTGTCAGCGGTTGCTGGGGCAAGGATCAGGTTTACTATAAATATAAGACCGATTACTGGAAAAAGGGAGGTGGGTTTCCAACACCAACAGGAAAATTCGAGTTTCACTCAAATAAACTTGAAGAGCTCGGTTATGATCCCCTTCCACTGTATCGTGAACCAGGTGAAAGTCCCGTTTCAACCCCTGACGTATTTAAGGAATACCCGATTGTAATGACAAGCGGTTACAGACAGCCATTCTATTTTCTAGGCCAGTACAGGAATATCCCATGGCTCAGAAGTTTTATGGAATATCCTACAGCTCAGATTCATCCAAATACAGCCAAAAAGTATGGGATCAAAGACGGCGACTGGATGTGGATCGAATCTCGAAGAGGAAAAATAAGGCAGAAATGCCGCGTGTTTCCTGGCATACTTGAGGGTGTTCTGATGGCAACGGCCAATTGCTTTTATCCGGAAGAGCCGCCAGAGACATATCACGGGGTTTTTATATCAAACCCGAACGTGCTGACAAGCAATGACCACCTTGACCCCATGTACGGTTCACCGGACCTCACATGTCTGCTCTGCAAGATCTATCCATGTAAAGAGGAGGATCTTCAGGAAAATGTCTTTAAGACAGAGGAATACGGGACTGTGCAGCAATTGGGTGGAGGTAAAACTGCACTGACAGAAAAGGGTTAGTAAAAGATTTAAATACTGGTTCTTTTTATTTAAGAACTCTGTTCCTGTTCGCCATATTGTGAACAGGACAGGGTTTTTTTGATAAAAGAACCAGTTTCTGTTTAAAAGTGTAGTTGCAAAATAGATAGTTTTAGTAGTATAGATAGAACATGCCTTAACATAACAACTTAGTAAGGAGGTTTCAATGGCATCCCGGAAGACTAAGGATAAAACAGTTATTAGGGCCCTGGGTCTGGGTGGGCTTCTAGGGGGCAGTAGTGAGGGATTGGTCGATGTCAAGGATGGCAAGATCGTAAGAGTCAGACCCTTCCATTACGACTGGAAATATAAAAAAGAGGATATTAAGACATGGAAGATGGAAAGAAACGGCAAGGTCTTTGAACAGCCATGGAAATCCCTCCCCGGCCCTTTTTCCCTGGCCTATAAAAAACGTGTATACTCTCCAAACAGAATAAAATTCCCCATGAAAAGGGTGGACTGGGACCCTGATGGTGAAAGGAACCCCCAGAACAGGGGTAAAAGCAAATATGTTAGGATAACATGGGATGAAGCCACTGATATATTAGCAAAAGAAATCAAAAGAATCCATAAGGCGTATGGCCCATACGGGATACTGGTTCAGGGTGATGGCCACGGTGAGTGCATGACCATACACACCCCACACGGTCATTCCGGGTCACTCCTAGACAAGATGGGTGGTTTTACACAGCAGGTAAGAAATCCTGATTCATGGGAAGGCTGGTACTGGGGTTCCAAACATGTATGGGGCCAGGGTATTCAGGGTGGTATGTTCCCGGCAGGAAATATTGTAAAGGATACAACAGAACATGCTGAAATGGTGCTCTTCTGGGGCTGTGACCCTGAGACCACACCATGGGGCTTTACAGGGCAGATGCCAAGCCGCCTTACCTATTTCTGGAAAGATGCCGGTATAGATCAGGTCTATATATGCCCGGATGTAAACTATGGATGCGCTGTTCATGCTGATAAATGGATACCTGTACTTCCCAATACCGATGCCGCTCTTCAGCTCGCAATAGCCTATACATGGATCAAGGAAGGCACATACAACAAGGAATATGTGAAGACACACGTAGTAGGTTTTGACAAGTTCAAGGCCTATGTTATGGGCGAAGAAGAGGATGATGTGCCCAAGACACCTGAATGGGCATCTAAAAAATGCGGTGTGCCTGAATGGACAATCAAGGCACTGGCAAGACAGTTTGCCCGCAAGGTTACATCTATTGCCCATTATTTTGGGGGTGGTTATGTCAGGGGGCCATTCAGCCATGAGCCAGGGCGGCTTGAGGTATGTCTCTTAGGGATGCAGGGTCTTGGCGGACCAGGCAGGCATCATCATCAGATTACCTATTTCGGACTTCCAAGGTCAAACGGTCTATCAGGCACCTTTTTTTGGAATCCTGACCTTGCGGATAGATTAAGGACCCCGAGCCTTACAACAATCAATGCATGGCAGAAACAACTTATACCAAAGACCTATATTCATGACGCGATCGAAGCAAATGAGCCCATGACATTTTATGGTTCTGGCGCAATCGAGGTGGATACAACTGATCAGTTTAAAAAATATGTATATCCCCTTCCAAAGAAGGAGGGGGGCACAGAAATACATATGATCTGGTCTGACACCCCATGTCGTACAACCTGCTGGAATAATGGTAATGCGACAGAGCTTGCATTAAGAAACCCGAAGATAGAGTGCATAGTTACGCAGCATCCATGGATGGAAAATGATACCCTCTTTTCCGATATAATCCTTCCCTCAAATACCCATATGGAGGTTGGCGATATCGTATCGAGCATCAGGGGTGGTACATCCATACCCAATGTAGCACTGTGTGACCAGGCCATAGAGCCTGTGGGTGAATCAAAGAGCAACTTTGAGGTGGTTCTTGAGGTGGCTAAAAAGCTCGGCATGGAAAAGGCCATGACAGGCGGCAAGACAGATGAAGACCTGAAAAAAGAGATGTTTACAAACATGCGTCTTGATAAACTCACCACATGGAAGGAGTTCAGGGAAAAGGGTTATTACCTCTACAGTGTGGCAGACGACTGGGAGGATGACTCTCCGGGCTTAAGAAAATTTTACGATGATCCTGAGAAGAATCCGCTACCCACGCCTACCGGAAAGCTGGAATTCTATTCAGAAGCGCTTGCTAAGAACTTCCCCCATGACAGGGAGAGGCCTCCTGTGCCAAAATGGATAGAAAAGGGACCCACCCATGATGAAAGGCTCTCAAGCGAACGGGCCAAGATGTTCCCGCTTATCCTCATGAGTAACCACGGCAGGTGGAGGGTGCATGCACAGGCGGATGATATCCCCTGGACCCGTGAGGCCCCAACATGCAAGATCAGGGGCTGGGACGGCTATATGTATGAACCCTGCTGGATACACCCATCTGAGGCTTTAGAAAGAGGGATCAAGCACGGTGACATAGTCAAGGTATTTAATGAGCGCGGTATAGTACTGGCGGGCGCCTATGTTACAGAAAGGATCCGTCCCAATGTTGCATATATGGATCACGGTGCAAGGGTCGACATGATTAAAGTAGGTGAAATAGATCGCGGCGGGGCAATCAACACTATATCCGGCTCAGGCACATCCTCCAGGAACGCCGTAGGCCAGGCCACGACCGCCTATCTGGTACAGGTAGAAAGATTGAGCATGGAGGAGATGGACAGGTGGAGGAGAGAGTACCCGGAGGCGTTTGAAAGGGAGTATGACCCTGCTTCGGGCCTTTGTGTAAACGCATGGTTAGAGGGAGGAGAAAAATAATGAAGGCATTTGTTATTGATCTTTCAGTATGTAACGGCTGTTATGCCTGCCAGATTGCTTGCAAGGATGAGCATGTGGGCAATGACTGGACTCCCTATGCAAAACCTCAGCCTGATACAGGCCATTTCTGGCTTGGAATAAAGGAGACTGTCAGGGGTACAGTGCCCAAGGTCATGGTAACCTATGTGCCAATGCTCTGCATGCACTGTGCTGATGCACCCTGTATGAAGGCCTGCAAACCAGGGGCAATCTATAAGAGGGAAGATGGCCTTGTAATCATTGACCCTGAAAAATGCACCGGTTGCAAGCTCTGTATGGATGTCTGCCCCTATGACGCCATATTCATGAACAGCGGGCTTAATATTGCCCAGAAATGCACAGGGTGCGCCCATCTCCTTGATGATGGATGGGAGGTCCCTAGGTGTGTTGATAACTGCCCCACAGAGGCACTTAAATTCGGTGAAGAAAAAGACCTTAAAAAATACATAGCAAAGGCTGAGCCGATTACACCTGATGTCAAACTCAAGACAAGGGTCTATTACCTTAACACCCCCAAAAAATGGGTTTCAGGCACTCTCTATGATCCAAAGGAAAAGGAGGTTATTGCAGGTGCAAAGTGTACCCTTACAGATTTGGAAACCAGGGAGGCAATAATCGATGAAACCAATGCATGGGGTGATTTCTGGTTCAGGGGGCTACCGGATAATCGCAGGTTTAAACTTAAGATAGAAAAGGGCAAAAAAACAGTAACCATGGATTCCATCTGCACAGATACTGACAGGAATCTTGGTGATATAGCGTTAAAATAAAAAAATAAAAAGGGCGCTGATATGCTATGTTAGCGTCCCATATGGTTAGTTGTTGAGGGTTTTGCTTTAAATATTACTTTCTGTAATATTATTTAGGCTATAGTCAACCTTTAAAAGGGAGTCTGGAATTATTAATTATAACGGAGGATCTATGTCGGTAGGAAAAGTAAAAGAAAAGACAAAAAAAACAAAGGTAAAAGAGCCGTTAGCAAGTATGGCTGATAAAACAGTATACAAGGCTCTTGGATTGAGTGGAGGTATTTTTGGCGCGGCCCCATGTGCGATTGATGTTAAGAATGACAGGATCGTTAGAATAAGGCCTCTTCATTTTGATGCCAAATATGATCCCAAGACTTTTAATCCCTGGAAAATCACCAAAAACGGGAAGACACTTGAGCCCATGTACAAGGCGCTTCCATCACCTTTCAGCCTTGCCTATAAAAAACGCGTATATTCCCCCAACAGGATTAAATACCCGTTAAAGAGGGTTGACTGGAATCCGGATGGAGAGCGTAACACCCAGAACAGGGGAAAGAGCAAGTTTGTAAGGATATCATGGGATGAGGCAACAGATCTCATTGCAAAAGAGATCAGAAGGCTGCACAAACAGTATGGCCCGTGTACCATCCTGATACAGGGTGATGGTCACGGCGAGTGTATGTTTGTAAATGCAACCCACGGCTCATCCTCCCTGCTGCTTGACAAGATGGGCGGATTTACCCAGCAGATCAGGAACCCTGACTCATGGGAAGGCTGGTACTGGGGTTCAAAACATGTCTGGGGCTCAGGCCTTATAGGCATGATGAATCCTGCTAACAACATAGTAAAAGACATCTCAGAACACACCCAGCTTCTTCTGGTATGGGGCGGTGACCCTGAGACAACGCCATGGGGCTTCAGGGGCCAGTATGCGAGCAACATCGTCAGGTTCTGGTCTGAGATCGGCATTAAGCAGGTTTATATCTGCCCTGACCTGAACTATGCAGCGGCTATCCATGCAAACAAGTGGATACCTGTTCTGCCCAATACAGATGCGGCCCTGCAGCTTGCCATCATCTATATGTGGATCAAGGAAGGTACATATGACAAGGAGTATATCAAGACCCATACAATCGGTTTTGACAAGATACAGGCATATGTCATGGGAGAAGAGGACGGTGAAGCCAAGACACCCGAATGGGCCTCAAAGAAGTGCGGCGTACCGGAATGGACCATTAAGGCCCTTGCAAGGGACTGGGCAAAGAAGGTCTGCACCATAGGCCACTATTTTGGTGGTGGTATGATAAGAGGCCCGCTGGCACATGAACCGGCAAGGCTTGAGTGCATTCTTCTCGGAATGCAGGGCCTTGGAAAACCAGGTGTTCATCAGGCGCAGATCTCATATCAGGGCATGCCAAGGAACATTGTCTCCAAGAAAACAGGCAGCCACATGGGTATGTTTGAGAGACTGAAAGGCACCAAGTACGGCGACAGATTGTTGAAGCCGCACAGTATAACCCCGACCGCATGGGGCAAGCAGATGATCCCCAAGACAATGATAGAAAAGGCTATCAATGAGGGCAAGATAGATTTCTATGGCACAGGCGGTCATGAAGTGCCAACATCAGATCAGTTTGTAAAATATTCATATCCGATACCCAAGGAGAAGGGCGGCGCTCAGGTTCATATGATCTGGACAGATACACCGTGTCGTATTACATGCTGGAACTGCGGTAACGATGTTATTGATACCGTAAGAAGTCCCAAGATAGAATTTGTCCTGGCCCAGCATCCCTGGCTTGAAAATGACTGTCTCTATGCAGATATAATCCTGCCTATAAAGACCATTGTTGAGACAGACGACATCTCCCCATGCGTAAGAGACGGCGAAAGCTTCCAGAGCCTTGTACTCATGAAACCGGCTATACCACCGATTGGTGAGGCATTGTCCAATTATGAGGCGGTATGCGAGATTGCCAAAAAACTCAATATGTATGAGGAAGTTACAGAGGGGAGATCAGTCCCTGACCTGATCAAGGATGTATTCTATGGTCTGGGTTTTGGTGACTATATCAGCTATGATGAGTTTGAGGAAAAGGGGTATTATGTGCTTCCTGTTGCCGATGACTGGGAAGATGACGTGGCAGGTCTTTATGATTTCTACAAGGATCCTGTGAAGAACCCATTACCGACACCATCAGGAAAGCTTGAATTCTATGCAGAGCGTATAGCCAAGCACTTCCCGGATGACAAGGAGCGCGGGCCATATCCAAAATGGATAGAAAGAAGTGAGTCCCATGACGAGAGGATATCAAGTGAAAGGGCTAAGCTGTACCCGCTTCTTCTGATGTCTAACCACGGCAGGTGGAGGGTTCATGCCCAGTGTGATGATATAACCTGGACAAGAGAGGCATATACAGGAAAGATTCTGGGTTTTGACGGGTATAAGTATGAGCCCTGCTGGATTAATCCCAATGATGCCAAGGCAAGAGGGATTAAGGATGGGGATATTGTCAAGGTCTTTAACGAAAGAGGCGGCGTACTCTGCGGCGCCAGGGTTTTTGAGAGGGTAATGCCAGGGGTTGTTTCTGTAGACCACGGCGCAAGGGCTGATGCAATCATCCCGGGTAAACTAGATAGAGGAGGCGCCATCAATACGGTTACACCGGCAGGGCTTACTTCAAAGAACTGCGCAGGCCAGGCCACAAGCGGATTCCTGGTGGATATCGAAAAGGTTACTCCTGAGCAGATGGGTAAATGGATGAACGACTACCCTGATGCCTTCAACAGAGAATATGATCCGGATTCAGGTCTTAGGTTTGACGCCTGGGTTGAAGGGAGGAAATAGTTATGACAAAAAAAGTATTTGTAATAGATATTAAAAAGTGTAACGGATGCCATGCCTGCCAGATAGTGTGCAAGGATGAGCATGTTGGTAATGACTGGTCACCCATAGCCAAACCCCAGCCTGATGCTGGTCAGTTCTGGATGGAACTTACCGAGCGGGTAAGGGGTACTGTGCCAAAGGTAAAGGTTGCATATCGTCCCCACATGTGCATGCATTGCGACAATGCGCCATGTATAGAGGCCTGTCCGGTTGAAGGCGCCATATACAAGAGGGAAGACGGCCTTGTTATTATTGACTCAGTAAAGTGTTCCGGGTGCAGAAACTGCCTGGATGTCTGTCCTTATGATGCCATCTTCTATAATGATGACCTCAACCTTGCACAGAAATGTACAGGTTGTGCCCATCTTCTGGATGACGGCTGGGTAGAACCAAGGTGTGCGGATGCATGCCCGACAGGGGCTCTGAAGTTCATGGATGAAGATGAGGCCAAGAAGCTGATATCCAAGGCCGAGGTCTGGAAGCCTGAACTGAAGAAACAGGTAAAACCAAGGGTATATTACCTGAACCTGCCAGGCAGATTTATAGCCGGAACAGTGTATGACCCGAAGGCTAAGGAAGTCATAATAGGTGCTGATTGTGCCCTTACCGATGCAGCAACTGGTAAGACATATAACATTAAGACAGACAATTATGGCGACTTCTGGTTTGAAGGACTTGGCAAAGGCGAATACAGCCTTCAGATAGTAGCGGGTAAGAAGAAAGAGACATTTAAAAAACTCGATACTACCCTTGAAGATATTAACCTGGGTGATATAGCCCTGTAATCAGGGTTTATCTAGAGCCCGTTTAAGATCAAAAAACAAGAGCCCAGCCCGGTGTAAAGCCGGACGGGGCTCTTTGTTTTATTAGTAATGCCCAGAATAATTATACACACACTATCCTTGACTTTTGGAAAATCAACTAGTGTATTGCTGAAAATCCGGAAATACAGCGATGCAGGTGTCAAATGTCCATAGAACGATTACCTGATCTGAAAGAAATACTTAAAAATCATTTTTTCTGTTTGGCCCAAGGTCTACAGGTAAATGAACCCTGATAAAGAATCAAAAAAGAGAAAGGCAATAAAATCAGGAAAATTCTATTTTTTTGATACAGGGGTTACTCATACCCTGTCCGGAACCCAGTCCCTTGATCGCAACTCCGATCTTTATGGTAAAAGTTTTGAGCAATTTATCTGCATGGAGTTAAGGGCATATCTAAGTTACAAAAGAAGTAAATCTCCTCTTTCATACAGGAGATCAACTCATGGTAACGAGGTTGATTTTTTAATCGGTGAAGATGTCGCCATAGAAGTTAAATCAAGTCAGCGTGTAACCCCTTCAGATGATAAAGGGCTCAAGGCACTTAATGAAGAGGAAAAATATAAAGATCTTTATCTAATCAGCCAGGACCCGGTCGCATCAAAAAATGAGAATATAAATACTATCCACTGGGAAGATTTTCTTGAAAAACTGTGGCAGGGGAAAATAATTTAAAAGGAATACCACAAAGAGACATTCGAAAAGATAGATACAACAACAGCAGATATCAATCTTTGCGACATAACCCTGTAATGTAAAATTCCTCATCTATTGCTCTTCTATATCATTTAACTTTACTTTGACCTTTTTATTGGTTTGTGTAACCTTTTTCTATGGAGGATGTATTAATAAACAAAAATAGAGAATATCCTGGAGTTGAATTGCTGGAAGATCATGAAATAATGGTGAGCGTGAAAGATGGTGATGTCCATAAACTGGGGTTGCTTTTTGACAGGCATGCCCAGGGTTTATTCAATTACTTTCAGTTACAGGTGAGAGACCGGTTCAGGAGCGAGGACCTTGTGCAGAACGTATTTTATAAGATATTGAAATACAGGCATACATTCAAGGAGGGTGCAGACTTCAGGGTGTGGATGTATGCTATTGCCAGAAATGAAAAGGTAAATTTCTTTAAGCATAACAGATCTTCAGATGAGGAGGTAAATCCTGAACAACCTGATGAAAACAGCAATAATCCGGAAAATGACCTCGCATCCAAAACCGATAAAAAACATCTTGGCAGGGCGCTTGAACGGATATCTCCTGATAGCAGGGAATTGCTGATATTAAGCAAATATACCGGGTTACCCTATAACCGGATAGCTGAAATATACGATTGCACTGTCGGGGCAATAAAGGTTCGGATATTCAGGGCAATGCAGGAATTAAAGGCCCAGTTTGTTAATATTGCAGAGGAGTAATAAAATGGAATGCAATAATATAAAAGAGCTGTTTGTCGAATATATGGATGGCAGCCTTGATGCGAAAGAGGCTCAAAAGGTAGATGCTCACCTTTCCTCATGTAAAGAGTGCCGGAGAGAGCTTGAGACCATGAAATCCCTGTGGTTCGGGCTTGATGCCCTGGAGATGGAAAAGGTCTCAGATAGGCTTAAGAAAAACATAGACAATATGATCGATTCATATGGACTGGGTATAAAAAATACCAGGGATGAAAAATGGTATGCGTCATTTTTAAAATGGTTGGAATCATTGTGGCCCAGCCGTCCGGCGATGCAACTTGCCTCAACAATGGCCCTGCTTATAATTGGTCTTTTAACAGGGTTCAGTATAGGTTCAAGGACAGAATCCCAAAAGGAGATAGTTCAGCTGAAAATAGATGTAAATCAGCTTCAGCAGGTAGTCATGAGTTCCATTCTTGATCAGGCATCGGTAACAGAAAGAATTCGTGGGTTAACAATGACCAGCAAGATGAAAAATGCTGACACAGAATTTTACTCTACATTACTTTTAATACTGAACAGTGATTCAAATGTAAACGTAAGGATGGCTGCGGTTAATGCCCTGGCCAATTTTACCGGGAATGAATATGTGAGGCGTGAGCTTGTTAAATCACTGAACCTTCAGTCTTCTCCTCTGGTTCAGGTCTCGCTGATCGACCTTCTTGCAACCATAAAAGAGCCTGAGGCCTCTTCTGCCCTGATTAATATTATCAATGACTCTGGGGCAAATATACATGTAAAAGAGAGGGCAAAAAAGGCCTTAAAACAATTTATATAGCCTTTGCTTCCAGGAGGAAAAAATGAAAAAGAATATGATAATCAAGATGACTATGATTCTTCTTATGGTAACTGCCAGTATCTGTCTGGCAAAGGAAAAACAGTATAACAATGAACTGGAATTCGGAAACCTTTCAGCTAAAAGGGTTTTGCAGATAGGTGGAAACGGGGAGCTCAATATTACGGGGTATAATGGGAATAAGGTCATGGTTTCAGCAAGTAAAGATATCTTTGATGAGGCGGGTAGTTCAGATGAAAAGGCAAAAGGGCTGAAAAAGATACGTGGCGGCGGATTCAACATTATTAATAATAAAAAGGATAACATAATCTTTATAGCAAGGCCTGTGACTGATGATGTTGATCTGGATATCAATGTCCCGAACGGCATAACCCTGAAACTTGGGAACGGAATTGTTATAAAAAATCAAAATATCAAAAACCAGAACAAAAAACGTATGGAACGAAAACAGGAGGAAGATAATCTGGAAATTGAGGTTAACACTGATATTGATATGGATAATGATTTTAAGGAGGCACAAAAAACGCAGAAGAATCCTTATGTTAATGACCCTCCTGTTTATATAACAAATAGGTTTGGCCAGTCCAATGGGATAATTGAGGGGGATATTACCATCAGGGATTTTACCGGGGTTATTGAAGTCAGTACAGTAAATGGAGATATTACTGCGCAAAATATTACTGGTGAAGCAGTTGCAAGCACGGTTGATGGGGATATAAACATCTCCTTTAAAATGGTTAACAAAGATAGTGCACTCTATTTCAGCACGGTTGATGGTGACATAGATATTACTTTACCAAAAGAAACAAAGGCCGATATCATGGCCCGGACAATGGACGGGGATGTATACACGGGTTTTGATACTGATCTGGTTTTTGGAGGAGAGATGGATAGCGGAAAAGGGGATGCATTTCAAAATTTCATGAATCCTTTCTTCAATTCAAACAATATAAGCGCTCGCATAAATGGTGGTGGTAATAAGGTTTATCTGAATACTATAGATGGTAATATCTATATCCGAAAAGGCGAATAACCCTTATCCTCACTCTTTACTAATACTTTAAAGAACACAGGATTCGCCACCTGGGTTAAAAACCAGTAATAAAATAAGCAAATTATATAGTCCGGCTGTCATTAATTTTATTTGAAACAGATTTTGACATGCCGGACTTTATTAGATACTATCCTTTTCAGCAACTCATCATAAGTCATTAAGTGTAAGGCGCCAGTAACAATTTATACGTGGTCCGGCATAATATGAAAAAGAATGTATCATCCAGGAATCAGGAGCGCAACAAACGTAAACTCACAGGTATCCTGAGCGCAGATGTGGCTGGCTACAGCCGACTCATGGAAGAAAACGAGGCATTCACAATACATCGCCTTGATGAGAACAAGAAGATCATCGAAAGGCTTGTGAATGAATATGAGGGCCGCGTTGTTGATTCTCCCGGCGACAATATCCTTGCCGAGTTCAACAGTGTTGTAAATGCGGTTGACTGCGCTGTTATCATACAGGCCAGGCTCAGGTTTATAAATGCGCAGCTACCTGAAAATAAAAGGATGGATTTCCGCATCGGTGTAAACCTGGGTGATGTGGTGGAGGATGATGGCCGCATCTATGGCGATGGTGTAAACATTGCTGCCCGCATACAGACCCTTGCTGAACCTGGCGGCATCTGTATCTCAAGGACTGCCTATGACCAGGTAAAATCAAAGCTCAATGTCGGTTATGCATATATTGGTGAACACAATCTTAAAAACATCTCCGAACCTGTCAGGGTTTACCGTGTGCTTACCGATGTAAAAACCGCAGGAAAGGTGATAGGTGAAAAGAGATTCCTTGGGAATATTGCGCGAAAAACCGCCCTGATGATCATAATCATTCTATTTTTAGCTGCTGCCGGTTCTATAGGTTATATAATGTATTCGCGCCACTCTCCTAAAACAGAGCAGGCCCCCCTTGACAGGCTTGCCTATTCCCTGCCGGATAAGTCCACAATAGCTGTGCTTCCCTTTATGAATCTGAGCGGCAGTGAAGACCAGGACTACTTCAGCGACGGGCT
>JAFGFM010000111.1 GCA_016931115.1 Deltaproteobacteria bacterium | reverse complement strand
AGCATATCCGGTGCAGCCGGTCATGGTACAGCGTCAGTGAGTGGGAGTCCGACAGGTACTTCACAGGTTATCAGTTATACTCCTACACCCAACTATAATGGAACAGACAATTTTGTGGTTCAGGTGTCCGACGGTAATGGTGGAACAGATACAATAACAGTAAGTGTAGTAGTAACACCAGTAAATGATGCACCGGTTATAGGAGACATACCTGGTGGAACATTAGCCGAGACAAATGCGGAAGTAGTATTTACAGCAATAGATCTGGATAACTATATAACTGATTTAGAGACAACTGACGCAGTAATAACCTGGGCATACAGCGGTAACACGAGCCTGACTGTAAGCATAGATGGCAGCCATGTAGCGACTATCACAGCCCCTGCAAACTGGAATGGTTCTGAGACCATTACATTTGAAGCCACTGATGCAGGAGATGGAACATCGGGTGCATTATCAGTTAGTGACACAGCAATATTTACAATAACCCCGGTAAATGACTCACTGGTTGTAGGCGACATACCCGGTGAAACACTTGCAGAGACAAATGTAACAGTAACCTTTGCACCAATAAATCTTGACAGTTATGTGTCTGACATTGAGACAGTGGACGCGGATATAGACTGGAGCTACAGCGGCAGCGCGAACCTGACAGTAACTATTAATGCCAGCCATGTGGCTACCATAACAGCACCTGCAAACTGGAATGGTTCCGAGACCATTACATTTGAAGCCACTGATACAGGAGACGGGTCATCGGGAGCATTATCTGACAGTGACACAGCAGTATTTACAATAACCCCGGTAAATGATGCACCGGTTGTAGTAGACATACCCGGTGGAACACTTGCTGAAACAAATGGGGTAGTAACTTTTGCAACAATAAACCTGGATGACTATGTAAGCGATGTAGAGACATCTGATGCAGCAATAACCTGGGGATACAGCGGTAACACGAGCCTGACTGTAAGTATAGATGGAAGCCATGTGGCTACCATAACAGCACCTGCAAACTGGAATGGAGCTGAGACGATTACGTTTGAAGCAACAGATACAGGAGACGGGTCATCGGGAGCATTATCTGACAGTGACACAGCAGTATTTACAATAACCCCTGTTAATGATACGCCTTCCTTTACCAAGGGAGGCGACCAGACAGTTTTAGAGGATTCCGGGGCAAAAAGTGTGGCAGGCTGGGCAACATTAATTTCAAAAGGCCCGGCAAATGAATCCGGCCAGGCACTGACATTTAATGTATCGAATGACAATACTACGCTTTTTTCAGCGCAGCCTAATGTTGATGCAACCGGGAGACTCACATTCACCCCTGCGAATGATGCCAATGGTTCTGCTACTGTGACGATATCCCTTTCAGACGACGGAGGCGGTGCTGATACATCTCTTCCCCAGACCTTTATAATAAATGTAACAGCGGTTAATGATAATCCGTATATTTCTAATATAACGAATAAAAGTACAAATGAAGACACTGCGCTAATCGGTCCAACCAGGGTAACTTTTACAGCAGATGAAGGAGCCTGGAACTGGACAGATGAGGATGCCCAGGAATTAACAGTAACGGCCACAAGTAATAACGAGTCTGTAATAGCGAATTCCGGGATAACAGTGAACTATACTCCTGATGGTGCAGCAGACGCTACAGGTGGGTCGTTAAATATAACCCCTGTATCCCAGGCCAATGGAACAGCAACTATTACAGTAACAGTAAGCGATGGAACAGCTAGTGCTACAGACACATTTATAGTGACAGTAAATGCTGTAAATGATCCCCCAACGCTTGATGCCCTGTCAGATATACCAATGACTGAGGATGACGGAGCCAAGACAGTTAATCTTTCAGGTATAGATGAAGGAGGCGGAAGCCTTGAGGATGTACAGGTTGTAACGATAACTGCGACATCAAGTGACCCTTCGATAATCCCAGACCCGACTATAGCCTATGTACAGGACAGCACAACAGGCACACTACAATTTACACCGGTAGCTGATGCAAATACAGCGGCCAGCGGACCTATAACCATAACAGTAACAGCACAGGATAATGGAGGTGGTACTACTGATAATGTTATTCAGACATTCACAGTAACAATAACCGCTAAAAATGACATGCCTGTATTTACAAAAGGTGGTGATCAAACGATAACAGAAGATGCGCCTGTTCAGGTAATCAACTGGGCAACAGGCATCTCAGCAGGGGCTGCAAATGAATCAGGGCAGGATCTTACCTTTAATGTAACAAATGATAATACCAGTTTGTTTAGTGTCCAGCCTGCCATATCAAGCACAGGGCAACTGACCTATACACCAGCTCTTAATAAACACGGCATGGCAACTGTTACAGTAAGTTTAACAGATGATGATACAGCCGGTGGGGGTGCACTGACTACAGCAGACCAGACATTTACTATCACAATCAGTGCGCAAAATGATACGCCAGTATTTGCCATCGGGCCTGACCAGCTTTTAGATGAAGATGCACCAGCTCAGACGATTGACGACTTTGCGTCAGGCATTGATGATGGTGATCCTGAAGTTACTCAGACCCTTAACTTTAATGTAACCACCAGCAACGATTCATTGTTTAGTGTGCTTCCGGCTATAAATCCTACCAATGGCCAGTTAACCTATGCCCCTGCTCCAAACGCAATAGGCACAGCAACTGTATCGGTAACCTTAACAGATGATGACACAGCAGGGGGTGGTGCCATAACATCACCTGCTCAGGAATTTACCATCACGATAAATGCTATTAATGATACGCCTGTTTTTACAAAAGGCCCGGATGTAAGCGTCCACGAGGATCAAGGCGCACAGAGTATTGCTGGCTGGGCAACAGGCATTGATGATGGAGATCCTGAGGTGGATCAGACACTCACATTTAATATAACTGGTAATACAAATCCTGGTATTTTTGCCTCAGGCCCATCAATAACATCTGATGGTACTCTGAGTTTTAAACCGGCTGATGTTTCTGGCACTGAAACAGCCACAATAACAGTAAATCTGTCTGATGATGGTGGTGGCGCTGATACTTCAGCCCCCCAAACTTTTACAATAACCATCAGGGCAGTTTATACCCTTTCCATCTCTTTTACTTCGGGTAGCTCTCGTACTGAACTGGCTACAGTAACAGCAGGCGCAGGCTCTCTTCCCGGTTCTGAAACTAGTATTGGCAATGTCCCGGGAACCTTTAAATATGAAGATGGTGATACCGTAACCATTAATGCTGAAGGTATTGAACCTGTTGGCACCGGACCGAGAATAGGGACAAAATTTGTACAATGGGTCGTGAAATCGGGAACATATGGTGGAACTCTTGCAAGTGGTAGCCCTTCTAATAGTATCACTATAAACAGTGATCTGGTGCTTGAAGTCGAGTTTATAGGTAGGTACATAGTAACCTCCATACATAGAAGTGGGGGTACAATTAATCCTGGTTCAACAGATGGGTACCATCAAACAGTAGATCATGGTAATAGCCGCTCCTTCACCATTGAACCTACAACAGGTAAACACATAGCCGATGTAATTGTGAATGGTGTTTCTGAAGGCTCGCCTGTAAACCCGACGAGTTCCTATGTGAAAACCTTTAACAATATTATTGTTGATCATGAAATAATAGCTGTTTTCGGAGAGGGAACGATTCCATTTAACCCACCTTCATCTGCAGGAGATGATCAGGTATACACCACAACTGTTCCGCCATCGGTAATGCTGGTTATGTCAAAAGATCACAAGCTCTTTTATAAGGCCTATGATGATTACTCAGACCTGGATGCTGACGGACAGCTTGATACAACATATACACATTCAATAGATTATTATGGGTATTTTGATCCATATAAAATTTATAAATACGATGGAAGCAAATTTTATCCGACTGCCATTACTACTGATAAAAAGACTTCAGGTAATACTGCTAATGGTGAATGGAGCGGTAATTTCTTAAACTGGGCAGCTATGGCCAGGATTGATGCTATGCGAAAGGTGTTCTATGGCGGCTATCGATCTACTGATACGAATACGGAAACAATACTTGAAAGGACCTTCCTGCCTCGGGACGCCCACAGCTGGGTAAAGATCTATACTCCTGAAACTGGTGATCCTGCAATAAATGAGCTTACACCTTTTAATACTTCGACTGTTCCTCTTACTTCAATCAATGTATGTAATACCACCAAAGATGGATACACTGGTCCTCCGCTTATCAGGGTCGCAAAAAATGGTACAGGCAATAAACCATGGTATCAATGGGCATCGAATGAGAGATGGCAATGCGCTATTGATGGGGAGAAGGGCACTAACTCCACTTCTCCTTTTTATTGGTCACTAACCCCAAGTAGCAGTGAATTGCTTGGTGATTATAATGTTAGGGTAAAGGTAGGTGTTCCTAATCTTATAGGAACAGAAAAGGTTAAACAATATCCGAATGGTAGCATAAAACCAGTAGGACTTTTACAGACCTATGGCGAGGCAGGGAAGATAAATTTTGGACTTATATCTGGATCATACACCAAGAATAAATCAGGTGGGGTACTGCGTAAAAATATAGGGCCGATAACAGGTGTAAGTGATACGGTCGACGAAATAAATTCTAATACAGGAATATTTAACACCTCTAATAATGGAATTATAAGCACATTAAATAAAATTAAGATTGCACGTTATAGTTATACAGATGGGTATTATAATACTACTTCAAATGATAATTGTGATTGGGGAAAGGGATCAGATTTTACTGATGGCACTTGTACAAACTGGGGAAACCCCGTTTCAGAGATGTATTATGAAGCCCTCAGATATTTCTCCGGCAAAACAAGTCCAACTTCGGCTTTTAATGATGGGATATTGGCAAAAGATACTGCATCTCCACTTGGTCTTACAACTGATACGTGGAATTCAACAACCGACCCATATTGTGATGATAACTTCTGTTCACGACCATTTATAATGGTAATAAGTGATGTCTCACCAAGTTTCGACTCTGACCAAATACCGGGCTCTTATTTTAATACTTATCCTGGTGACATTACCGGATTGAATGCCCAGACAAGAACGCAGGCAATAGGCATAGCAGAGGGAATGTCTGGCAAATCTTTTTTTGTTGGACAAATCGGCAGCACGTCGAATGATCTGTGTACTGAAAAAGCTGCATCTGATACCTTCGGGTTAGGTCAAACCAGGGGAATTTGTCCTGAGGAACCGGGGAGGGATGGAAGTTTTTATATGGCCGGGTTAAGTCACTGGGCAAAAACAACCGACATCAGAACAGACCTGTCTGATGGTGATTTTAAGCAAAATATTGAAACCTTTTCCATAGCCCTGAGTTCACCCCTGCCCGAAATAAAACTCTCAGTAGGCGGTTCGGATGTAAAAGTTATCCCAACCTGTTATAATGATGAGTCAAGCCCTACCGGTAAAAATAACTGTAGTCTTGTGCATTTTCGAATTGAAAACCAGACAGAGACAAGCGGTAAACTTTATATAAACTGGGAAGACTCTGAAAAGGGAGGTGACTATGACATGGACACAGATGGTTACCTTTATTATAATATAGATAATTTAGCAAAAACAGTGATGTTTAAAGCTGAATTAACAAGCTCTTCAACTCCCTATAAGTTAAAGGTTGGGTATATAATAGACGGGACTACCAATGATGGAGTACACTATCTCGTTAATAACAACAAAGCTAATTTTAGCGGCGAAACATGTACTGAAACTGAATATAACACTCCAACAAATTATTGTAATAAGAAAACTCATACTGCCGGTACAACAACCACTGCATCCACACTCAAGGATCCCTTATGGTACGCAGCAAAATGGGGCGCTTTCAAAGATGTGAATGATAGTGGTACCCCTGATCTGGAAAGTGAATGGGATGAAAATAAGGATGGCACACCTGATACATATTATCGTGTTACAAACCCTTTGAGGCTTGAGCACCAGTTGAATGAATCCTTTAAAGATATCCTGAGCCGCGGTGTTTCGCATGTTGCGCCTGTTGTCTCTGTGGATGAGGCAAACAGGACCCAGAGCGGTGATGATTTATACATGGCCTTTTTTAAACCTGAGGATGATAATTACTGGAAGGGTAATCTGAAAAAATACGGTCTGGACCAATTGATCAGAGACGACTGTGGAAGGACTGAACCTGAATGGACTGTAACCGATTCACAAACTGTTACAGATGCTCAGGGAACCCATCGTAAAGTAACAGCCGATTGTGATGGGGCATTTTATGCCAGCAGTATATCCTACTGGACTGACCCGGCAGGAGGAGGGGATGGAGGGTTTGTGGACCGCGGTGGAGCAGGGGCCCTTTTGTTAAGTACACTTATTAATATCGGTCCTACCACTCCTGATTCTTATCATCTGGGAAGAAATATCATTACATATAAAGGCGCTTCAGATGGTTCTCTCGTGAAATTTAACAGGGCAAATATATCTCCCACTGATCTTACTGTAGCTGATAATCTTTACAGGGATAAACTTGTTAATTTTATGTATGGGTATACCAGCGACGCTAATACAACAAAAAACAATATACCCATTAAAAAGAGGCCCTGGATTCTGGGTGATATTATTCACTCTGAACCAAGGGTAATCGACTATTTTGATGAAGATGGTGCGCTCGAGTATCGTTTTGTAGCGGTGGGTTCAAATGATGGTATGCTCCATGTTTTTAATGACTTTTCTGCGACAATAGGCGGAAAAACATATGACGGTGGAGCCGAGATTGCCGCCTTTGTTCCCACTGATCTTCTTGCCAGGATTAAGGAACTTGCTAATCCCGGATCTCATATGTTTATGGTTGATGGATCACCTGTCCTTTATCGAAGCCCCGAGATAGATCCTGTGTCCGGATACAATTATAAAACCCTCATCTTTGGTGAAAGAAAGGGCGGAAGAAGCTACTGGCTGCTGGATGTAACGAGCCCTGATCCTGCTGACTGGAAGGTTAAAAGTCATATACAGGGTGGCGCTACAGATGGGGTAACCACAAGTAAAACCATCAGGATCAATGAACTCGGCTATACATGGAGTAAACCCGTTTTTACCCGCTTAAGAACCAGTGATACGGATATTAAAGATGTGGTGTTATTTACAGGTGGCTATGACCCGATGGAGGACAGCTTTCCAGAAGAATTTCAGGACATAGATGGAAACGGGAAATGGGATTCGGGAGAGTCATATGCTGCTGTTCCTGGAGGATCAGAGGGGCATGATGCATATAATCCTGGAAAGAACATTATGGGGAGGGGAATATTTGTTATGGATATTGAAACAGGTGATATCCTTTTTAAGGCGACATTCGGAAACAGTGATATTACATCCGGAACAGAACAAACCTATACCTCAATGAAGTACTGTTTTCCAGCAGATCCTACAGTAATTTCTTTTTCAGAAAGAAAAAAGGTTATCTACTCTACTGATATATATGCACAGATATGGAAAATCTCCTTTAATTATGATTCCCCATCTGCATGGACAGTACAAAGGGTTTTTACATCCAATCCGGGATACTCTCTTGCTTCAGGCAGCACGAATATTTCAAGTGCAGTTGAAAATACAAGTGACTCAGGAAGAAAAACCTTCTATTCACCTGATGTGTCATTTTATGGGAACGAATATACAGACTACCCGGTGCTCTATTTTGGCACCGGTGACCGTGAGCATCCAAAATCAACTATGATCTCTGACAGATTTTACACAGTTGTAGATTCCGGCACTCTTTTGAATGAAGGTAATCTTTTAAATCTTACCTGTGATGAACTTGATGTGGATGCTGATATTGTTACACCAGAAGGACATGACAGTAATGACAAAACAATACAGGATAATCTTAAAAACCTGCTTATGAACGGCTCGGCTAAAGGCTTTTATAGGATATTCGATAAGCAGGGAGATTGTTTTTCAGGAATTGGCAGCCATGTTGGAGAGAAGGTATTAAGCAAACCGACCCTGTTTGCTGAGAATGTTTATTTTACAACCTATCAGCCGGTTCTTGGAGAACCATGTAATCCTCTTGGCAATGCTTATATTTATGGACTTGATTTTTCATTCGGCACTGCGGCTTTTAATTATGATACGACCAATGATGATTTTGATGGTAAACAACTGACCCTTAAAGACACATTTCGAAAAATTGAAGACAGTTCTATTCCTTCTGGCGTAAGAGTAATAATGAGAGAAGGTGAGGCTGCCGGTCTCGTAAGCGCCGGTGGAAATATTGTCGGCGCAGGAGAAGATGGAAGCACTAATATACCAGGGCCTCCGGGGGGAGTATCACGATTGATATGGAAAACTGAATAGGCATTTTTGCCAGATACTAGTTTTTATCAAGTAACGTCTATCCGGTAATTGAATGATTTCCGGATAGACGTTTTAGGGTAGTATAAGTGAATATATCTTTAGGAGTTAATAATGATAACATGGAAACCTGTAAATAGAAAGAATCACGGCTTTACCCTGTTAGAAACGATGATAGTAATTGCAATTATAGGTATTTTGTCGGGCATAGCTATCCCCGCATATATTAATTGGGTACCCAATAACAGGCTTAAAGGCGCAGCACAGGATATTTATTCAGATCTGCAACTGGCAAAAATGCAGGCTGTTAGCAGTAATTCAGATAAGACGGTAGCCTTCGATGAAGGCGGTAAAAAATATACAAGGGCAGATTTAACTGTTGTTTCATTTGAAGAAACCTACAGCGGTAGTGTCTGGTATGGTATTGGCAATGCAACAAAAGATGTGGATGGAGGGAGTTACGGTGGAGATGCTGTTACCTATTCCGGCCCGAATGATGAAGTGACATTTAACTCAAGGGGAATGACTGTAAATACTGGAAATGGCGGGAGTGGATTTGTCTATCTTACAAACAAATACGGAACCGCCTATGCTGTTGGCACCAGATCATCAGGGGTGGTTTTGATCAGGAAATGGGTTGGTACCGAATGGAAATAGTAAGAACATGAATGCTGCCTGATTATCCGGAAGGTTAAAAGTTGGGTGTTTACCAGTGTGTAATATCTAAACCCGGATTCCATGTTTTTTGATTTATTAAAAGAATCAAAATGACATTTTGACCCTATCTGTTATATATACAAGACCTGAAAAGAGATAATTGGAATAAATAATGTTCATAAAAAATGATGATTTAATAGAATTATATGTTGAAGGGCTCGCCTTTGGCGGTGAGGGCATTGCCCGGGTAGATGGTTTTGTTGTCTTTGTTAAAGGTGCGATCCCAAACGACAGGTTAATTGCCCGGATAATAAAAAAGAAAAAGGATTATGCCAATGCTGTAATTGCTGAGATGCTTACGCCATCCGCTGACAGGATAAATGCCCCATGCCTGTATCATGAGTACTGCGGCGGGTGCAGGTACCAGCATCTGGTATATTCATCGCAGCTCAAATATAAGAAGGAGCATGTGGCGGACTCCATAAAGAGGATAGGGGGGCTCGCAGGGGTTCCTATTCATGATGTGCTCCCTTCTGATGAGATATATGGTTACAGGAATAAGATGGAGTTTTCATTTTCTGACCGGCCCTGGGTATTGCCGGAAGAATACAGCAGAGAAAATATCAAAGAGGGCTTTGCGCTGGGGCTGCATGTGCCCGGCACCTTCAGCAAGGTGATAGATATAGATGGCTGCCTTATCCAGAACGCAACAGGTAATTCAATCCTTCAAACAGTAAAGGCCTTTGTTGGTAAGTCAAACTTACCGGTTTATAACCTGAAAACAAATGAAGGGTTCTGGCGTTTTCTTACACTCAGGCATTCAGTGGCATTTAATGAGTGGATGGTAAATATTGTTACATCTGTTAATGAACCTCAGCATATTAAGGCCCTTGCGGATCTCCTGTATGAGAGTTTCCCCAATATAAAGACAATTGTTAATAATATAAACCATAGTAAGGCAGCCACTGCGGTGGGTGAAGAGGAGATAGTGGTAACCGGTGAGGGCTTTATAAATGAGATGATCGGCCCTCATACATTCAGGGTATCACCCAATTCATTTTTCCAGACCAATACAAAAGGGGCGCAAAAGCTCTATGATCAGGTCTTAAAATATGCAGAACTTACCGGGTCAGAAAGGGTGCTTGACCTATTCTGTGGTACAGGCACTATCCCCATTTATCTTTCAGGAAAGGCAGGTGAGATAATGGGCATGGAGATATCCGAAAGTGCCATAACAGATGCAAACCTGAACTGTCGGATAAATAATATATCAAACTGCCGGTTTATCCTGGGCGATATCAGGGAGACCATCGGGAAGATATCATACAAGCCTGATCTCCTTATTGTTGATCCGCCAAGGACAGGCATACACAAGGATATCCTGAAGACAATCATGGAGATGGGTGTGGAAAAAATAGTGTATGTCTCATGCAACCCGGCAACAATGGCAAGAGATCTGTGTGATATGAAGGAGAAATACGAGGCCATTGAGGTTCAGCCTGTTGATATGTTCCCCCATACCTATCATGTTGAATCTGTTGCAAAGATAAAAATTAAATAATCTGTTTGCGTCAAAACCATTAACTATCGTAATTTGTCATTACCAGCGTAGGGGCACAGCGCACTGTGCCCATAAGGGCACGCTGCAGCGTTCCCCTTCTACGTTGTTTGGAACTCTCCCATTAAAAGCTTTGTGGCTTCGCGGCTTTGTGTGAACTTTATCTTGATACCTGGCGGGAGCGTGGGTTGAAAAGATAGGGCACAGGCGCTGTGCCCCTTCTCTGACGTTCTTCCGGTGATAGGCTGGATTGGTAATATCCTGTAACCTATTGAAATTACATCATTTGTTGATTTTGGTAATGTTGCCAAAATCACCAAATAGCAATTGATAAAGTTATAACATATTGAATTAACAAATAATAATCAAAATTACACTTTCCCCAAATAGCATATATTTAAATACAAACGAGGTAACCATGCCCGATCAACATATGTTGAGTATCAAGCCTCCATAGTTCACAGAAAAGCACTTATGATTTTTAAGCTGGGGTGAATCGCCCTTTTCTGGCTTGTGTAACAGTAATTCATAATTTCAGGTATAAAAGGTTCAGGCGGTATGAAGGCCCTGGCTCGTTACTCATGGCCGGAGAATTACCTTGAGTTCACACATCCCAATGTGTAAAATGAGGCATAAATGAGAAGGAGGTGATTATTATGGCAACAAATTTACAGTTGGATGACAAACTGATTGAAAAAGCTGTGCTGCTTGGGGGGCATAAAACAAAAAAAGATGCTGTCTCAAAGGCGCTTGTTGAATACATACAAAATCTTGAACAGGAAAAGATTCTATCGATGTTTGGTACAATAGATTATGATCCTGATTATGATTATAAAAAACAGAGAAAGCGCTCATGAAAGATAAAACAAAGGGTGTACAGGGTTCAAATACTGATTTTCATATTTGTGCTATGGCAAACAGACTTAAATTTTCAATATTTACCACAGACAATGACTTTAAGAATTTTTCAAGGCATATAAAAATAGTTTTTCATAATACTTCACCCATTGGCGTTAGTGAGTAGTCACTTCTGAAAAACATTACAGTAACATGCCCTTTCTTATATCGGCTCCAGTTTGCACTTGTTTGATGAGGGCATTGTGGCAAGCCATTTGCCTGTCTGTTTAGCAATAACAAGTTTGTTGTCCAGGTTTTCACGTCTGGCAGGGAGCATATCAACCACATCAAAGCCGCAGAACATGAGTGTGCGTTCAAGATTAAAGCAGCATGATGTGGTGCCGTTCCCGCTTCCGCCTGCATAACAGATCCCCATGGCTATTGGTCCAGCATCATTATTGAATGGGCCAGGCATTGGCGCATTCGGGTTTATTGGTCTTCTCGGTATCCTTGATTTTACCCTGCGTAACCTGTCAAGAAATGCCTTCATGCTTTCGCTCAGGTCAGCAAAGTAAACAGGGTTTGCAAACACTGTTACATCGGCATTATCTATCTTTTCCACAATGGATGGGAAGTCATCACCTATTACACATTTGTTTTCATCCCTGCAAATGCCCCAGCCATCCTTGTTGCACTGCCTGCAATGGCTTATATCCATTTTGGGGAGATATATGACCTCTGTTTCGCCTCCTGCCTCTTTCACACCCGCACAAAGGGCGTTGATAAGCATGGCAGTTCTTCCATCCGGGTTACGGCTACCTGAAATAGCTAATAATTTCATGGAATTCTCCATTAAAAAGTTATGTGGCGTGTGAATACTTAAAATTTTATTGAACTGGTCTACGGTCTACGGTGTGAGGTGTGCGGAAGAAGTTGAACCGTAAACCTTAAACCTTAAACCTTGAACCTATCTTTCATCATTTCTCTGACGATCTTGGGGTTCGCCTTTCCCTTTGTCTTTTTCATCACCTGCCCGAGCAGAAAATCAACTGGCTTTGTATCCCCCGCCTTTATCTGTGAAACGGCATCAGGGTTTTCCTTTTCCACCTCATCCAGTATCGCCTCAATAAGTGAGTCATCTGCAACAGGTTTAAGATCCTTCTCTTTAATTATTTCATCAGGGCCTTTGCAGGTGGTGAACATCTCAGCCAGCACCTTTTTAGCTATGGCCTCTGTGAGATCACCCTTTACTATAAGGTTTATAAGCCTTGCCATGTCCTCAGGTTTAACAGGACATTCGGCAATTGAAACAGATGCATCATTGAGGTATCTGAAAAGATCATTGATTATCCAGTTACTGAGTCTTCTGTTGTCTTCACAGGTTTCAATTGCCGCGATAAAGTATTCAGAAATCGCCCTGTCTCTTGTAAGGGTGATGGCATCGTTTTTCGGTATGTTATATTTATCAATGATCATGGCAAGTTTCTGATCAGGTAGTTCAGGCATTGTTGCCATTATCCTGTTAATAAACTCTTCATCAAGCGCTACTTCAAGGAGGTCAGGATCAGGGAAGTACCTGTAGTCAGGCGCATCCTCCTTACTGCGCATAGGAAGTGTTATCTTCTTTGCCTCATCAAATAGCCTTGTTTCCTGCTTTACCTCCTTGCCTGATTCTATAATCTCCTTCTGGCGTTTTATTTCATATTCAAGGGCATCCATGATGAACCTGAATGATGACATGTTTTTTATTTCTGCCCTGTTACCAAACTCCTTTTTACCCTTTTCCCTGATAGAGATATTGACATCGCACCTGAGCTGACCCTTTTCCATGGCGCATTCGCTAATTCCAACGTATTGGATAGTCTGTTTCAGCTTTTCAAGGTATGCCTTTGCCTCGGTAAGGGATCGCATAGGGTTCCGCTCATGGTCTGTGACAATCTCAAGCAGGGGTACGCTTGAACGATTGTAATCAACAAGGCTGTAATCCGCCTCATCAAAGGAATCTGATGAATGGACAAGCTTGCCTGCATCCTCTTCAAGATGAATGCGTTTTATACCAACCCTGTAGGGCGCTCCATCATCACCCTCTATCTCAAGGTAGCCGTTTTCGCAGAATGGTCTTTCATACTGTGATATCTGGTATCCCTTTGGAAGGTCAGGATAAAAATAATTTTTACGTGCAAATCTTGAGAGCCTGTTAACGCTGCAGTTTAGTGCAAGCCCTGCCTTTACAGCATATTCAACAGACTTTTTGTTGAGTACCGGCAATGCGCCAGGCTGTCCTGTGCAGACCGGGCATATAGCGCTGTTTGGCGATGCATTATATCTGACCGGACAGTCACAGAAAAGTTTTGACCTTGTGTCCAGCTCAACATGTGTTTCAAAACATATGATTAGTTCGTATTCCATAAATATTACCCAATAATAATGGTTTACGGTCTGAGGTCTTAGGTGTTCGGTGAAAAGCTAAACCGAAAACCTAAGACCGTAGACCTTAGACCGAGATTTTCTCGTACCCGCTTGCTACCCTTAAAATCATCTCCTCATCAAATGGCCTGCCTATTATCTGCATACCAGCAGGGAGGCCGTCAACAGTGCCGCATTTAACACTCATCCCCGGGAGCCCTGAAAGATTGAGTGATACAGTATATATATCTACAAGGTACATCTGTAGGGGATCAGCCATCTTTTCACCTATCTTGAATGGAAGGCACGGTGTGGTAGGGGTAATGATGCAGTCTACCTTTTTAAACGCCCTGTCAAAGTCACTCTTAATAAGGTTCCTCACCTTCTGTGCCTTAAGGTAATATGCATCATAGTACCCTGCTGAGAGCACATATGTGCCGAGCATGATCCTTCTTTTTACCTCGCTCCCAAACCCCCTGCTTCGTGTCTTTTCATACATCATCACAGCATCATCTGTCTCTGTATCGGCCCTGAAACCATATTTTACGCCATCATATCTGGCAAGGTTGCTGCTTGCCTCAGCCGTTGCAATTAGATAGTAGCTGCTGATTGAAGAGGAGGCATTGGGCAGCGAGATCTCTTCGATCTCCATGCCGTCCTTCTCAAGAAGTTTTACCGCATTCATAACAGAATCCCTGATCCCCTTATCAAGCCCCTCTACAAAATACTCCTTTGGAAGGCCGGCCCTTAGACCCTTCACACCCTTTTCGAGTGATGATGTGAAATCAGGTTTTGCCACATTCGCTGATGTGGTATCCCTGGGGTCATGACCGCATATGGAGTTCAGCATCATGGCGCAGTCATCTGCACTTTTGCCCAGCACCCCTATCTGATCAAGTGATGATGCATATGAGATGAGCCCCAACCTTGATACCCTGCCGTATGTGGGTTTTATACCGGTAATACCGCAAAAGGCGGATGGCTGCCGTATGGAACCACCCGTATCTGTGCCAAGGGCGATAATTGCCTCACCTGATGCCACTGCTGCGGCAGAACCTCCGCTTGAACCTCCACATACATAGTCTCTGTTTATCGGGTTATGGGTAGGCCCGATTATACTGTTTTCTGTTGATGAACCCATCCCGAATTCATCAAGGTTGGTCTTGCCGATTATAACCGCACCATCGTTTATGGCCTTCTGAACGGCAGTTGCATTATATGTCGGGATAAAATTTTCAAGTATCCTTGAGGCGCAAGTTGTCTTTATACCCTGAGTGCACAGGTTATCCTTTACAGCAACAGGAATACCATTAAGGGGTGATACTGCCTCTCCGGCCCTGATACGCCTGTCAGCCTCGTCCGCCTGTTTAAGGGCAATCTCTTTTGTCTTTGAGATATAGGCATTAATAGAGGGCTCTTTTTGATCCATCCTTTTTAAAACAGATTCTGTCAGCTCCCTTGAACTTATCTCCTTTTTTTTAAGAAGCCCGGCCAGTTCAATTGCCTTTTTGTCACATAATTCCATAATCAGTTCCCCTCCATTATCTTTGGAACTTTGTAATATGCCTTCTCATGATCAGGAGCATTATTAAGGAGTTCAAGGGGATTTTCTCTTTCAGCAGGGATATCATCCCTCCATACATTCTTCATATCAAGCACATGGCTTATTGGTATTACGCCTGTTGTATCTATCTCTTCCAGCTCTGCCACATAATCCAGTATTGAATTGAGGTCATTCCTGTACTTTAAGGTCTCCTCTTCGGTCATGCTCAATCTTGCGAGTTTGGCTATGTGTTTTACCTCATCTGTGCTGATCTTTTCCCTTTTAACATGAGCCTTTTTTGATGTCTTGATCCTGTCAGGATCTCCTTCATCCATGATTGTCTGTATGCCCTTAATGCCCCCTGTAAGCCCAAGCTCATCAAGCTGTGACCTGTCTGCAAAGTTGGGCGCCTTGCTTAAGGGACAGAATGCTTTTCTGTTTTTTGGGAAGGCAATGACATCCCTGATGGATTGAGTGTTGAGTATCATTGAGACAACCCTGTCCATACCAAGGGCAAGCCCTGCGTGAGGCGGTGCACCATATTCAAGTGCCCTCAGGAAAAAGCCGAATTTTGCCTCTGCCTCTTCCTGGCTCAAACCAAGGGCGGTGAATATCTTTTTCTGTATGTTCATGTCATGTATACGGATGCTGCCCCCTCCGAGCTCCTCACCGTTCATGACAATATCATATGCCCTTGAATTAAGAGAGATCAGTTCATCCAGGTTATTCGGATCAAAATCTATCCTGTCAGGCATGGTAAAGGGATGGTGCTGTGAACCTATTTTTCCATCCTTATATTCAAAGAGCGGAAAGTCTGTTACCCAGACAGGGCAGTATTTATCCTTTGGTATCAGGTTGTAGCGGTTTGCAACATGGAGCCTCAGATCGCTTAAAACCCTGTTTACAGGCTCAGGAGATGTATCGGCTATCATCATGAGCACATCACCATCCTCTGCCTTAAACCTTTCAATAAGCCCCTTCTGCTCATTTTGACTGAAGAACTGAACAATATTTGACTGGAGTTCCCCATCAACCACCTTCATCCATGACATGCCCTTGGCCCCGAATGACTGGACTATCTTCATGGAGTACTCATTCTGGAGCACATTCTTGCTTAATGCCTCGGACATCCCCTTAACGCAAAAGCCCTTAATTAACCCCTTCTTTTTAATAATCTGTTTGAAGATGGAATATTCTGTATCTTTAAGTACATCAGTAACATCCTCAAAGGCCATGCCGAACCTCAGGTCAGGCCGGTCAACCCCGAATTTGTCTATTGCGGTTTTATAGGTCATTCGGGGAAACGGGCGGGGGAGCGCTATGTCGCCTATGGCGAATATCCTTACAATAAGCTCCTCAATAAGCTCATATATGAACTCCTCGTCAATAAATGATGCCTCCAGGTCAAGCTGTGTGAACTCGGGCTGGCGGTTGGGTCTTAAGTCCTCATCCCTGAAACAGCGTGCCACCTGGAAGTACCTGTCCATACCGCTCATCATGAGTAGCTGCTT
>JAFGFM010000110.1 GCA_016931115.1 Deltaproteobacteria bacterium | reverse complement strand
GGTATGCTTTATCAGGCCCGAATTCCTCTCCAGTTTGATATCGGTTTTGGGGATGTGATTACACCATCTCCTGAACAGATTAAATATATGAAAGGGGACGCTGTAAGGTTATTAGGTTTAAAAGATACAACCATATAACATAACAACGTCCCACTAAAGACATTGATGGAAACAGGATATCATTTATTGTCAGGACCAGCCCAACTACAATACTGGAAACAACCGGTACTATTTCCGGTGATGTGATTGATATTATCCAGCGAAACGGAAATGATGTGACTGAATTAACCGTTAAGCGGGTCAGCAAATGATGTTTCTCTGATTCTGATATTTTGAGTTTGATAAGATGTAAAGGAGATCAAGTCTTCTTATAACTACAAAAATGGATTAAAGAAAATAAAAACAGGATAAATTATGAAAACAAAAATTATCATCACCTTATTCATTGGCCTATTGATATTTATACTAATTGAAGGCGCTACGGCATCTGATTTGCAGAATGATCTTTTGGAAGCGTGCAGAGTCGGCAACAGGGCGGAAGCTGAAAGGCTGATCAGCAAGGGGGCAGATATCAATGCAGGGATTAAAGATAATACGCCATTAACCCGGGCCGCATTAAATGGGCATCTGGATGTTGCGGAACTGCTTATCAAACATGGAGCAAACATAAATCCTGATTATGGAAACCCTCTGGCGTCAGCCGCGATTGGAGGGAATACAGATATAATCAAGCTGTTACTGGATAAGGGTGCGGATATTGAAAAGGCCGACAAATCTTTCGGCCGAACCGCATTAATGGAGGCGTTTAGCAACCCCGATGCTGTAAAATTGCTTGTGTCCAGAGGTGCAAACATCAACGCACGCGAAAAAAACGGCCAGACTGTTTTTATGAGGGCGGCAGCATCAGGAAATGTAGAATTGGTAAATTTTTTAATTGGAAAGGGAGTGGATATAAACGCGGAGGACAAAAGCGGGAATACAGCCTTTATAAAGGGCTGTTCAAAGGATTGTCCGGATATCACAAAAATACTTTTACAGCATGGAGCTGATATCAGGAAGGCAAATAAAAGTGATGGTGCAACTGCCCTTATAAATGCCTCAAAATCAGGTCACCTTGAAACCGCACGCATGCTGATAAAAAATGGTGCAAATGTTAACGACAGTCTTAAATACCCTCAAGATGCCACCCCACAGAATTTTTCAGGTATTGTTATGCGTTCAAGCAGCGGAAGATCTTCCCCTGTGTTTCTAAGAAATGAAGGTATGACCGCGCTTATGTTTGCTGTTCAGGGTAACCATCCGGAGCTTGTTGATCTCCTGCTTAAAAACGGGGCGGATGTTAATGGCGCGGATGTAGATGGAAATACCGCTTTAACAATAGCCGCTTTGAGGGGGCTGGCCCCTGTAGCCAGGATACTGATAAATAATGGCGCAAATATAAATTGCAGGGATAAGTCTGGTAAAACCCCATTAATAATTGCGTCTGAAAAAAATCATGAAGAGCTGTTCAATTACCTTCTTACAAAAGTCGATGCTGATACAATATCAGGATACGGTGGTCCTGCATTGCATGCGGCAGTTAAAAACGGTAATTTTGACCTGATTAATACCCTTGTAAAGGCAGGCCAGGATATTAATAATCAAAACAGTGATAGCGGTGATACCCCTCTTATGGTTGCATGTTCGGGTGATAATCCGGAACTGGTAAAATTACTCCTGAACCTTGGTGCTGATGTGCATATAAGAAACAAAGCCGGAGAAAATGCCCTGATTACAGCATGTAAGAAAGGGAATAATGCGATTGTTGATCTGCTGATAGGCAAAGGTGCTGATATTAACGCAAGAGACAAAAAGGGTAACTCTGCAATAATGTGGGCAGCGGTTAATGACAATGTCCAGGTCATTAAGAACCTCTTTGGAAAAGGGGCTGATCTTGAAGCAAAAAACACAGATGGGTATACCCCTCTATACAGGGGTGTATCACACGGTAACATCGAGACAGTAAGGACACTTCTTCAAAATAGCGTGGATGTAGATTCACGGGATAACTCCGGTTCAACCCCATTAATGGAAGCATGCAGCAGGGGATATATAGACATAGTAAGGCTTTTGATCGAAAATAAAGCTGATGTAAGTTCCCGTAACAACCATGGGAACACGGCCCTGATGCGGACTACTGCCTCGGTATTTCCAGAAATCGTATCATTGCTCCTTTCAAAGGGTGCGGATATCGACGCGAAAGATGATAGCGGCAAAACCGCCCTGAGAATAAAATGCTACTCGGGGAATTCTTCAACAGTGCAGTTTCTCATCTCACATGGCGCTGATGTTAATACAGCAGATAATACCGGTCAGACACCTCTGATGGATGTTGTATCCAATAATAGAAATATTGGTATAATCCCTGTCCTTCTGGATGCAGGAGCGGATGTAAACCGCGTTGATACAAGGGGAAAAACTGCTCTCCATAATGCCTGTTATGGTAATAAGGTTGAGGTTATTGAAACACTGATTGAAAAAGGCTCCAGAATAGATGCACAGGATAAAGAGGGTGTAACACCGTTAATGATAACTGCAGATTTAGGCAATATAGACATTCTTAAACTGTTTCTTGATAAAGGAGCAAATGTAAATTTAAGAGACAAAAAAGGTAACACTGCCCTGTTACACACAGGGAAAAGAAATTTTGATGAGATTTTTTCAGCTCTGCTGGATAAGGGGGCAGATATTAAGGTCACAAATGATGTCGGGGATAATGTCCTTATGCATGCGTGCTCGCTGGAGCCACAAATAAAAACTGTAGAGTTCATTTTAGATCAGGGAGTTAATACAAACGCTACGGGCAGAGAAGGGACCACTGCTCTGATCATCGCTGCACAAAGAAATAATGCTGAAATTGTAACGCTTCTTCTTGAAAGAGGGGCTGATCCCAATATGAAACACAAATTAGGGTTTAATGCACTTGGTGTTGCGGAGGATGAAGAGGTCAGGAAAATCTTGAAATCACATGGGGCGGTTGAGAAAAAAGTTAAGATATTCTTTCAACCCTGATTTATGAGAAATAAACGACTATAAAGTCGGAAGATTAAGCGAAGCAATGTGAAAAAGAGGACTATGTATGAAAAACTAAGGGTCAGACCTTCATTATTGACAATTTAACTTCAATTTATTTAACTGTTTTAACCAGAGCTTTTCTTAAGTCGTCCCGCAATCCGCCTGCTTGCCTGACACACTCCGGAACCTCCTATTGCATTGCCCCTGGATGTAACATGATAAAAAACTCCTGGATAGCATATTCTTAAAGGTCGGGCCATGATTGTTCCCCTCATATGTTTTTATGAAAGAACACTATTCACGACCTATCGATTTGTCAAAAATGAATGTCTGACCCCCCTGATTCACGTTGATCAATCATCAAGGCCAACTATTATCAACATATGTTATGAAGACCGACACTTTATCCTTATATATGTTATGATTAGGCGCTCTCTCTTCATAGATAATGGAGGTTCCATGATTACTGCTAGTAGTTAACTTCTGATTTTCTAGGCCGACCTTTCCCCAGCCAAGCGTTCTCTTTAAATACCAGTCATTTGATAATACAACTTGATTATCCGCATATTCCTTTTCAATACGAGGACGCCCAAAATCCTCACAGAACTTGTGTCGTAGATCTTCAGCTTGAGTTGGAGCGATAAGTAAGAATTGCTCTTTTAAGTTGACTATCTTTCCAGAAGGAGATTTGGAAGAAAACCAGTATAGCCGCTCATCGACCTCAATGTCGCCAGATTTTGTCTGAACTGAATAACTGTTGAAATCATTAATGCAAACACTTTTTTCCCCAACATAAAATCCATCGATCTGCATTCTTCCGTCTTTTTTTGGAAGGTTCTGTATCTCGCTATAGGACATACCAAGCCGAATGTCACCTGTGCCACATTTGCTTTTTGCCGGTGAACCTAGACCACATGCAATGGATAAGATTGTTATGCCTACTAATATTAAAAGCATTATTGCACGCATACGAACATGTCCATGGTTTCTTCCAATACAATTATGGCTTCGGGTAAGTGAATCAGGCGTAAAAAAGGTCATTTCGTTCTCCTTCCTCTATTGTAGTACTATTCAGTTGGATGGCCATATTAACTTCCTTTTAAGACTATATGATTGCAATCATTAAGATATTTGACCACCATTGCTTTTGAAAGGTGTTAAGTCAAGTTCGTCTGCTCACATATAAGCTATTTTTTTTGCTCTATAGTCATTAATCATCTTAATCAATTGATAATTCAATAAGTTATACTACGAACAAATTGGTTTTTCCCTAATAGAATGCACTCCTGCCTGTTATCGGC
>JAFGFM010000109.1 GCA_016931115.1 Deltaproteobacteria bacterium | reverse complement strand
TAAAAGTTGTTCCCAATACCTGTACTTTAAACTTGTCGGTCTGCACATAAAATGGCCTATCTTCGTTGTTCTTTACGTTGAAAAGGCCTTCCCCTTCAAGATAAACCTCACGCTTGTTTTCAGAAAACTGAGGGGGATAAACCAATCTTGATCCCGAATTCAACCGAACCTGAGTTCCGTCGGCCAAAAAAACTGTAATTCTGCGCCCGTAAGGTACAATTACCTGGTTGAAACCCACAGAAGGCTGATTTATCCGAACACTGTCATTGAGAAGTATTGTTTTTCCCTGATCTGTTGATTTAACAGTTGGACTGCTTCCTGTCAGAAAGACATTTTTACCGTCAGAAAGAATTAGTTTAAACTGCTCATATTCTGCCGGATTGGATTCCGCCAGGTCAACGATTCGGTGAGGTTGGTTATTCCAATACAGGATCCCACCCCCAAGTGATAAAAACAAAAAAAGGATAGCTGCATAACGAAGGACTGCGAAGTATTTTTCCCTCCGATGATTATTTTGGATTCGTCTCCAAAGCCTATATTTTAAGTCGAGCGATTGTGGTTGCTTTTTTTGATGCAGTCCAAGTATAATCTTCGAAGCGAAACGGATATTTTGCTCATGTCCCTCCGAATTCTCAATGAAATCGTTCAAATTCATGTCGCCCTTCTCTGACACCAGTTGTATAAAGTCACCGTTCAGTACTAGATCAACAACTTCAAAACTTTCATATTTTTTCTTTTCTGAGCGCATTTGCCTTTGTTTTGTATCCTTAAGAGAGAGCGTGGCAAATTTTCTCTACAAGAAAAATTAATTTTTTTTGATTTTTTTTAGGCCGATATATACCCAAAGTAACAAATTCGGGTTATCACCAAGTGTTTTTTCAATATCTTCCTTAATAAATTTGACAGACCTGTAAACGGATTGGTAACATGAATCGACTGAAATTGATAACATTTCTGCAATTTCACTGTAATCAAAATCTTGGCTAAACCTCAAAAAAATGATTTCTTGTTGTTTAGGACCCAATTTCGCAATGCTCTTTTGTACCAACTTGATTACGCTGTCGCGTTCTTCACTTTCTATCTGGTCTTCTATCTTATTGTAGCATAATAGTTCTGGGCTTTCAGAAAATTCGGTTGCGTAATGAATCCTTTTTTTCTTTTTAAGTTGATCAAAAAGCTCACGCCTGAATGACTGTAACAAGTAATAACGAAGATTTGAAACAGGATTTAGCTTTTTCTGTTTTCTTAAAAGATAACCAAAAACATTTTGGATACTGTCTTCAATGAGGCTCCGGTCGCCGGTATACCTCAGTGCAAAATCGTACAGAAAGTCAAAATGACCATAATAAATCAGGGAAAGCGCTTCTTGGCTTCCTTCCAGCCTGAAATTTTCCCACAATTTATTAAGATCATTTTCAGATATCAAATTCACGTTTAGTAAGTTTTGTCAGTAAATTCACATCATTCCTTACGTCTAAAATTAAGAAAATAAATAATAGTGGATAGTAACTTATTGCAATTGTTTCACGCTAAAATCTCCTCATCTTACTCATTCTACAACGCTAATTTCCGGCGTCAGAACATTTAAAAAAAAGATAGTTCCAAGGGAAGCCTCAAATCTAAAAGGCTCAGGGCTGGCTGGGACAACAAGTTTTTGCTAAAATTAATCACAAATTAAATGTGATGCCCCTGTCTGTCCGTTAGAAAATTTCTGTAAATTTATCATTCGTTAATTGCATGGAATTTAATCCTATTTATTTGTTTATCAGACTTTTAAATTAGCAATTTGCATGCTTTTATTCAAATAATCACGCTACTTTTTCCTGTATAATCGACTTTAATTCAGCAGATTAATAATCGATTTCAGGTTATGACAAATCTCAAAGCCATGCTGTTTCATGAACCTTGCAATTTTATAGAAATCAGTTTCTGATCTGAGTGTCCTTACCCGCCCTCCATAGGGCTCAACGGAAATCTCTTTCAGCGATCCTTATTCAGAAGAAATTACCAAACCTGGTGACATTCCCCTTTAACAAAAGATTTGGCCACAGTAACGTGCCCCTCCCGTAGAGCTTTCCCTCCAGGTTGCATGCCTCCCACAGCAAAGGAAACTACCCCTTCGGAAACATACATACTGCTTTGCGGATGATAAACCGCAATCTGAATGGGTTGCAGTTCAAAACGAACTGTCCGCGTCTCGCCAGGCTTTAGGAATATCCGCTTAAAGCCCTGCAAAGTACGTATGGGACCATCCGTTATTTCAGGATGACTGACATACACCTGCACCACTTCCTCGCCATCGTAGGTTCCGGTATTGGTCACCTCCACCGAAATGGAGGCGGTGTCGCCTGCGCATATCTCATTGGGCACCGACAGGTCGCGGTATTGATAGTTGGTATAACTTAACCCATAGCCAAATTCATATAACGGTTCTCCCCTGAAGTATTTATAGGTGCGCCCTTCCATATCGTAGGAATCAAAGGGTGGTAACTGTTCCTCCGATTTATAGAAGGTAACCGGCAGCCGGCCCGATGGGTTGTAATCGCCAAACAGGATATCGGCAATGGCGGCACCTCCGGCCTGTCCAGGATACCAGGCCTCGAAAATGGCCGGCACATGTTCGGCTTCCCAGTTAATGGCCAGGGCACTGCCATTTAAGAGCACCAGTACAGTGGGCTTATTGAGTTGCATAACTGCCTTGATCAGGTCAGTCTGAGCCTGGGGAAGACCTATCTTCACCCGGTCACCCCCGGCAAAGCCCGCTACTTTCACTTTCATCTCCTCACCTTCGAGATAGGGGCTCAGCCCCATACAGAGCACCACCACATCGGAGGCTCTGGCCAGATCAAGGGCTTCCTGCTTCAGATTACGGTTGGGAACATCCCAGAACAGTTTCATGGTAGGATACTCCGTCTCCCATTGCCGGTATTCAACTTCCAGCTTATAGGGTTTACCTGCTTCGAGGACGACTTTCTCATACTCCAGGTGCGGATGGTGTACCGCATCCCATTTACCCATCAACTGGTCGTCGAGCGTCACTTTAAATTCCCGGTACCCTTCGCCGCCAATGGCATATTCCCCGCTTACAGGAGGAACCAGATAGCCGCTCCAGCGAACGGAAAAACGGTCGTAAACCAGGCCTTCGGCCGGCGCGGAAGTCCACCAGGTAAAGTCGATGGTTGGATCCACCCGTTTAACCAGAGGCTCGCCCTCCATTTTGTCATTGTTAAAATATTCGGCCTGCAATCCATTTTCCGAGAGCTCGGCATTGGTAAACAAACAGGCCGGATCCATCACTTCCATATACGGATACTCCTCAGCAAGCCGGCTGCCTGGGGCGAAGGTCACCTTAGCCTGCGGCAGTTTGGCCTTAATGCCCTGGTAGGGGGTTACCGGGTTGGAAGGAAAACCATTGTAATTAGCCAGCAGCGACTCCAGACGATCGGCATTGGGACCAATCACGGCCACCTGTTTTACCGACTTATTGAATGGTAAAGTACCCCGGTCGTTCTTAAGCAAAACCATGGATTTTCGGGCAGCTTCCAGAGCCAGCTCCTGGTGGGGTTTTGAATCGACCACCGAATAAGGAATCGAGGCAAAAGGAACCATCTCCTGAGGATCAAACATCCCCAGCTTCATACGGGCCACCATTAACCGGGTTACACAGGTGTCAATCTCGGCTTCACTCACCAGCCCCATTTTCACCGCTTCGACCAGTGAGGGATAGGAATCCCCACAGTTTAGATCGGTTCCGGCTTTCACGGCTTTTGCAGAAGCTTCTTCAACCGTCTCAACCACCTCATGATGACCTTCCTTGTAAAAATCCTTCACGGCCCAGCAGTCAGAAACAATATACCCTTTAAAGCCCCACTCATCGCGCAGCAGGCCCTCGAGAAAGCTGCTTCCACAACAGGGCTTGTCGTATAAACGGTTATAGGCACACATTACAGAATAGACACCGGCCTCCTGCACTGTCTTTTTAAAATGCGGGATATAGGTCTCCACAAAATCACGGTCGGCAGGTGTGGCATTAAAGCGATGACGATCGGGCTCCGGTCCGCTGTGAACCACAAAATGCTTGGCCGTGGCCACCAGTTTCAGGTAGCGCGGATCATCACCCTGAAGCCCTTTAATATAATCGACAGCCAGCTCGCCGGCCAGATAGGGATCTTCCCCATAGGTTTCCATGCCACGTCCCCAGCGCGGATCTCTGAAGATATTGATATTGGGTGTCCAGAAGGTCAAACCCTGATAATAGCCCCGCTTGCCCTGCGCCGCAAAAGCATGGTGTTTGGCCCGCGCCTCATCCGACACGGCATGGGCAATCCGATACATCATGGAATCGTCCCACATGGCCGACATACCGATGGCCTGGGGAAAAACAGTGGCTATTCCGGCACGAGCTACGCCATGCAAGCACTCGTTCCACCAGTTGTATTCAGGAATCCCCAGGGCGCTCAACAGCCGGTGCTTCATGCAACATCTGAGACACCTTCTCCTCGAGCGTCATCCGGGAGACCAGATCGGCAGCCCTTTGCTCAAACGAGAGGCTCGTATCCAGATAGGCAGGCTGTTTTGATTGACAAGCCCCCAGGATGATTGTCATCACAACCAGCAGGAAAAAAAAAATTCCTATTTTTCTTAATATCATTCTTTTCATTGGTTTACTAATATTTTTTAGTTAGTTAAATAAATACTTGCATTCACTTATACAACGGGACTTCACTTCGTTTCGAAACTAATAATCCAATACCGACTCCATCGGATAT
>JAFGFM010000108.1 GCA_016931115.1 Deltaproteobacteria bacterium | reverse complement strand
CAGGCCATAGAATATGTGTCAAAGATTGAAAAGGTTGAGAAAATGCAATCGTTGCGAAAATTGGCCAGGGTCGGGTTTGAGTCCTATGTTATAAAGGCATACAGGTATGGTAAAGTGACTCTCCGTGAAGCTTCACGTTTATTGAATCTTAATCTTATTGAGACGATCGATTGTGCAAAGGATTTCGGCGTGAATGGAAATATCAGTTCAAAGGATGTGCTGGCAAGCATATCCTGAAGGAAAAACAAGGTATCAGCCCTTAACCGATAATCAGGGGAATATTTGGAAAAACGAAATAAAGCATAATGTAACAGCAGAAGGAATTGAACAATGTTTTAATAATCCTCCTTCCATTCTTTACCACTATAAGATGAAAAAACTTAAGATTTCTGTTTATTTTTCTATTTTTTTATTAGCCAGTTTTGCTATATACGGCTTTTTTATTGAGCCTTTGAAGATAGCGGTTACCCATTTCTGGCCGGACAACCCTGTTTTAAAAAGCAAACTGAAGGGAAAAACAGCTATTCATCTGTCTGATATTCATACAGCAGGAATAGGTTCAAAAGAAAAGCAGGTATTAGATATACTGGATGATATTAAACCGGATTTTATCTTCCTGACAGGTGATTATGTTAAATGGGATGGGGATTATGAATCCGCAATGAGATTCCTTGCCAGTTTAAAGGCAAAAGATGGTGTATATGCCGTAATGGGGGATTATGATTACAGCAACTCCAGGAAGAGCTGCCGGTTTTGCCATGAAAAGGGAAGCGGGAGATTTACAGATCAGCATAATATTAAGTTTTTAAAAAATAGCAAGAGGGATGTTTTACTATCGGGTAGAAAAATTACAATTGCAGGGGTTGATGAAAAGGATGAGGAGCAGAAATATGATATAAAAGGTGCTGATATTATTTTGAGCCACAGCCCTCTCTTTTTTGATACTATTGATCAGCATAATAATGCACTTGTGCTAAGCGGTGATACCCATGGCGGGCAGATTCCTTTGCCAGCCTGGATATGGACAATATTAGGGTATGAAAAAAATGCAAAATATGGGTGCGGCCTGTTTACAAAAGGGAATAATATGATGTATGTGAGTCGCGGTATTGGTACAAGCCACCTGCGATTCAGGTTATTTAGAAGACCGGAAGTGGTGGTGTTGCATTTTTAAGCTCAAAGCTGAAAGCTCAAAGCTCGAAGCTCGAAGCTCGAAGGTGAAAGCTAGGAAACCTGGGAAAGCTCAAAGATGAATGCTGAAAGCTCAAAGGTAAAAGGTGAAAGAAAAAATAAATGTATCAATGAGATGAAAATGACGCTCTGTTTTAAAAAAAATATATTTGTGTTTTTATTATTTATTATCTGTTTTATGCAGGGATGCTCGGATAATACCACTCCTGAAAAGAAGGCATTTGACCTTGTTATAAATTATCATTCTGCAAATAAAGATGTCCCTGTTCGCAGGCTTGTGGAAAATTTTATCAGGGAAAAGGGTAATGATATAAAACCTGTTGGGTGGGATGTAAAAAAGATAGGGGGTAACAGGTATCTGGTGAGCTACAAATACAATCTGCACAGCTTTACAGAAGGTATTGGAGAGAGGGGATTCTTTTTTGAGGTTGATCTTGCTGACAAATCAGTCTCAGATAAAACTATTGAGTACATTGAAAAGATGCCCCCTTTAACAAAGGCATATTCAGATGAAAAGGAAATATTCAAAGACATTACAGGAGAGACATATTCTGTTGACACTATTCAACCATAAAACAGGTTTCGTTTTCATTAGAAATCTTAAACGTACTAACTAAAAATGAAACATCAGATTATCAGATATATGCCTGCTTTTACTCTTGTTCTTTTTGTCATGCTGTTTTTATGCTGTACCCCAGGTAATGCTTCAAAAGAGCATATCCTTTTTGATTTTGAATCTGATAGGGAGCTGGATGAGGTTAACTGGCAGTGCCATACACTTATGAGCATAAGTGATCTGCATGCAACACATGGGAAGTCATCACTCAAGCTTGAGATGTACCCATCCGCCTATCCTGGATTCAGTCCTTTTCTCAGCGTAAATGACTGGAGTAAATATAAGTCACTCTGTTTTGATGTGTATAACCCTGATGAAACAGAAATACGCATTACAGTAAGGATAGATGACACAAAAGATAATACTGAATATAAAGAGAGGTATAATCAGCAATTTGTTTTAAAGAAGGAGATGAACCACATCAGGATAGATATGGAATCCCTTGTTACATCAGGCACAGGGCGCCGAATGAATAGCTCAACAATAGACAAGTTTTTAATTTTTTCGTCCAGCCCGGTTAAAAAGATTGTGCTGTATATAGATCATATCAGGCTGGATACTAATTAGTGACCTTATATTATTTGTATTTAAAACAAAGAAATAGCTGAAAGCTCCATCGAGAATTTGCATCTTTCTGGATGGACACGAATCAATACATGGCATCACCAATCCTGCTCCTTTCATAATCCACCCATTTGACAAGCTCCTTCATCATAAATGGTATGGGCAGGTTATATGGGCACCTTATGAGACAGTCATTGCACTCTATGCAGTTTTTTGCCCTTTCCAGTGTGTCTTCAAAATCAGGGCGGGTAAGCATCTTGTCCCCGTGTATTCTTACCATGTTTTTGATGCTGAGTATCTTGTATATGGGTATATTCACGGTGCATGGCTCACAGTACTGGCACCTGTGACAGAACCTGCCCGTAAACTCTCTGTTCTGTGTTATTATTCGCTGCTTTTCATCATCTGTAAAACTGTAGCCCCCCTGTAAAACCCCCCAGTTTTTATCCACCTCTGCCTTGTTTTCCATGCCGGTTATTACAATCAGGCCCGGGAATGATAATGCCCACCTCATGGCCAGTTCGGGTATCCCGATAACACCTCCAGCAAGTGGTTTCATAATAAATATGCCTCTCTTTTTTTTCATGGCCTTTGGGATGACTGATTTATAGGCTATGGGCTCCACAATATTAAACCCCACCATTATAGTCTCAAACAGGTTGTCATCAACAATCTTTTCCATCACCTCTACATTATAGCTCGATACCCCTGTGTGCCCAATCACCCCCTCTTCCTTTGCCTTTAAAAGCCCGTTTAACGCACCATCTTTAGCGGTTACCCGGCTGTAATCCTCATCGCTTCCCACAGAGTGGCAATGGTAAAAATCTATGTGGCTCACCTTGAGCTCATTCATGCTCTTTTCTATATCTCTCCTGATCCCATCTGTTGTCCGATCTACAGACTTGCTGGAAATTATAATCTTTTTACCGGCCTGTTCCATGGCCTTGCCTATCCTTGATTCGCTCACCGTGTAGTTTCTGGCAGTATCAATAAAATCTATACCCCTTTCGATTGCATAAGATACAACCTCAATCGCCTCCTTTTCAGCTATGCGCTGAAGGGGAATCCCTCCAAGACCAAGCCGTGAGACCTCAATACCGGTGTCGTTGATTAACATCCTGTGCATAATATTTCCTTTCAGTTAACTGTAAATTCTCTGCTTTTTTAGTGAAACAAATGATCTCTAATACAGAGAGTGATGCAGATAATAATAACAGAATCATGGTTTGTCACCTCACATCTTTGAACCTGAAAAATTTAATACTGCCGAGCAAGGTCTTTTGCTTTTATTTTGACGATAATCCCCTGTCAGGCCAAAAAAATGACACTCGAATCTTCTATCCCTTTTAAAAAAGAGAGATAACAGCAACATAGAAGAGGCTATTATCTTCTATGGAAAAATTATTATGGCATGTTTAATGCAAAATGCCTTTCAGGATCATATTGATAAATTCGGAAAATATATCTTTAAGCGGTGGAATTTAATGAAAGTTGATCAAAAAATACAGGATCTTATCCGGGACAGAAACACACAGGTGCCAACACTGCCTGTGATTGTAGAAAAGATCCTGTCAATGGCGCAGGAGGAAAACACCTCTGCAAAGATACTCGCGGAGTTAATAAGCAAAGATCCTGCAATAGCAAACAAGATACTGAGGCTCTCAAATTCGGCATATTATGGGATGATGAAGGAGATTGACTCCATTCCAAGGGCAATCACCATTATAGGGTTTAATGAGGTGGTAAGCCTTACAATCGGTATGAGTGTTGTTTCTGCATTCAGCAGGAAGGATGCCGGTAAAAACTTCAATATGAAGGGGCTGTGGATACATTCCCTTGGATGTGCATTTGCCTCGCGCAATATTGCCAAAAAACTGGGCATTTTGCAGTCGGAGCAGATATTTATAAGCGGACTCCTCCATGATATGGGAAAGATTATTTTTGCAATATATTTCACGGATGAATATGCGGCTGTTCTCTCCCATGCAAAGGAGAATGAGACAGAGCTGTACAGGGCAGAAAGGCTTATTCTGGGTATCAATCATGCAACCCTTACCGGTATGCTGATGGAGCAGTGGAATTTTCCGGAGATGATTCATGTGCCTGCACGGGATCATCATTCAGTGGAGGATTCCCCTTCAAGGTATCAAAAGCTTGCCCTGATTGTGGCCTTTTCTGATTATTTGAGTCAGAAAGCGGAGTTCGGTGATAGCTGGACAATAAAGGTGCCTGTAATCACAAGAATAAGGGAAGAGCTTGGTATTTCAAGAGATGAAGCAGACGAAATGGTTGAAAGGTTAAAGGAGCAGAAGGACGAAATAGAGGCCTTTTTTGAGGTTATGAAATAGAAGGGTGGAAATGCTGAAAACGGAACAGGAAGATAAAAGTCTCAATATCCTCAGGGAGCAGGTTAAAGCAATTCAGGAGAGGTATGAGAACAGGACCTCGGACCTCTCGGTCATTCATGAACTGGGAAGTGTAATAATAAATGTACATGAATTCAGGAGGCTCTGTGAAGAGATTCTGGAGATAATTATCCAGAACACGGTTGCAGAGAACTGTTCAGTAATGTTTCAGGATAGAAAAAAGGAGAGTCTCTATCTCATATGCGCCTCGGATTACAACAAGCAGAGATATGTTATTGACCCACGAATGGTATTCTCAAAAGAGGGGGTAATATATTCACCTGATGCGGACAGGGGTGCAGCCGGAAAGGCATTAAAGGATAAAAACCCGGTTTTAATAGAAAATGCAGAAGGTTCAGACCTGTTTTCTGCAGGCACTGAAACACAGGTAAAGATTAAAAGCCTTTTATCAGTGCCTTTTTATATTGAAGAGAGGATCAGGGGGGTAATCAACCTGAGCCATTCTAAGCCCGGCATTTTTACAATGGATGATGTAAATCTCTTCAGGGTTATTGCAGATTTTGTCGGGGTATCACTCTATTCTTCACTCAATTATCACAAGTTAAAAAGCAGTGAGGAGAACTTCAGGTCATTAATAGAGCATTCAAACAATGGTATTGCAATACTGCAGAATGATCTGCATATCTATGCAAACCCGAAATACAAAGAGCTAACCGGATATTCCTTTGCTGATCTCAGCCGGCTTTCAATAGATAAACTTATGGATTTTTCATATCAGCAGGCAGATCTGAGGATGCTGTTGAATCACATCTGGGCAAATACAGGCAATGAACTGTTCAATGCGCGAATAATCAAACAAAACGGGGAGTTGCTTGATGTAGAGATAAGCGCATCTTCTGTGCTCTATTACGGGAGAATGATTCTTGTTATTTCCATGCTCGATATATCGGACAGAAAGATACTTGAAAAACAGCTTATCTATGCCCAGAAGATGCAGTCAATGGGCACACTGGCAGGGGGTATTGCCCATAATTTCAATAACCTCCTCATGGGCATACAGGGGAATGCATCCATTGCGCTCCTTGATGTGAAAGAAGGGAGCCCCACTCATAAAAATCTTACCAATATAGAGAAACTTGTAAGAAGCGGGGCCAACCTTACGAGTCAGCTTTTAGGCTATGCAAGGGAAGGTAAATTTGAGGTAAAACCCATAAACCTGAATCTCATTGTAAAGGAGACATCTGAAACCTTTGGCGCTACCAGAAAGGATATACAGATCATACTTGACCTTGAACCAAAAATCGCCGGTGTAAAGGCGGATCAGGGGCAGATAGAGCAGACACTCTTAAATCTCTATATCAATTCTGCTGATGCAATGCCTCACGGAGGGACCCTTACCATAAAGACCTCAAATGTTTCGGACAGGGATATAATCAATAAACCCTACATGGCTAAAAAGGGCAAATATCTTCTTGTAACAGTCAATGATACCGGCAGCGGTATTGCCCCCGGAATAGTAGACAGGGTCTTTGAACCCTTCTTTACAACAAAGGGGCTGGCAAAGGGGACAGGCCTGGGCCTTGCCTCTGCCTATGGTATAATAAAGGGGCATGGCGGGTACATAGATGTATCCTCCATACTGGGCAGGGAGACCACATTCAGCATCTATCTGCCCTCAACCGAGGAATCTTTTGTAAATGAAGATGCAATGGCTGATAAGCTCATTACCGGGGCCGGTACAATATTACTGGTTGACGATGAGGAGATCATAACCTATACGGGCGAGCAGATGCTCAAGAAATTGGGATACAATGTGATTGTCGCCGAAAACGGCAAAAAGGCAATAGACATCTTCAGTAAAGAACATAAGAATATCAACCTTGTGCTGCTTGATCTGGTTATGCCGGGGATAGGCGGCATGGAAACCTTTGACAGGATCAAAGAGATAGACAGTAACGCAAGGGTGCTGCTCTCAAGCGGTTACAGCCTTGATGGGCAGGCAAGGGAGATCATGGACAGGGGCTGTAACGGCTTTATACAGAAGCCCTTTACACTTAATAATATCTCACAGAAGGTAAGAGAGATACTCGGCAGTTAATTTGGTTAATATGCTGTAAAAGAGTTAACCTTCAGATTCCTTGAAATATTCATCAAGATTGGCGCCCAGCTGCTTTGAGAGATCGCGTCCTGCCTCAGCAACGAGCGGGCCGTATTCTTTTATCTCCTCGGTTGAAAAAAGGCCCAGAACAAGAAGGTAACCGATCGGTTTTTTGCTGATGTCAATAACCGGCGCAGCAGCAGCATTGAGCCCTGGCGTTATCTCCCCTATATCGGTTGCATAACCTGTTTCCCTGGCCAGCTCAAGCTCCTTTATCAGCCGCTCTCTATCGAGATTTTCCGGTGCGCCATGGAAATAGAGCTTGTCTTTTTTAAGGAGTTCATTCAGCTCATCTTCAGGTAAAAAGGCCGCTATTGCCTTTCCATGTGCGCCAAATGAAATAGGGACATGTTTACCCACACGGGTCGTTACAATTATCTTTTTGTCACTTTCATAGCGTGACACCACAACTACCGTATCACCATCTATAATTCCAAGCGCTGCAGTGCCATTTACCTTGTCAGAGAGATCCTTTATTATAGGGTCTGCAAAGGCAATCACATTTATGCCATCGAGCACCTTTCTTGAAAGGGCAATGAGGCCTGTTCCAAGGGAATAACCCTTTTTCCGGCCCCTGCTTTGTACAAGGCTGAACCTCTGAAGGGTATGAAGAATCCCGAATGCCTTGCTCTTATGAATACCCACCTCTTCGCATATCTCGGTTAAACCCATATGTGATGATTTTGAACCTGCAAGGCACAACAGGACGCGTATAGCCTGTTCAACCGCAGGCACTATATATTTATTGTCAGTATCTTTATTTTCCATAATTGTTTCACATCCAGAACTATTGTTTTTGCGGTTTTATTTAGATTAAAACAGAAGGGATGTCAAGGTATAATGTACCTTAACTGAAAAATCGTTTCTTGTGCCCTGAGGCCTTAATAGGATTGACAGTTCAGCCATGTTCCATTAGGATTCGCTATATGTTATTTTTAATAAATGCACATTTATAAATTTCAAATTTGAAATTTTTTAACAGGAGGTATTTGATGGCAGGCGCTTATACAGGGAGGATTTTATTTGTTGATCTTTCCTCAGGAAAACAAAGGGTTGAGGAGTTATCAGAGGATTATGTGAAAACATATATCGGCGGATATGGGATAGGTGCAAAGATCTTGTATGAACTAATCAGTCCTGATGCTGACCCCCTTGGTCCTGACAATGTCATAGGTTTTATGTCAGGCCTTCTGAACAGCACAGGCGCGTTATTTGGTGGCCGTTATACCGTGGTGTGCAAATCACCTGTTACAAAAGGGTGGAACGATGCCAATTCGGGCGGTTTTTTCGGGCCTGAGCTGAAAAAGGCGGGTTATGACGGCATAATAGTTACAGGTGCATCAAAAAAACCGGTATATATCTATATCAATGACAGCAAGGTTGAGATACGTGATGCATCGAAGCTCTGGGGAAAAGACACAGTTCAAACACTTGAAGGCCTTATAGAGGAAACCGGTGAAAAGAGACTCAGGGCAGCAATAATAGGTCAGGCCGGTGAGAAGCTCTCTCTCATGTCATGCATAATAAATGAAAAGCATCGTGCAGCAGGAAGGGGTGGATGCGGGGCTGTAATGGGCTCTAAAAGGCTTAAGGCCGTTGCAGTAAAGGGTACAGGTAAATTCAGCGTTGCAAAACCCGATGAGTTTAAGGCCATATCAGGGGAGATATTGCAGGCCATGAAGGATGGACCGATGGCCGGTATGATACAGGGGTTCGGCGCCTTTGGTACCGGGGGCGGGACAGGCGGTAATATACTTAAGGGGGATACCCCTGTTAAAAACTGGGACGGGGCAGGTGAGACAGATATGGGGCCAACAGAGGCGGAAAAACTCGCCACGTCAACCTATGATGCCAGGTATAATACAGGCAAATATGCCTGCGCAAACTGCCCCTTAGGCTGTGGTGCTCATTACAGCGTAAAGGATGGCAAATGGCCTGTACCGCAGACAGACAGGCCTGAGTATGAGACTCTCGGGGCCTTTGGTGCCATGATGCTTAACAGCAATGCCGAATCTGTAATCAAGTGTAATGATATCTGCAATAAATACGGCCTTGATACCATCTCTGTCGGCGCAACCATTGCCTGGGTAATGGAGTGTTATGAAAAGGGTATATTCACAAAAGCCGAGACAGGAGGTATTGCTCTCAACTGGGGCAATGCTGATGCCATTGTTGAAATGACCCAGGCCATTGCAGATCAGAAGGGTTTTGGCAAGATACTTGCCCTTGGTTCAGAGGCGGCGGCAAAAAAACTGGGAAAAGGATTTGAGTATCTCCAGAATGCAAGGGGTATAGAGCTCCCTATGCATGACCCGAGATTTGCGCCCGGTTTTGCAAGGACATACAGGTATGACCCTACCCCTGGCCGTCATGTGAAGGGTGGGTCAGGGATCATAGAGATGAATATGCCCCCGGATATTAAGCATAATATTAAAGACAGGGGCCAGATGGATGTCCATAATACACTGGAGACAGAGGTGCAGAACTCTGCTGGCCTCTGTGCCTTCAGTAATTTTGCAGCGCCCCCTGGCGCCATGGCAAGATATATAGCTGCAGCAACAGGCTGGGATTTTTCGGAAAAGGATCTTCTCGACACAGGAAAGCGGATATTCAATCTCAGACATGCATTTAATCTCAAGGCAGGTCAGGACCCTACAGAGGATATACTTACAAAGAGGGCAACCGGAGAACCGCCTTTAACCGAAGGCCCTTTAAAGGGGGTAACCATTGACATAAAAAAGCAGATCAGTGAGTTTTGTGAAATTATCGGATGGGATAAGGAGACGCTCAAGCCAACCAGAAAATCCCTTGAGGAGGTTGGCGGGCTGGAAAAGGTGATAGAGGATCTTTATGGTAAATAGATAATCTGCATGGGTATCATAAATAAAGAGGCCACGTTAAAGCTTGGCCTCTTTGTATCTAAATCATCTAAAAACAATATTAATGGTGATTATGATATTTTTATTAATCCCATCTGTAGGTTGCAGTAAATGATACCTGCTCAGGGTTGCTGTTTAATCCCTTCCTGTTATCATCCTTATTGCCGTTGTAGAAATTTGCCCTGATTCCGTATGTCCAACTGATGCTCGGAGAAAAGGTAGCGCTGAAGATGGTCATATCGCCATTTGATTGGCTGTCATAACGATACATAAACATGGTATATAGCTTCAGGTTATGCCAGTAGGAACCTGCGAAAATATTTCCTGAATGGTAGTTATGGGTTTTGTAACCATTTTCCAATGCATCATAATTGTCTGAGCCTGCGGTGTAGTCGTATCCTATACCCCAGTTTATTCCAACAGGTGAGACTGGGAGATTTATCAGGTTTTTGCCTTTGTAGGAAACACCTGTCTGCCACCTGTAATCACTGGTTTTCTGTAACCCCGATACTGCATATGATGGCTGGGTGTCAAACCTGTAGGATGATTCTATGTTAACTGAAGGTGCCATACCCTGGTGTAAAATGCTCAGAAAGGGCAGGTGATAGGATAATCTTGCGGCTACATTGCCATTCCTGGTGTTGAAACTATCCATATCCTGTTCAAGGGCATAGGCTGTCAACGGACCAAAATTATCATCTGTAACTGCCAGGGGATTAATAGCCTCTCCATACCACGCGTAAAGATCAATGCTGGTGTTATTTAAAGGGCCTCTGACCCTTATGCCATAATCAGGTATTTCCTGGCTGAAATTGATGGTCTCCAGATTATAAAGGTCAGCAACTGTTTGTTCGGACAACTCCCTGTTGATTAAGACTGTGGCGGTGTATTCTTTATTGGCCTGGGTCTCTGATGCCTTTTTAACTACCACGGTCGTGGTGTTCGCAGGTATGTTTTCATCTTTGTCATCATAACCAAACCATTGGGCAACATGTCTGGCCCATTGAACCGGTTTTGATGCCCATTTTGGCAGGTCATATGCGCTGCTTGTCCCTGAAAAAGAGAGCAGGGTTATAATAACAAGCAGTTTCATGAAAAATAGATTTTCCTTTTTCATGCCTTCCCCCCGAAAAGCCTTTTTGATCCATTAACAATAGATCACAGAAAATGCCTCTTCTCCCCTTACTCTTTGACAGGCCATATATGATTCTCAGGTATCAAAAAAACGGCCATCTCTGTCTTTAGTAACTTAATAGAAGCATCTT
>JAFGFM010000107.1 GCA_016931115.1 Deltaproteobacteria bacterium | reverse complement strand
TAAAAAAAAATTCTCCCCGATAATAAAAAATCCGATTTATTAAAATTTGGGCTTGTTTTATTTTTGTATTCTCGGACAGCCTCCTAGGGGAGATACTGTTACAAATCTTCTGGAGGAAGGGATATATGCAGAAGATACAAAGGGTGATCTGGATGAGGCGATAACGATTTATAAAAAGATTATTGATGAGAATGAGGGTAACCGCATAAATATCTCAAAGGCGTATTACCGGCTTGGTACATGTTATCTGAAGTCAGGAGATGAGGCCAAAGCAATAGAAATGTTTAAACAACTCCTCAACCGGTTCCCTGAGCAGGTAGAGGTTATCAATGATGCCAAAATACAATTGTCGAGACTTGGTATCTCGGATGATGGGAATAGGGATATCCCCCTTGAAATCGGTCCTGCTCCATGGGAAGTAGGTGAAACTTGCTGGTATGGTATAAAATCTCCGCCGACCATGAGTCATGTGAAAATGATCATGTCTGTTAAAAATATCATTATAAAAGACAATGATTTGTGGCGATTCTCCAATTATCTTGTTATATCAACGGAAAATCAATCACAACTAAGCCGCATTGATGTGTCTAAAAAAGACTTTATGCCTGTTTCCGGGTTGGTAAGAAGCGGTTTCTTTAATAATAAGGCACAATATAATAAGGATCATATCGATCTTAATTATAATTTTCAGGGTAAAACAGATATAAAAGAAATACCACTCAGTAATAACGTGTATGATAACGAGCAGGTGTTATATCTTATTAGAAGGCTGCCTCTTGAAGATAACTATGTTGCATCATTTTCCATTTTTTCTATGCAGAATGGTCAGATTATAAAATCAGAGTTGAAAACGACCGGTAAAGAGACCATATCTGTATCTGCCGGAACATTTGAGTGCTATGGTGTTGAGCTGAAATTAGAATCTGGTATAAAACAGAAAATGTGGCTTTCAGCTGATGATAAAAAATATCTAGTAAAAATTGAAACCCCCCAGACTATTATGGAACTTGAGAAAGCAGCACTGGTCTCAGCAGGAGAACCTGAATTATTCAGAGATAATGAATTTGGCATATCAATGTCTGCACCGGAAAGTTGGCACATTGTCAAAAGTCCCATATCAGGTCAATATAAAATGGTTGTGATTTTTGCGCCTCCTGAAATAGACACATGGTTTCCATTTTTTGTTATAGAGCATGGTGGGACGATCAAGCAGGATTCAATGAGAGACGCAGCAGAAGCTGAAGTGAATTTAATGAAACAAACCTTTAAAAAATTTTCAGTAGAGCCTTCGAGCTGGAAAGCCGGCGTAATCAGCGGAATGCAATCATTATCATACATAGCCGAATTTGATGATAAAGGTAAAAAGATGGTTGATTGTCGTACTCATATTCTTGGTAAGTCTCTTCTGTATTCCTTTCTAATCAGAACGGAAAAGGAAATCTTCGAGAAAAATAAACAGGAATATAATTCTATCATCCAAAGCTTGAGGGTTTATGATAAGTAAGATAATATGACCTTGTTCTTCAACAATACCGGTCTTTACCAGAAAAGGCGGATGTGGACTATAGTTGTTATGCTGTTATTAGTTGTTATTGTTCCCACTGTCTGCCTTCTCTGGTTTGTTTCTGAGGCTGTACGTAATGAACGTATGGCAGTGCGACAGAAACTCACAGACCTGTATCAATCACAATTGGAAAATCTTCCATCATTGATCCATAAGTTCTGGGAGCAGAGGATAGATGATTTATCCGGGATTAGTCCCGATATAAACTCATCTGAAAGATTCATAAAAATAATAGAAAAGGGAATTTCTGACAGCGTTATAATTTATAGCAAGGAAGGGAATCTGCTCTATCCGATTGAAGCTGAACCAATGGCACCGGACTTTGGAGATCTCTCTGATGAATGGAACCATGCGGAACATCTGGAGTTGAGAGAAAGGAATTATATATCTGCTGCAGTGGAATATGCTGTGATTGCCAAAAGATCAGAAGATATCAATATTTCAGGCAAAGCTGTCCAAAGTCAGGTTCGCTGTTACAATAAGGCCGGAAAAAAGGATGAGATTAATAAACTGATTTTGGGTGTAATGAACGGGAAGTATGATGCGGCTCGAGATAAAAACGGGCGCCTAATAATACCTGATATTTTGTTATTCTCATTACAGTCAATTAATGACAGCACCGATCCTGTCTTCCAAATAATGCTGGAAGGGCTTGTTTCAAGAGTTAAAGACTATAGTCCGCCGCTTATGCCATCTTCTCAAAGATTGTTTCTGATGAATGCCTTGAAAAAGATACAAGATGACATTGAGTTTCCAACTTATGAAGCTGAGAGCCTAGCATCCATATACTCGCAGTCGCAGTTAATTCAACCGGGAAAGTATGGCCTGTCAAAGATATCCGAAAGTGGTATATGGCGGATTGTCTCTTCCGATCAAACTGTTATCGCATTATTCAAGCTGAATAGAATTGAGAGAGAAACTCAAGCATTCATAAACAAAAATGTGCTGAACACAGATGCGCGTTTTTTATTTGTTCTGAAAGATAAAGAAAAAGATTTCAAACCTCTACTCAGTACAAAAGCCGGAGACTATTTTCTTGAATGGGAATTGATTGTTCAAGTTAAAGATGATGATCTTTTTATGGCAGCATCTGAAAAACAGATATCTCTGTATATATGGACGGCCTTGCTGATTATTGTCGGGATACTGATTCTTGCCATTATTACAACCCGTTTTTTCGTTCACCAGATGAGCCTCACCAGGATTAAAAACGATCTTATAACAACTGTATCCCATGAACTAAAAACACCGCTTGCTTCTATACGTCTTCTTGTCGATACACTTATGGAGGGTAGATATAAGGATGAAAACCTTGTTAAGGATTATATTGAATTAATTGCAAAAGAAAATGATCGACTAACAAGGCTGGTTGAAAATTTCTTAACCTTTTCACGGATAGAGGATAATAGACAGACCTTCAATTTCAAGATTGTTGAGCCTGGAAACCTTGTCAGATCTGCTTATGAGACGTTAAAGCACCGGTTTGAATCCGGAGGGTTTTCCTTTGAGCTGAAAGTTCAGGATGAATTGCCGAATATCATTGCAGATTATGATGCTTTTGTTATGGTTCTTCTTAATCTCTTAGACAATGCATATCACTATTCTGATATAGTCAAATCAGTTGTGTTATCAGCATATCAGGAAAATGGGAATATCTGTTTTGAAGTCAGTGACAAAGGCATTGGTATATCCGTGGATCAAAGGGGAAAAATCCTTAAGCCTTTTTATCAGGTTGATCAGACCCTTTCCCGCAAGGGAAGCGGATTCGGATTAGGGTTGAGTATTGTCAAATCCATTGTGGATGTGCATCATGGTTCCATTGAAATTAAAAGTGAACCTGGCAAAGGGAGTGTATTTACGATTAAGGTGCCGGTAACAAAATAAAAACTGGATTCCCCGATCGAGTCGGGGAATGACTAATAAAAGGATAGGGTTAAAACCGTCATACCCGCGTGGGCGGGTATCCATTTGCTCTTGCTTTTAAATATAAATTGGATTCCCGTCTGCACGGGAATGACAAAAAATACTTAACCATCAAGTAGAAAAATATATTTATCAGACAATCTTTGTTTCGGAGTAAGACCAAAAAATGTCTCAAGAAACCATTTTAATAATCGAAGACAATAAAACCTTACTGAGAGGTCTGAAGGATAACTTCGAATTCGCTGGCTTTACTGTAATTACCTCTGAAAATGGAGAAGATGGTTTTGAAAAGGCTCTTAATAATAAACCTGAACTGATCATCCTCGATCTTATGCTTCCGGGTATGAATGGTTATGAGATATGCCGCGCTCTCCGTGAACAGGATCTTGATATGCCTATTATCATGCTTACAGCAAAAAGCCAGGAATCTGATATTGTACTCGGGCTTAACCTTGGGGCAAACGATTATGTTACAAAACCCTTCAGTATAAAGGAACTCATTGCCAGGGCAAATGCCTGCCTTAGGTCACGACGTAAAAAAGAAATTTTGAAATACAGTTTTAGTGAATTTGAACTGGACATGGCTTCCAGAAAACTAACGAAAAATGGATCGATTATAACGCTAACACCAAAGGAGTATGGTCTTTTATCCCTTCTTATAACTCATCCTGATAGGGTGTTAACAAGGGACCAGATTCTCAATCTTGTATGGGGCTATAATATAGTCGTAACACGACGAAGCGTTGATAGATGCATTAACTCCTTGAGAAACAAGATAGAAAAAGACCCTGCTAACCCTGATTTTATTAAGACAGTAAGAGAGGTTGGTTACCGGTTTGAAAACAGTTTATAAATCCAGGTGGAGACGCCCAGCCGTGCGTCTCTGCATGATTCTTATTTTTCCTGGTTACAAGCAGATTCGTTTTTTATTGTCCCAGCAAATCCTTTTATAATTATTGATTTGTCAGGGTTTTCCGCCTTGTCTTTCTTAATACGTTCAAGGTTGTTTTCCTTACCAAAGCAATCTTCAACATCCCAGAGGCTTTTTATCGCATCAAAACTGGGGGTTTCAAACCCTTAAATATTTTTGGAAGCCCCTATGGGTATTGGATTATAAAAGGATGCTGCTCCCTCGACATTCAGGAGCCTGCATATTATATTCTTAATGGTCTCTACATGAGCAGGATTCTAATGATTTATCTTTTAATTGTTAAATGCTATTCAGAGATTACTCCTTCAGGGGCTCACTTGGGACTGCTGTCTAGTACTGCATTATGATGGATTGAGTTTTAGTTGACATACAGCACACTGCTCCATATACTACATCTATAAAAAATGGTAATTTTTGTTAAAATAAAAAAATGAAAGAAAAAGTTTACATCGAAACAAGTATTATAAGTTTTCTAACCAGCAAGCCATCTCAAAATCTTATTGCTGCCGCATGGCAAAGTATTACTGTTGACTGGTGGGAAAAAAGAAAATCTCATTTTGATATTTTTATCTCTGAACTGGTTTACGAAGAGGCTACACGTGGGGATCCCTTTGCAGTATCAAAACGAATTGAGGTAATAAAGGAAATACCCTATCTTCAGATTACCGATGAAGCAATAAATCTTGCCAAAATGATTATTAAACCTGGCCCACTTCCTAAAAAAGCATCAAATGATGCATTACATCTTGCAATAGCGGCTGTACATAAAATTGACTATTTAATGACTTGGAATTGCAGACATCTGGATAATGCTGAATTGAAACCAAAAGTCAGAAATTTACTTTTAATGAAGGATTTTAATATCCCTGAAATATGCACTCCACAAGAATTGCTGGGAGGAAATAAAAAATGAAAAATGATATTTTAGAAGAACTCTGGAAAATTAAAGATTCAATCGCCGAAGAGCATAAATATAATATTGATTCAATTGCTAAAAACCTTATGGAAAAAGAAAAAAAACATAAAAAAAATATTGTTAATTATTCAAAAAAAGAAAAACAGGCTGCTTAACCAATCCACATCCATGGGGAAAAAAGCGCACAAACAAAAAGATAAACAGGGGTTCAGAACAAGACTGTCGCCCAAAGTTTCTTACTACCTGTTAAATCTGAAAACAGCATTGAATATGGTTATACTCTTATCCACTATTGATAGTCTATGATGATCTAATCCGAAGATCACCATAGAAACATTCAGCAGAGATAAGTCATATTGACACAGAACCCCTATATATCTATACTTCCATCATCTGAATCAATGCCCCAATCATATACAAACCCTAAACAGGAGGAAAACCCAATGCGAAGAATATCTTTAATATGTTTAATTTTGATCACAATTTTATCCATCACATTTATTATGACCTACTCTTCCGCTGAGACCGGTGCAACCAGTTATGCAGAAGACAGGGCGCTGATAGAAGACCTTCAGGCCCGATACATGTTTGCCCTGGATTTTGGTGATCTTGATACTTATGTGAAGACATTCACCGAGGATGGCATCCTGGATATTATAGGCTTTAAATGGCAGGGGCGCGAAAATATCAAGAGAGAACTCGGGGCCATGTCTGCTAACATGGCAAACGAAAAACCAGCCGCTGAGGGTGAAAAAGAATTATACCCTTCTACAGGTCGCCATAACATCACAAACATAGTGATTAAAGTAAACGGGAACAAGGCAACCGGAAGGGCCTACTGGTTTCACATGGGAAATGATAACCCTGAACGCAAGGCAACCCTTGATTCATACGGGTATTATGAGGACGACATGGAAAAGGTAAATGGTGAGTGGCTGTTCAGCAAACGTATTATCTATAATGAACAGATGAAAGAATGGATCGGGTCAAAGAAAAATCCCAGTTGGTAGAAAAACCAGTGCCCATCCAGAAAGAGACAAATTCTGGATGGGGCTTTCAGCAGTCAGCGATCAGCTGTCAGCGAACTCTTTGGTTTGAAAGTCTTTTACTGATCCGCCGCCTCACAAGGCTATGGCGGGACAGGAAGCTGAACGCTAATGGCTGACCGCTTACCCGTCCTCCGCAGTAGCTCTGCTACGGAGGATGGAAATCCAAAAGCGACAGTTTTTGGATGGACACTAACTATAAAACCTTTATATGAATTTAAAGGTAGATTTTTTAAAATCGTCAAGGTATCTTCTGTGCACTGGTATGAAATCCTTTGAAAAAACTTTTTAGGATTTCATACCATCATTCATAAAATCCATAACAGGCATTGAAGGGGATAGATGAAGGTAATAACAAAATATATCTCAAAAGAGGTAATAAAGGTATTTATCATGTGCCAGTTTATCTTTATCCTCCTGTTCCTTGTTATAGATTTTATACAGAAGATAGATAATTTTGTTAAAGCAGGTGTGCCATTTTCCACTACCATCTCCTATTTCCTCTATAAATTACCATCTATTACAGAACAGATGATACCGGTTGCAACGACAATATCTGTTATTGTTGTTATATGCCTGATGAAAAAAAACCGGGAAATCATGGCAATGAAGGCCTGCGGACTTGATATTTTCAGGGTCTTCACCCCGGTAATATTTTTCTCCATTATATTAAGTATCTTTTCATTCATTCTATCTGATGCCATTATCCCCTATACCAGCTCAATGCAGAACGAGATCTGGAATGCCGAGGTAAAAAAACGGGACCCAACCGGTCTATCCGGAAGGCCAAACATATGGTACAAATCAAAAAATAATATCTACTGGATAGAGTATTTTGATGCAAAGAGCCAGACAATGAAGGGGCCGGTATTCTATTTTTTTAATGATCAGTTCATTCTTGTTAAAAAGATCAAGGGTGAAACAGGCAGATGGGTGAATAACAGGTGGGAAATAGAAAAGGCAAAGGTTCAGACACTTGCAGGTGAAAATGATTACCGTCTTGAGAAGTTAGACCAGGTTTCAATCGATATCCCTGAAACACCTGAGATGTTCATCAAAAAAATAAAAAAGCCTGAAGATATGAGTTATGGGCAGTTAAAAAGTCACACCGAAAAGGTAAGGACCGAGGGATACGATAATACGGCTGATCTGGTTTTTCTATACCAAAAACTCGCATTCCCTTTAATCACTGCTGTTCTTGCCCTTCTTGCAATACCTATAGGCCTGTGGGAGAAGATAAACGGCATCCCCCTTTCCATCACCATTGGTATTGCCGCCTGTTTTCTGCTCTACCTGGTTATGGCTTTTGCCAGTGCTATAGGCCGTGCAGGGATATTACCTCCGTTTTTATCCGCATGGGCAGCAAATATCCTCTTTTCTCTGGCAGGTATAAATCTGATAATGAACATCAAAAAATAGACACTTTTTTCCTTTTTTCTGATACATATGACCCCTTATTACAAAGAGCACAGGCCTGAAAGGGTTTTCACAAATACAGGAGTATCACCATATTATGCTTGACAGATTACTTGGCAAAGAGATTGCTAAATATGTTAGAAAATATAAGTTGCTTATGTTATGCGCTATTCTACCTGCATGTATTGCAGCTATATTGTCTGTTGCACCCGCAGAGATACTTCCCTCTTTTATAGATAATATGACCAAGGATATGTCAAAGGATATATCTGAGGGTGTGCCCCAGGATAACGAACCGGTTCCATTTACTTTAAAACTGCCTGTATGGGATAAAGATGCATCATTTCCAATCAAACTTAAAAAAATTGAGATTATTGAAGGAAAAACACCTAATTCACTCCTGATCCTTCTCTCTCTTTTTATTTTCATCTCTGTTATTGTCAGGTCATTTGCCCTGTATCTTAGTGAACTGGCGGCAGCAGCCTTCACCAACAGGGCAATAAATGATATAAGGATAGATCTTTACAAAAAATTCACTAATCTTCACCTGGGCTTTTATCATGAATACAAGATCGGTGAACTGATCTCCAGATCAACAGCAGATCTAACCCTTATGCAGGCATCCATATCAAATATCATCATCGGTTTTGTTCAGTACCCTCTAACTGCACTGTTTCTATTACTTTCTGCCTTAAAATTGAACTACAAACTGACTCTTGTGGTAATGATTGTCACCCCTTTAATAATCGCTGTAACCAGATTATTCGGAATCAAGGTCAAAAAACATTCTGCAAGGGTTCAGGATGCAACAGCACAGGTTACATCAGCCTATCAGGAAACACTGCTTTGCCTGAAGGTGGTTCAGGGTTTCTGCACATTTGAAAACCATTCAGGTAAATTTAAAAAACTTACCGATTTCTTATATAAAAAGACCATGCACTGGAACCGATGGGTAAGGGGAATAGGCCCCATTATGGACGCCATAGCCTTTACAGTATTACCGGTAATATTGATCGCAGGTAAAACCTACTATAATCTTACCCTTGGTGAACTGGTAGCGCTTTTTTATGCCTTATCAAGGGCATACTCACCTGTAAAAAACCTTTCCAGGGTCAGCAATGAAATCAAAACCCTTCAGGGGGCAACTGAAAGGGTATTTAGCATCATCAATACAAGACCGGAGATTGCAGAAAAGGAAAACGCAGTTATACTTCCAAGGCATAACAGCTCCATTGAATTCAAGGATGTTTGCTTTTCATATAAAAACAGTAAACCTGTACTTAAAAACGTTTCATTCAGGATCAATGCAGGTGAAATGGTTGCCTTTGTAGGGTCAACAGGCGCTGGAAAAAGCACCCTGATGGACCTTGTCCCCCGTTTTTATGATGTTAAAGAGGGGCAGATACTGATCGACGGTATAGATATAAGGGATGTTACGCTTGAATCATTAAGGAGACAGATAGGTATAGTAAGCCAGGAGGTACTGCTGTTTCATGACACCATCCTGAATAATATAAACTGTACAGGATCATCCGTTGACACAAACAGTATAATCGCCGCTGCAACCTCTTCCCATGCCCATAACTTTATTATGGATCAGCCCAAACAGTATGAAACTATTGTGGGTGACAGGGGCTCGCTCCTGTCTGGTGGGCAGAAACAGCGCATATCCATTGCCAGGGCAATCCTTGTAAATCCTTCCATACTGCTGCTGGATGAAGTCGCTTCTGCGCTTGACGCAGAGAGTGAAGAACTTATACAAAAATCCATAGAATCACTTAAGGGCAGATGCACAATCTTTGCTATTGCCCACAGATTAAGCACCATACGAAATGCAGACAGGATCTTTGTACTTGAAAAGGGAGAGATCGTTGAATCGGGTTCCCACAAGGAACTGATGGATAAAAACGGCAGGTTCAGGCAGCTTTATGACATGCAGTTTCATGCCTGAGGAGACGCACTGCGGGCAGTCTCTACCTTTTTCATGCCTTAACTTTTGAAAAACTCAGGTCTGAGACCCCGTGAACCCTGATCCTTTTATTTTTTGATTTATCACCGGATATTATCTCAATATCTCTCCTGGGGATTTTAAGCTCTTTAGAAATGAGCTCTATAACTGCCCTGTTTGCCATTCCCTCAACAGGCGGCGCAGTCACCTTGATCTTAACGATTCCCACTTCCAGACCCATGATCTCATTCCTTGAGGATTTCGGGATTATCCTTGCCACTATATCTGTATAGGCGCTGTCCGGTTCTCTCTTTTTCATAATCACAGTCACAAAGAAACAGGTTTATATTCAGGTTGAATAATTAATTGCCGTAGTATAGATTACAGATAAATAAAATACCAAGAGGAATTTACATGTTTTTAATCCAGGCTATTAAGGCTATTATCGATATTCTCATAGTTATTGTTCTTCTCAGGCTGCTTATAAGGCCTGTTGAAGCCAATTTCAACACTATATATAATCTTATATTCAGGATCACTGACCCGATTTTAAAACCATTTAAAACCATTGTAAAAAATGATTTTTATTGTGTGTGCTTAAGCGTCCTCTGCCTTGTTATCATAAGGGGGTTGATTTACTTTTCAACCGGACGCATCTCACTGTTATCCGGAGAAGGGGCGAGCATATTAAATCTATTCCAGTTGCTCTTCCAGTTTTACATGGTTGTATGGTTCATAGCTATTCTTACAGGGGATAGAGTCCATACACCTGTAATCGGTATGCTGCAAAGGGCGTTTCTGCCTCTGGGTTCTCTGGCTGCGAGGCTTAATATTCAGAGAAAATCATTCTCTCTTTTTTCATTTGTAGTCATTTTTATAATTTACAGCCTTATATCATACCTGCTTCACAATATTACCTCATTTAAATCACCCCCACTATCATTCAAGTTTTATTATGGTATAGTTGAGGCACTGGTGCTTATAATAGAACTTTTCCCGGGTTTTTTTTCGCTTGTAATACTCGTTAGCGTTTTACTGTCATGGGTAAGCCCATCACCATATAACCCTGTTGTGCAGACCATCTATGGTATTAGTGAGCCTCTCCTGGCGCCTTTTCGCAGGATCATACCGCCAATCGCAGGGCTTGATTTATCACCGATTGCGGCACTATTGTGTTTCCAGATTATTGGCGGGGTTTTAAGGCAGACTATCATTAACGCTGTGGGTAAGCTGATATAAAAAAAGAGCAGGCCATAAGCCGGGTTCTGTTTTCAGGGAAACACCCTGAACGATGACCATTCATCTAGCCCTGATGTTGCCATCAGGGTCAAGCGACCTACCCGGAGGATCGGGCGGACCACCCTCAGGCTCCTCCTTATTTGGTCTTGCTCCGGATGGGGTTTGCCAAGCTCCTGACGTCACCGCCAGGACGGTGAGCTCTTACCTCACCTTTTCACCCTTACCATAACCTCCGGCCAATGCCGGAAGAGAGGCGGTATACTTTCTGTTGCACTTTCCTTCCCGTCACCGGGACTGGACGTTATCCAGCATCCTGTCCTGTGGAGCCCGGACTTTCCTCCCCTTTGCTTTTAAAGCAAAGCAGCGGCCATCCGGCCTGCTCTAATACACTAATATACTAAACGCCATCATTGTTCAAAAGGTTAATAAAAAATTCGTCTTCCCCCCAGTATAAGAGCCTGTTGCAGTGTGGGCAGGACATCATCTCATTGCATCTCTGAAGTTCATTAAACTTCTGCGGGGGTATCTCCAGATGACATGCCTGGCATATGCCTCCAACTACAGCACTTACAGCAACACCTGCCCTTCTGGCTCTCAAAAGATCATATGTCTTGAGTATTTTACTGTCAACCGCACAATTATATTCAGCCCTTTGCTTCATTAACCCTTCAGACTCTTCATTAAGTTCAAGGAGCTCCTCTTCAATCTCCTTTTTTTCCGCATCAAATTCATTCCTGAGATTTTCCTTTTCTACCTTTATCTCGATGCACTCCTTTTTTAGCTCTTCAATAGTTTCCATGACCTGAAGCAGTATGTCTTCCTGTTTTGTTCTCTCTTTTTCTATATCTTCAATCTCTTTAAGCGCAGCCGTATATTCCTTGTTTGACTTTATGTTATTGAGTTTTTCCTGACCTTTCTGCGCCCTGCTTTCTATAACCTGGATTTCCTTCTCAACAGCCCTTTTTTCCTTTTCAAGTGAGTCAAGTTTTTCCAATCTGGAATTGAATATCCTGCTTTTTTCCTCAAATGACTCTTCCAGCCTTTTTATCCTTTCAGGAATGAAATCCCGCTTTGTCTGGATAGTTTTTATCCTGTTATCGCACGTCTGAAGCAGGATCAAATTTTTCAGATGCTCTTTCAATTCTCTTCCCCCTTATGATAATGATTATTACAATATTCTGACAGGGTCAGCCTCATCTTTATAAAGCTCAAGCATGATATCAATGCCCTGTGTTTCAAATTTTTCCCTTATTTGTTCAATAAAACCTGTCAAGGCAGCCCTTTCTGTATAAAAATGGCCTGCATCAATTACATTGATGCCCAGTGCCCTCGCATTAAGGGCATCATGATGACCGATGTCTCCGGTTACAATAAGGTCAGCACCTTTTTCTCTGGCTTTAGCTATATAATCCCTGCCTGATCCCCCGACAGTTGCAACACGCTTAACTTTGGATTCATCCGATCCAATTATTTTGACAGATGCAGCACCAAGACTTTCTTTAACCTTCATGGCATAGGTACGAAGATCCATAGGTTCATTCAGATAACCGATAACACCAAGCCCGTATCCGGTCATGCCATTTAACTCCTTTGGCTCAAGGATCTCCCAGCCAGTCAGACCAAGTTTTGTGGCAAGGATCTGGTTGATCCCCATCTTTGCATTATCCAGGTTTGTATGGGCGGCAATAACTGATATGTTGTTTTTTATTGCCTCATTTATAAAGTTACCAGGGAACGAATTGAAATCTATATGAGATATGGAATGAAACAGCAGGGGATGATGAGTTATGATCATCTGGGCATTTACAGACATGGCCATTTTTAATGTCTCCATTGTCGGATCAAGGGCAACCAGTATCTTACTGATACCCATGTCAGGAGAACCAATCTGAAGGCCAACGTTATCCCACTTCTCGGCCAGAGAGAAGGGTGCTATTCCGTCAATTATATCAATTACTTTTTTAAGGCTTGCAGACATATGAACGCCCTTAAAATATCTTTTAATACTTAATTCAAAAAAAAGGGCGCATCTTTAATGATGCGCCCTTTTTTAAAGCTATCTCTTTCGAGATCTATTTATGTGTGTTTTTGAAATCAACATTTTTCCTTTTATGATGGGCCCACCTGGGTTCGAACCAGGGACCTACCGGTTATGAGCCGGTGGCTCTACCAGCTGAGCTATAGGCCCTTAAGACTGCCGTTTGATTCAGGCTGTATAAAATGCAGTCTGAATCGATTTTTGTCAAGAAAAAACGATGATAAAAATACTATCTTTCAATAAAACTTTTTAATTTCCTGCTTCTGCTCGGGTGTCTTAGCTTTCTCAAGGCCTTTGCCTCTATCTGCCTGATCCTCTCTCTTGTAACATTGAAGTCACGTCCTACCTCTTCAAGTGTGTGATCAGACTTTTCACCAATTCCGAATCTCATCCTGAGGACCTTTTCTTCCCTTGGTGTAAGAGAGGTAAGTACCTTTCTTGTCTGCTCTCCAAGGCTGTGATTTACCACCGCTTCACCGGGAGAGATGACCTTTTTATCCTCTATAAAATCGCCAAGATGACTGTCCTCCTCCTCGCCGATAGGGGTCTCAAGGGAGATAGGCTCTTTGGCTATCTTCAGTACCTTGCGCACCTTTTCAAGTGGAAACTCCATCTTCTCAGCGATCTCCTCTGGCGTTGGTTCACGACCATGTTCCTGAACCAGGTAACGTGATGTCCTTATGAGCTTGTTTATTGTCTCAATCATATGCACAGGTATGCGGATAGTGCGGGCCTGGTCTGCAATCGCCCTTGTTATTGCCTGCCTGATCCACCATGTTGCATAGGTGCTGAATTTATAGCCCCTCTGGTATTCAAATTTTTCCACAGCCTTCATGAGGCCTATGTTACCTTCCTGAATCAGATCAAGAAACTGCAATCCCCTGTTTGTATATTTTTTAGCGATACTCACTACAAGCCTGAGGTTAGCCTGGATAAGCTCCTTTTTGGCCAGCTTTGATCTTTCAAGGCTCCTTCTTGCATAGTCAAGGGTCTCCCTCAATTCTTTAGCTGTCATGTTGGTGCGGTCTTTTATATCCTTGACGGTCTTTTGCGCCTCATTCAGCTCCGTTTTCATTAAGAGCAATTCTGTTTTTTTTCGTTTCAGCGGTGTTACAATATCATTATCCTTTGCCGATTTTGGAATACCCATAATACACTTTTTTATGTATGTTAATGATTTTCCGCCATTTTTAATAACACAATCAGACAACTGGCGTTCGGCCTTTTCACAGTCAATTACCATCCTGTGGAGCATCTCCATCATCTTATCAAGCTGACCTTTTTCCAGTTTGAAGCCATAAATCATATCTACAATCTGTTTAAAGATTTTTGTCTGCTTATCAGTTAACTTTTTCTTCCTGGCTGCAACACAGGTCTTCTTGGTGATTTCGTTTTTTATCTTTCCATAATCATTATACAAGACCTTGATTTCATCTATCAGTTTTATAAGGTGCTCCTTTTTTTCACCGATCTGTGCATGGTTTTCTTCATAATCAGGGTCATTGATTATATTCTTCAGCTTAACCTCTCCGGTCTTCAGCTTTTCTCCGAGATCAATAATATACTCAACTCCCACGCAGCACTTTAAAAACATCTCAAGTGTATTTTTTTCACCCTCTTCAATTCTTTTGGCTATATCAACTTCCCCTTCCCTTGTAAGAAGGGATATGCAGCCCATTTCCTTGAGATACATTTTAACAGGGTCAGAAACCCTTGTTGAATTATCAACTATATCAGCCTGTAAATCCTCTTTCTCAAGCTCTTTCTCCTTCTTCTTCTTGAGTTTTCTTGATTTTTCAATCTCATTTTTGGCTGCCTCGTCTATTACCATGATGTCCAGTTCTTCAAACATCATCATTACATCGTCGATATGCTCCGAGGAGGTGATTTCATCAGGCAGATCATCATTCAGCTCTTCATAGGTGATGTATCCCTTATCTTTGCCCATATCTATCAGTCTCTTCAGATTCTGCATATCAGATTTATTTACCATACTATTCCTCCCGATAATTACTTATCTCTGTGTTATGTAAAAATCTCTTTAATAATAATCATTAAAGGGACTTTTCAAATAGCCTTTCTTAATTTAACCAATTCATTAAGCTTTTCAATATTCCCGGAACTTTTTGCCTCATTTATTGAGTTTGAGAGCTTAATATCATATATCCTGTTTTCAAACTCCAGAACAGCCTGTTCAACAGCCGGACCTTTATAAATAGGCTCTGAAAGCATCACCTCATTGAAAATATCTCTTTCCTGTCCTTCCTGCATATGCTCAAGTATCTGTGCAGGATCAATATTTTTTTTCAGCCTATACTCTTCGGCAAGTATATTAAAAATCTTTACAACTTCGTCGGTTGAAATCAGCATTTTAAAGTCATCAACCAGCGCCCTTCCTGCAATTCCGGGCGAGTGAATTATAAGATTAAGGAGATGATACTCCTTAAGGCTTTTTACCCCTGATCCGGTTTGCACTGATTCCAGCCTTGCAATATTTCCTTTTCCTGATACCGTACCTCTCAGCCTGTTAAGCTCAGTAAGAACAACTGACTCTGAGACATCACACCTTTCACAGAGATGCTTTATATAAACTGACCTCTGTATATCGCTTGTAATCTCTGAAAGTACAGGGATTACCTCCTTGAGAATCTCCAGCTTACCTGCAATGCCTGGCTCAACAGTCTTTAGTTTTGATTCAATATAAAAGTCATACAGGGGCATGGCCCTGTCAAGATGACTTAAAAAGGCATCAAGCCCCCTGCTGTTCATAAATGTATCAGGGTCATCACCTTCTGGTAATATCATTACCCTGGCCGAGAGACCCTCATTGAGAAACAGCGGAAGACTTCTCACCGCTGCGCTTTTCCCTGCTGAATCGGCATCAAATACAACAATAATCTCCCTGCTGAAACCCTTAAGCTTCCTTAAATGATTCTGTGTAAGGGCTGTTCCGAGTGTTGCAACAGCCGCATAAAACCCATGTTTATTCAGCGCCAGGACATCTGTATAACCCTCAACAATAACCACACGGCCTGTTTCACGTATATGGGGAAAGGCTGTGTTCAACCCGTATAATAACTCACCTTTATGGAAGATGGATGTCTCCGGGGTATTCAGGTATTTGGGCAGCGAATTATCAAGCACCCTGCCACCAAAACCCGCAACCTTTCCTTCCATAGTAAATATGGGGAATATTACCCTCCCCCTGAAACGGTCATAATACCCGCCATTCTTTTTTGTGATAAGAAGACCTGCCTTTTCCGCCTTCTCAAGATTCACATCCCTGCCTGATAAAAATCTAGTCAGCCCGTCCCAATCCTCAGAGGCATAGCCTAATTTAAACCTGTCTATGATTTCAGGGGTGATAGATCTTTTATCAAAGTATCCAATACCCTTCTTCCCTAAGGCTGTTTTTACAAGGATATAGTTATAATAGGCTGCCGCAGCCCCGTTAATCCGGTATATCTCCTCCTTTAAATCAAGCTCATGCCTTTTTTCCGGTGTAATCTTTTTTTCAGGCAATACTACATGATACTTTTCAGCAAGCTCTTTTATTGCCTGAGAATATGAAACCTTATGGTATTCCATCCAGAAGGTAAAAATATCGCCACCCTTTTTACATCCAAAACAGTGAAATATCTGTTTTGTCGAACTGACAGAAAAAGATGGATCCTTATCACCGTGAAACGGGCAAAGCCCTACATGGTTTAAACCGGCCTTTTTAAGCTGGACATACTGTCCTATCAGCTCGACAATATCTGCCGACCTTTTTATCTCCTCCTTGGCTGCCTGATAGAAATCCATTATAAACCCACGATTTTTCCTATTTTATCGACATGGCTTTTAAATTCTCCAAGGCGCCGACATGGCCAATTGGTTAAAACCAGGTTTTTAGATAAATATTTTATTATATTAACGATTTTTATATTGTCAATGATGAAAAAGCGGGCTTTCGGAATTAAAAAGCCTTTTTGATCAGTATAAAATGAACTAAAATAATGCTACCGATCTTATTTAGAAACAAACACCTATTTTTTTATTACCGGCATATCATCGACAAGCTCTTTTAATCCGGCTGAAGCAAGGCTTTCCACATCCGCCCATTTCCCTTTGAATTTCAGAAATGATTTAAAATCAAGTAGATTATCACTTAAGAATTTTTGAGTTTTGTAATAACTCCCTTTCCATGGAATTAAGCCTGTTTCAAGATTTATGATATATATATCAAAAGATACCGAAGCAGGGCTGTTAGCAGAATAATCCGAGCCCTCACGTTCACGTATCCTGTAGACATACCCGGTTATGACAAAATCAGCTGAAATCTCCTTTACAAGGGCCTTAATGGCATTTATGTCTAAAGGATCAGCGCTGTTAAATCCAGAGGTTTGATACCCCTTCATGTTGATAATATTATAATTTCTTGACCCTTCAATAAGTGTATACAGTATATCAGACAATCGATCAGAGATATCCTGACTCACCGGTTCTGCGCTTATCATTGTGTTCAGCAGCGGATTAGAAAACAGGTCAGGGCCATTCCCATCAGGCATTGCAGATATTAAACCCAAAAAGACAATTTTAGATGAACCAATCTGCTTTTCCGGGAATTCGGAATGAACCTTCTTGCTGGTTGCGCATCCGCTGAAGATAAGGAGTAGGCAAAAAAGAAAAAAACATTTTTTACATTCATTGAATTTTTTATATTCAGCCACAATATACCCTTTAACCTGACCGCCCACTTACTATAAGAGCCCTTTTGATGAAGGGACATTGCCGCCCAGTCTTTCCTCAACCCCTGTTGCCACATCAAGTGCTTTACCAAATGCCTTGAAGACAGATTCCGCTATATGATGAGGATCCCTGCCTGATATCATATCAACATGCATGGTGATGCCTGAATAGTTTACAAATGCCCTGAAAAACTCCTCAAGCAGGGCTATGTCAAAGCTCCCGGTCTTGCTGTTATTAACCTCAACCCGATAGGCAAGAAAAGGCCTGTTGGATATGTCAATAACAACGCTCGACATGGCCTCATCCATTGGCACTGCAGCCTGTCCATATCTCCTTATGCCCTTTTTTTCTCCAAGGCATTTGCTGACTGCCATACCCAGGCATATGCCAAGATCTTCAACCGTATGGTGATAATCAATTTCAATATCACCTTTAGCGTATATCTCACCGTCAAAATAGCCGTGTACAGCCAACAGCTTCAGCATATGATCCATAAATGGAATGCCTGTGTTAATACTGCTGTTTCCTTTTCCATCCAGATCAAATTTTACACGGATATCAGTTTCATTGGTTTTGCGATTAATTTCTGCATTTCTTTTCATTTAATATTCTCCAAAGGAATAAGAGATTTTCAGTTCAATAACGTCTCAAGGAAATATAAGGAAAAGCATTTGATTATCAGCTATTCTCACCGGACTCTGCCCATACTGAAAAGGATAATATGGTGGAGATGATCGGGATCGAACCGACGGCCTGTACGTTGCGAACGTACCGCTCTCCCAACTGAGCTACATCCCCGCTATCTTTTTTAACTTAAATCTAAATGATGTTAAGCCAACAAATATTAATAAAACTTATAAATTCTTTTATTACTATAATCAAGATTTTTTTCATTTTTTGAAACTACTGCACAAAAAACTTGCATTTTAATTATTTTTTGGTACAAGACTAGTCCACGCCCCCGTAGCTCAGGCGGATAGAGCACCAGATTCCTAATCTGGGTGCCGCATGTTCAAGTCATGCCGGGGGCACTTTAAGACAAGTAAACACTGAATTAAAAGTCATATAATAAACAATTTGACATATGACTTTTTTTCTTTTATGGTTACGTGTTACAATTTTGGAGGTTAATTATGTACGCTGTAATACAAACAGGTGGGAAACAGTATCGGGTAGCACCAGGTGATATGCTGAAGATAGAAAAACTTGAGGGTAATATCGGGGACTCAGTTGCCTTTGATAAGGTCCTGTTTACTTCAGACGGGGATAACGTCAACCTTGGCAAACCATACCTTGAAGGAACAAAGGTATATGGCAAGATTATGAGACAGGCCAAGGATAAAAAGGTTATCATCTTCAAGTATAAAAGAAGAAAAAACTACCGAAAAAAACAGGGCCACAGGCAATGTTTTACCCAGATAAAGATCGACAACATCGGTCAGTAATTTATTAATATTTTCGGTATTTTTATTAGTAAACTAAAGACTTTTTAGTTCTAAGCGTATTATTTAATAAGGAATCATAATTATGGCACACAAAAAAGCAGGCGGGAGTTCAAGAAACGGTAGAGACAGCGCCGGCCAGAGATTTGGGGTAAAAAAATATTCAGGTGAAAAGGTACAGGCTGGAAACATCCTTATCAGACAAAAGGGCACCCAGGTCCATCCGGGTAAAAATGTAGGTCTTGGAAAGGATTATACCATATATTCCAAGATAGACGGCACAGTCACCTTTGAAAGGTTTACTAAAAACCGCAAAAAGGTGAGCGTTTTAGCCGATTAATAAATCCCCTTTCTCCACCTCCTGAGGATAATATGGGATTTCTGGATGAAGCCGTAATACATGTTGTTTCAGGTAATGGTGGAAAAGGCTGCGTAAGCTTTTTCAGGGCCCGTTTTATCCCTAAAGGCGGCCCTGATGGAGGGGACGGCGGAAAAGGTGGGGATATTATCATAAGGGCCTCCAATAAGCTTATCACCCTGGCAGATTTCAGTTCTCGAAGACATTTCAAGGCCAGAAATGGCGGCCCTGGCATGGGCACTAATCAAAAAGGGAAAAATGGTGAGGATACCATAATAGAGGTGCCTCCCGGCACAATCATCTCTGATCACGATACAGGTGAAATACTAGGCGACCTGACAAGTAATGAGCAGGCAATCACTATTGTTTACGGCGGTATAGGCGGAAAGGGGAACAGGCATTTTGCCACTGCAATAAACAGGTCCCCCAGGTATGCCCAGGGAGGCATTCCGGGAGAATCAAAAAGGCTTAAACTCACACTGAAACATCTGGCTGATATAGGGCTGGTAGGCCTGCCAAATGCAGGAAAATCCACCCTGTTATCAAGCCTTACAATGGCCCGCCCTAAAATAGATAATTATCCTTTTACAACCCTTATACCAAACCTTGGGATGATGGAGATTACTGGTGAAAAGTCTCTAACAATAGCGGATATACCGGGGCTTATTGAAGGGGCAAGCGAAGGTAAAGGGCTTGGGCATCGCTTCCTGAAACATATAGAAAGGACCAGATTTCTTCTTCATGTCATAGACATGTCAGACCTTAAGGCAGATAACCCGCTAAAGGATTACTATATTCTTGAGGATGAGCTTAATAGATATGACCCTTTGCTTATGGAAAAAAAAAGGACAATTGTTCTCAATAAAATTGACCTTGAGAGGCCTGATGGGTTAAAAGCTGAAGATATCCTGCTTAAAATAAATGCTGCGGGGCTGAGTGCAATAGCAGTATCCGCACTGACAGGTGAAGGGATAGAGGAACTAAAAAGGTTTCTCAAAGAAAATGCAGCGGGTTAACTGAAAATGAGCCGGGTCAACCGCTGTCCTGTAATCTGTTTTATTTAAAATACAATTTTCCCTGTAATATTAAGTATATTATGTAACCGGTTCAATAAATGGCGCACATAAATAAATGGAAGATAAATTAACAAATAACAGAACAAACCTGCTTAAAAATGCGCGCAGGATAGTTATTAAGGCAGGAAGCGGGATACTGACAGGAGACAATGGTTTTAACAGTACAATTATTAACAGCCTTACAAATGATATCTGTGACCTCAGGTCAAGGGGGTTTGAGATTATCCTTGTCTCATCCGGCGCCATAGCAGCGGGCATGAAAAAGATGGGTTACGAAAAAAAGCCTGACGGGATATCTGAAAAACAGGCAATGGCTGCAATCGGCCAGAGCCGCCTTATGATGGCATATGAAAAGGCCTTTGGCCGTCACGGGGTCACAGTGGCACAGATACTTATCACCAGGGATGACCTTAATAACAGGCGGCGCTATCTTAATGCAAGGAATACTATCTTCACCCTTTTATCATGGGGCATTATACCAATCATAAATGAAAACGATACAGTTGTAATTGATGAAATCAAGTTCGGTGATAATGATAATTTAAGCGCCATGGTTGCCAACATGACAGAATCAAACCTGCTTGCGATACTTACAGATATTGACGGGCTTTATGATGATGACCCGAGGACAAATAAAAATGCAAAGCTCATTCCGCTTATAAACAAAATAAGCAGCAGCCATTTTCAATCTGCAACATCAGTCCCGGGGGCACTAGGCACAGGCGGAATGGCAAGCAAAATCGCGGCGGCACGAAAGGCAACATTAAAAGGAATACCGGTTATTATCACAAACGGGTACACCAAAAATATAATTAGAAAGATCATGAAAGGTGAAGAGACCGGGACCTTATTTCTCCCCCAGACAAAAGCGGTTTGCGGCCGCAAGCACTGGATCGCATTTACCAGGGCCATAAAAGGCAAAATCATCATTGATGACGGGGCTGTAAAGGCGCTGATAAAGAATGGGAAGAGCCTGCTTCCTTCCGGGGTTATTGGGGTGTCCGGAAGATTCAACAGGGGAGATTCAGTTCAAATTGTTGACCGTAATGGCAATGAAACAGCGGTTGGCATGGTAGATTACAGTTCAAGCGAACTTGATATAATAAAGGGATTGAACAGCAGAAAGATAGAAGAGATGCTTGGTTTCAAGCATAACGATGAGATCATACACAGGGATAACCTCCTAATTACCAGTGGTCAGGATGGAGATGAAACATGTCAATAAAATCCATGATTCGTGAAATAGCATTGTCGGCAAAAGAGGCATCACGACTTTTACGCACCATAAAAAGAAAAGAAAAGGATGCAGCGCTTGAATCTATTGCCAGAAAACTTGTTGAGCGTAAAGATGAAATAATGATCCAGAACAAAAAGGATCTGGCAGCCGCAAAAGAAAAGGGGTTAAGCCCTGCAATGCTTGACAGGCTTACACTTGATGAGAAAACCATAAACTCAATTGTTCAGGGCCTTAATGAAGTGATGCTCCTGACTGATCCGGTTGGCGAGGTTACCGGCATGTGGGAAAGGCCAAATAATCTACAGGTTGGCAAGATCAGGATACCCTTAGGGGTAATAGGTTTCATATATGAATCAAGGCCGAATGTAACTGTGGATGCAGCAAGCCTCTGTCTCAAATCAGGGAATGCAGTCATTTTAAAAGGCGGGTCAGAAGCCATAAATTCAAATCTGATCCTGGCAGATATAATTAAAGAGGGGCTTGAGGAAAACAATCTCCCTGGAAAGGCAGTACAGGTAATACCTACCACAGACAGGCAGGCCACAACCGAGCTTTTGGCCTGTGATGATCTGGTGGATGTAATAATACCAAGAGGAGGCGAAGGACTGATCCGGTTTGTAACAGAAAACTCTAGAATCCCTGTGCTCAAGCATTACAAAGGTGTCTGCCACGCCTATGTGGATAAATATGCTGATATAGATACTGCAATTAATATATGCATAAACTCAAAGGTACAGAGACCAGGTGTGTGCAATGCAATGGAGACAATGCTGGTTCATAAAGATATTGCAGAGGAATTCATGCCTGAGGTTGCAAAGGCATTTCGTAAAGCAAAGGTAGAATTGAGGGGCTGTGAAAAGACAAGAGCGCTTATACCTGATGCAGTCCCTGCAACCGAAGAAGACTGGCCAGCTGAGTTTCTGGACCTGATACTGGCAGTAAAGATTGTTGACAGCATGGAAGAGGCATTCTTACACATAGAAAAGTATGGTTCAAACCATACTGAAACTATAATCACAAAGGATTACGCAAGGGCCAGGAGATTCCTCGCTCAGGTGGACTCATCGGTTGTACTTGTAAATGCCTCAACCAGATTTAATGACGGCAATCAGCTTGGGCTTGGCTCTGAAATTGGGATTAACACCTCAAAGCTTCATGCATTTGGCCCCATGGGTCTTACAGAACTCACCACAACCAAGTTTATTGTCTATGGTGACGGCCAGGTCAGGGATTAGGAGGGTTATTATTTGAGGCTCGGCATACTTGGAGGGACATTTGATCCGATTCATTTCGGGCATCTCAGGCTGGCTGAAGAGATGTGCGAAGAATTTTCCTTGTCAAAGGTGCTCCTGATCCCGTGCGCTCAACCTCCTCATAAGGATGAAAGTATTATAACCCCCTATCCTGAACGTCTTGAGATGGCAAAAATTGCGGTTTCATATTCCAGTTACCTTGAGGCAAGCGATATTGAAGGCAGGAGAAAAGGACCATCATACTCTATTGAGACAATCAATATCATTAAGAATTTATACGGTACTGATCTCGATCTGTTTTTTATTCTGGGGATCGATACATTTAAAGAGATAACCACCTGGAAGAATTATAAAGAGCTATTTAAACTTACCAGCTTTGCAGTTATAGACAGGCCTGGTATACAGAAGGGTGAAATTAACAGTTTTATAGAGTCCCTTGGATTGGATTTTAAAAAGGGCAACAGTGAAGATATATTCATAAACAGCAGTGGCTGCTCTATCTATTTTAAAAGGGCAACACTAATGGATATCTCTTCAACAAAAATCAGACAAAATATCAAGACCGGCAGATCAATCAATTATCTGGTACCTGACAGGGTGAAAGAATACATTTTAAGGAAGGATATATATAAATAATGAAGTCTCTTGACAAAGCATTGCTTGCAGTAGATATTATCATGGAAAGAAAGGCGGTTGACCCGGTTCTGTTAAATATTGGCGGAATGACCTCCTTTGCTGATTATTTTCTTATTGCCGGTGGCAATTCCACCAGGCAGGTACAATCAATAGGCCGTCACCTGATAGAAAAGATGAGGGAACATGGCTTTAAGGCATACGGGACAGAAGGTGAGAACGAGGGACAATGGATATTAATGGATTATGGTGACCTTATTGTCCACCTTTTTTATGAGCCGGTCAGAGAATTCTACGACCTGGAAGGTCTCTGGATGGAGGCTCCAAGGATAGAGATAAAACACAATGCCCCAAAGGATAAAAAATAAGTTATATATTTCATTACTTTTTACCCTTCTTACGCTTGTACAAATCAGCAGCATAAATGCGCTTACACTGGAAGAGGAAGAAAAGAAAGGGGAGGAATTTGCCCTTGCTATAAAACAGCAGCTTGGAGTAATAGATGACCCCTTTATTGACAACTATATAAATGATCTGGGGCATTACCTGCTTAAATCCGTTGAAACACGGCATTTCAAATACCGGTTCTATGCCGTAAAGGATGAAGAGCTCAATGCATTTGCCGGTTATGCCGGACATGTCGTTATTTATACCGGGCTTATAAGGGCAATGGATGAGATCGATGAACTTGCAGCGGTTATGTGCCATGAAATAGGACATGTTTCAAACCGTCATATATCGCAACAATTTGCTCAAAGTAAAACACTTGGCGTTGCATCTTTATTAGGAATGCTGGCTGGCGCACTTGTTGGCGGGGAGGCAACCGAGGCTATTATGCTAGGTAGCCAGGCGGCTTTGCAACAGAAACAGCTTGGATACAGCAGGGATGCGGAACGCCAGGCAGATCAATCAGGGTTCAAGTATGCCCTTGGAGCAGGTTTTAATCCGGCAGCAATAAAGAGTGCCCTTGCAAAACTGCAGGCCGGACACTTTGGAGTTAACGAAGTCCCTGCATATCTTCTTACCCATCCAATAGGGCCTGAAAGAATATCAAATATAGAATCCATGCTCAAAACCCCCTATGTGGTGCTATCAAAAGCAGAAAGCCTTGCGTTCAGAAGGCTGTATCCGATCTTCAGGACAGTAATAATGGCAAGATATGAGCAAAGGGAAGAGATGACCAATTATTTTTCATCTGAGCTTAAAAAGGATCCTGATTCACCACTTACCAACCTCGGGATGGGAATAATCCTTAAAGAAAAGGGTGATTATAAGGAATCAATAACACACCTTGAAAAGGCGGTAAAGGGACTTACTGATCCATCCCCGGCTATAAGCTACCTGAGTGAGGTATACCAGTCAAATGGTGATACAGAGAAGGCCGTTTCAATACTGAAGGAGGCCATAGATAAAAATGGGAATGACAGGGTAAGCCTTCTGACATTGACAACCATATATGAAAAGGCCGGAGATTTTGATAAGACAATTGAGATTTATGAAAGGCTTAAATTACTTGAACCTGTTGAAGATTATATCTTTTACAGCCTGGGGTATTCCTATGGCAAGATAAATAAGCTGGGACTTGCCCACTACAATTTTGGTCTTTTCCATGAACAATCAAAAAATATCAGAGAGGCACATTTCCATTATATGGAGGCAAAAAGGGAGGCAGGTGACGACCCTGACCTGATGAAAAAGATCGATGAATCTATAAGCAGGATATCTGAAGACTTTAAAAAATTAGAGAAGAAGGATAATTCATTTTTCCGATCAGGTAATAGCCAGGATAGAGACGGATATTGATTAATATCTACGCAAGTATGGCGTCGGCAATCCTGCCAGAACTGACCATATTTGGAACAATCCCATTTGTAAAAAAATGCACCCCCCTGGTTATCTCGCCAAGGGCATATAACCCATGAATATCCTTTCCGCTTTTCTCTTTTACGCATGAAGTGCAAAAATCCACAAAAATCCCGCCGTTTGGATGGGCAATAATTAATCCTTTATTAATGAGTCTCTTGATAAGTTTACTTTCAAATTTTGTAACATCAATCTCCTGGCCAGTTGCATTAATAATATAAGGGGTCTTTAATACAAAAGGGACACCCAGTCTGGTTATGACATCTATTTCAAAACCCCCTTTACTCCCTGCCTTGACACTGGTACGCCCCTGCTGAATATCAAGCTGACCTGACTTGAGGGTATTCAGTATCTTTTTTGCATTAATTACAGGCATGGGATGTCTGTAGACTGCCCAGACTGTCTTATATTCCCTGTCAAACCGCATCCTGTCATCAATAGACATGCTGTTCCATATGTACCCTGTGAGAGGTCCGGATGCTGTCAGGGCTGCCTGATAAGAGATAACGCCAGCTTCTGCCCTTGAGATATCCTTTTCAAGTATCCGGGTAGCAGATTCCTGAGGATTAAAGATATCCAGCCAGTTGATCTTGTTACCTGCAGCAGCCTCCATTTCATCCATATAAAGCCTTTTTACCAGGTCAAATGAGATACTGTTTTTATCTGATTCGGAAAGAAACCTGTCTATAGTTTCTTTATTCACATATTTAAGCTGGTAGTCAAAGGCTGCTCCCTGTACCTTTGGTAAAAGGCCGTTTCTTGATAAAAAGGTGATCTTCTCTCTGTGCCCGTTTTCAAGAAGGGTAATCAGGGTATCAATAGCGCTCAGGCCTGCCCCCATTATACACACAGGTTGATCCATGGGGATATTCTCTATAATCTCAGATACAGGCCATGGATAAGGGAAATACCCTTTTGTTCCATTCAGCTCCGAAAGAAAAGCACCTGGAAAATTGCCTGGGGCTAAAATCACACTGTTTGCATTTATTACACCCCCATCGGACATTTTCACACTAAAGGCCCTGCCATTCTTATCAATATCAACTGCCTCACCAGTTATCAGCTCTATTGAAGAGCTGCCCAGAGCTGCCTTTTTTACTGCAAGGTCAAGTACTGTATCGAGATATCTTCCATAAACATTTCTGGGAGGGTAGTTAAGATCACCCCATGAAGCCTTTGACACATCATCATGACCTTTAAGCCATCTCACAAAATCAAGTGGATCACCATTTAGTACTCCAAGGGTATCTGCCCTCATGTTCAATATATGGGCAGACAAAGGGGTTTTATAGGCAAGACCAGGCCCGTGATCACCATCTTTTTCTATAAGGTATACCTTAACCCCTGAATCAGATCTCTGGGATGCCTTTTCCATAATCTGATATGCCAGTATGGTTCCGCTTGCGCCTGCACCTATTATAGCGACTGAGATATTCCTGTTATGCATGAATTATATCCTCTACGTTTAAATTGTATCCATCCATAAATTACCTCTTTCTGAATGGACACTAATTCGCTTTCAAAATATCTGCTTGCAGGCCAAGCGCCTCAGCCTTTTTTACATCCAGATCTGCATCCTTAAAACGCCCCAAGGCCCTGTAAATAAAGGACCTGTTAAGATAGAGATCAGGATCTTTATCATCAAGGCTAATCGCCTTTGTGTAATCCTCCAGGGCTTTAGTAACCTTGCCTGCCTGTAAATATGCATTGCCCCTGTTACAAAGGGCATCAGACATCGAAGGGTCTGATTTTATTGCCTCAGTAAAATCAGAGATTGCTTCAGCATATTTTTTTCCCTTCATGTATATCAGGCCCCTGTTAAAATAGGCATCAGCATGGTTTTTATCAAGCTCCAGTGCACGGGTATAATCATTCTTTGCCAGATCATTCCGCCCCTTCCGGCTATTAATCCAGCCACGGTTATAGTATATGTCCGCATTTTCAAAACCCATCTTAATCAATATCTCTATCTTCTTTAATTCTGAATCAAGATTGATCTCAGCTTCATTCTGAATAGATACCTCGGGTTTGACTACATCAATTTTACCTGAGCTAATTGAAAGTATGATCTGGAGTATTAACAGGCAGAAAAAAACAGAGACTATTGATGCAACTATTATTCTTCTCCCTCTCTTTTCCAAGTCAATACCCCTTCACTCTATCCTTGTTCGTTATTCGAATTGAGTCATCTTTTTTAAAAGACTTTACTTGAGTATGAATATCAGTCAACATCATGCACATTAATATGTGCATGATGCACATTATTATGTGCTGGATCAGCTATTTTTTTAAAACACATACATCCCTGATAAGTATCCTAAAAGGCAAAATAAAGATAAACCCCTGCAACAGACCTTTAATATATTGAATTCTATGGTTAATTAAATACCATATTTTTTCAGATGAAGTACAGCTCAAAATATTGCTAATGGCACAGATATTGAAATACAGGGGATTAAATGAACACATAATTTATTGTTCATTTAAAGACTTCTCCTGATAAAGACCAGGGGGCAAGACTTATAAATTTACAGAATTGATGTGTTCACCCTCCCGAAACCCATCTGCCTGATTCTCAGGAAGATGGGTTTTATATTTGAGGTATACTAATCAGGGCAAAAATATGTTTAACCATGCGGCTTAACAAAAGGAGGTTAAAGGGCCTCTAATGACAAAGGCGGATTTTCGTATGATATCCGCCTATTCAAAAAAGATACGATCTTACTTTGCCATCTTCTGCTTGCGAACCTTTTCCTTTATCCTGTTAATATGGCCCCTGCCAAGCCCTTTGACCTCGCACCCGAGCACAAAATATCTCTCGATCTTTTCATCATTCAGTATGCCAAAGCAGTCTATCACTGCCACAGGGCCGCCTGCCATCTTTACCAGCTCCTCCGGCTTAAGGTCGAGATATTCCTGGTGCCTTACTGCAAGTAAGATACAGTCCGCGTTCTTTACTGCCTCTTCCATAGATTTTGACATCCTGAATTCGGTCATATGCTCCTGGTTTCTGAAAAACCTTGACCAGCTAGCACCAACAGCCGGGTAGGTATCCTGGTTTTCAAGTTCCCACCAGTGATCAACATAGGGGTCATGGGCAAGCACCTCAGCACCCATCTCAGTAAGCTTTCTTACTATGATCTCTGAACCGCTGTATCTGGTATCCCCCACATCCTCACGATATGATGCGCCCAAAACAGCTATTTTTGATGCGGCAACAATCTTGCCCATGTTTCTTAAGGCATCACGCGCAAGCTGGGCCGCGCGCAGTGCCCTTGTGTCATTAATATTTATAGCCTCAGGGGTGATCTTGAATATATCGTTTTCAAAACCCATCAGATGCTTGTATGCCCATAAACCAAGCCCGCCATCCTTTGGAAGGCAATAGCCTCCGATACCAGGACCAGGGAAAATCATATTATTGTGGGTTGGCCTGATCTTTATGGCATTTATCACCTTGATGATGTCAACACCGTTTGTCTCTGCAAACTGGCTCCATTCATCCATAAAGGCAAGTATGGTGGCCCTGTAGCTGTTTTCCACAATCTTGCAGGTCTCGCTTTCTATTGGCTTATCAAGGACGGTGAGTGGGAATTTTTCAACATTGAGGACATCAGACAGAAAATTCGTTACCCTTTCTCTGCTTTCCATGTTTATACCGCTGCATACACGCCAGAAATCCCTTACTGAACTCACATAGTTTTTACCGGGCATAACCCTTTCATAGCTGTGAGATAGAAGCGGTTCAGCATCAATACCCCTTTTCCTGAATGCCTTTTTTATATGGGGATAGGCGACATATTCGGTAGTTCCCGGAGGTACTGTTGTTTCAATAAGCACGAGACAATTCGGGTTTATCTTTTCACCGATTACCTTGAAGCTATCTTCAAGGGCCGTGATTTCAGCGTGCCCTGTCTTAAGATCACCCAGGCTCTGTTTCATATAGTCGCACTGTACGTCAACCACAAGCACATCAGCAAGTTTAAGGGCATCATAGGTATATGTTGCGATCATGGTCTTTTTGTCGTTTACACAGCGGGCTATCATAGGCGCCACCTCAGGGTCTTCTGCCTTTACAGGTGACACGCCCCTGTTAAAAAGTGGTATCTTCCAGAAGCTCCTCGGGCTGGGCCTCTGCATACCAATAACAAACTTTTTTGGTTCGCCTGTTTTCTTATCAACAGAATCTGCTACAACACCCGCCATAACAGCGCCAACAAAGCCAAGCCCCATGACAACAACTATCTCGCGACCCTCTTTCTTCTGTTCGTCTGCCACCTTAACCAGTTTCTCATATTCCTTCTTGTAATCCTCATCTGAAGGTATTTTAAACTTTTCACCTTCAGGGCTTGTTGAATATTCCATATTACCCTCTTTTAAAATTTATATATTTACTTACTAATTTGATGGAAAAAATCTTATTTATCCTTATCGACAGAGAATTTAATCATCTTGAATATAATTTTTCAAGTCTATATTTAAGGGAGGAATATTTCATGGATATTCGAGGCGCTTATCAACCTTTTATTATCGATCTCCCTTTCATTTTTGTTCGGGCGACTTGAAATATACCTGAGAGAAAAGTCACAAATTCAGATCATTCCATAGCAAGCAGCCGCCCAAACTCTTTGGCCTTTTGAACCGCATCTGGATTTTTTGTAAGAAAACCCTCTTCCGGTAAAACATCGGGGTAAAGAGATGACAGGAATTTACACCCCATCATATCAGCCGGGTTGCGCCACTGCGCCTCCAGGAGATTGAGGTTATTCTCAAGCTCCCCTCCACCTGTGGCAATGAGTGCCATTGTTTTTCCACTCAATGCAGATATGTGATCATCCCCTTTTAGCTTTATGAGTGAAAAAATACGGTCTATGAAGATCTTCAACTGGGCAGGATAACTCCACCAGTAAATAGGGGCAGAAAGCACAATCACATCATATGAAGGGAGTGTAGCCACCTTTGCAGCAACCTCGTCATCAATTATGCATTTATACTCCTCTGACTCCTGACACTTGAAACATGCAATACATCCGGGTGCCTTGAATGTCAGATTAATGGCATCTATCTCATCGACTTTTGCGCCATGTTTCCTTGCAGAATCAACAGTTATTTTTGTTATGGCCCTTGTGTTGCCCTTTTTCCGTGGACCACCATGAACAACAACTATTTTTTTACCCATAATGCCTGCCCCCTTTCCGTTATATTAAAAAAGCTATAGATATCAGATAATAGAAAATAAAAAAAGCCCCGTTCATTGAACGGGGCTTTAATTTTTATACTAAATAAAAGCTTTTATTTCATAATTCAATTAGAGATACTAGCTCTGAAGGCTTGCCATCCTGGCTTTTGTATTTTCAATCTTATCGGTCGCCTTCATTGCCTCATAGCATTTCTGTAATTTTTCCAGTACATCTTTAAGCTTTGGATTATTCTTCCCAACCAGACCTTCTCTTACTCCAAATGACTGCTCATATAAATCAGCAGCCTTGTCATTTTTACCATCTGCAACATACAGAAGTGCAAGATTTTCAAGTGATGCTGAATAGAATGCATGATTTTTTCCAAATGTCTCTTCTGCAACCTTTACAACTTCCTGAGCGGTAGCAATAGCTTCCATGATCTTTCCGCCTTTATACAGTATACCCATCCTTTTATTCAGGCTGTTGTAGAGCTCATGCTGTCCAAATGCTGTTGTTGAAAAGAAAGCCAGTACTAAAGTTGCAAGTAATATTTTTGTTAATGATTTCATGTCTATACCCCTTAAATTAATTTAATTCTATTATAATTACCGCGGTTTTCCCGCATTACCCTGTACAAAACCCTGACTATGCAGACCGGTAATTTTCAAATATAAACACCGTTAAAGATAATCAGGTAATAATTTATTAAATGAGGCTCATGACTGATGACAACGCACTCATCATGAGCATTTTACACAGCATCAGCCGTGATTCACTTTTTTTATCGGTATGCCCTTTAATAAACTTTAGAAAAAAATGCATCAGGATGCATTTTTTTTAAATTGTGAATTAATTCCATATGTTCAAGAATGGAAAAAAGGTAAAAAGCAATTTGAGCAGTCATATCCCAGATGGTTTAAATTTATATTTTCACTATTATTTCAATAAATTAGCAGGAAAATACCCTACAGGCATTTTAATAAACCAATAAAAAACTCCATATTATAAATCAGCCCAAAAACGGATAGATTTCATATCCTGAAAAGGTATTAACACATCATAAAAAAGGAATGATCATATTGAAATAGCGGTATTTAATTTGAAGTTGATAATAATTGAGTAGATATGAAGGGCTGCGAATTTTTTATCACGAATTTAATCGAATTTTGTGAATCTGATATCCTGGTGTGCCCCTCCTTTTTTAAATAATGAGGTAATCACGAATAAAACGTCGAGACAAGGCATGCCTTGTCTCTACAGGTAGAATAAAAACGCTCTAGAACTTTACCACCTTTGGTGCGCCACCAAACGATGCAAATGTTGCTGTGGCATTTTTCAGGTAGAGAACCTGTGTATTGGGGTCATCAGCCTTGTACATGGCCTGAAGCTGGGGATATGCATCAAGCATGGCCTGTTTCGGTGCGAGCCTGTCATCTTCAACAGCAATTGCTTCAATACGAACCCATGAGTCGCCTGAAAATGCGCATATCTCTACCTTGGGGTTTGCCTTCATCTGTTTTGATACGCTCTTGACCTTACCGGTCTGGATATAGAGCTTGCCCTCAAAAATCAGGTATGTGCCGAACGGGCGTACCCTGGGTTGATCTCCTTCTGTTGTCGCGAGATAGTAAGTGCCGCATTTCTTTAAAAAATCATATACTTCCTGCATGGTCTATTCCTCCTCTTATTGTTTGTTTTTACCCTTTAATAGAAGAACCTTAGATAATCCAGTTTTTAAAAAATGTCCATAAAAAGTGAACACAGGGTTATATAGCCATTGCCGCATCATAAGCGCTGGTTATGGCGTTCCATATTGCCCCGTCACTGCCATTACTGTCACCAACAACATAGCTCTCTGCTACAGCCTCTTTCAACACTTTTATCATCTCATAATTTGCGTTCTGCCTGTACCCAAGGGCAAGTATGACCGTGTCAAACTCAAGTTTTTCCTGTTTACCTACCTTTTCCACAATAACATGCTCAGCAGTAACATCAATGAGCCTTGTTTCCGGTGATAGGATCACACCCTGTTTTTCAAGCAAATCAAAGAGATAATATGCATTCATGGGCGATGTGCCAAGACCGAGTTTCTCCTTTGGCAGGGTATCAATAACAGTAACAGTCTTACCTTCCCTTGAATATTTCAGCGCTGTTTCACACCCTGTAAGCCCTGCCCCTGCGATTAATATTTTATTCCCGATATGATCCCTGCCCTTTTCAATACCGCCTGCATATAAAACCCTGGGCCTTTCCATAAAAGAAAGCTCCGGGATATATGGAACTGCACCAATCGCTATAATAAGGGCATCAGGATTTTCATTTTTAATAAGCTCCGGGGTTACATCTGCCTTAAGCCGCACATCTATATTCTTAAATTTCAGGGTCATCCTGACAGACCACTCAAGAAATCGTAGCAGATCACCCTTAAAAGGCGCATCTGCTGCCTCACACAGGAGCCCTCCAAGTCTGTCACCCTTTTCAAAAAGAACCACATCATGCCCGCGCATGGCCAGAGTCCTTGCGGCCTCAAGCCCGGCAGGCCCACCGCCTGCTACTACGACCCTCTTTTTTCTAGCGGGGGCAGGCATGTACTGGTAATCCAGTTCACGGCCAAGGACAGGATTCACTGCACACCTGGGAGGCTTCATTACAAAATGGCTCCGGCTTATACAGGTATTACACCGTATGCATGGGCGGATATCTCCCTCCTGACCCCACTCCAGCTTGTTAACTGTATCAGGGTCAGCAAGGAGCTGGCGTCCAAGGGCAACCATATCTACCTTTCCCGCTGCTATGGCTCTGTCCGCTGCTTCAAATGTGATTGCCCCAACAGTGCTTACCGGTATTTTTAACGCCTTTTTAAACTGGCTGGCATATTCTATATTGATGTTGTGATCCATATAGGTAGGGGGAAGGATATAGGGCGTAAGCTTATTAATGGCAAGATTACCCCTTGAGACATGGAGCAGGTCTATTTTACTTTCTATTAGCTGTGCAAACTTGATAACCTCCTCAATCTCTGGAGAACCGGGGACCATGTCTATCGCGCTTATACGGTATTCTATGGAAAGCCTGCTACCCACCTCGCACCTGATTGCCTCAAGAAGCTCAATAGCAAAACGGCACCTGTTCTCAAATGACTGGGGGCCATACTGATCTGTCCGTTTATTGAACACCTTTGAAAACAATAGCGCAGGGAGCTGGCAGTGGGCGCCATGAATCAGCACCATATCACCTCCTGCCTTAAGCACAGTGCCTGCTGCCTTTGCATAATCCTCTATAAAATCCTTGAGTTCCTTTTCTGTTAAGAGGTTGCAGTCTATCTCCATGGGTATGCCCACAGAGCTTTCCACCTCATGGGTGCCAAAGTATGATGCAATGGGCACAAGCTCCACACATGCCTTTGCGCCATAGCGCTTTACCGCCTCGCACCATTCGGAGAGGAACACCACCATAAAGTCATCATTCATGCCAATGATATGGTGTGCCGCAGGGGGGAGAACCCTGTTTATAAAGCCGCTCCCAAGGGTAACAGTGGCAGCACCTCCCTTTCCGCAGGGCTTTGAAAATTCAATACTTTCCCTAGTGATATGATTATCATAGGAGGCTAAAAAATTATATATGGGGGCACTCGTGATGCGGTTTTTAAGTATAAGGTTCCCTACCCTTATGGGCTGAAACAGATGCGGGTATTTTGTAAACATTATCTTCTCCCTTCTTTTTAAAGGCCCACAATAAAGCAGATTTTATTTGCATGTCAATTTATTATACGGATGACAAGCTTATTTTATGTGTTATTACATAAAGTTACAGGAGCATCAATAACTTAGGGAAGATAGTTTTATGACGTGACAAATATTGTTTATCCCTATATATTTTAAGTTATTGGCAGTTAATAAATAACTGTCATGCCCGTGCAGACGGGCATCCATTTGTTGTGTTTTTTAAAAAAAGTGGATTCCCGCCTTCGCGGGAACGACATATAAAAATCTTGAATTTCAAAATCGTTAAATAAAACTCAATTTATTATGGGGAAGTAATCATGAGCACTGAACAAAATAAAAAAATAGTACTGGAATTTTACGAAACTGTTTTTCGAAAACACGACCTTGATTCAACAGTCCGGTATATGCATGAGGACTACATCCAGCACAACCCTGACGCAGAACAGGGTATGAAGGGATTTATCGAGTTCCATAAGGGTTTTTTTAAGGCAGCACCGGATTTCTGTGCAACAATCAACAGGATGGTGGCAGAAGATGACCTTGTGTTTGTATACAACACCATTACAGGCACCCATACAGACGAGGGTTTTCTCCACTATAAACCAACCGGAAATAAAATAAATTTTGATGCTGTGGATATGTTCAGGCTCAGGGACGGAAAGCTTTGCGAACACTGGGATGTTGCAGATACAAGGCAACTCTTCCTGCAGGTAGGAGGACTTAAGGAGATCAATAAAACGGTATAATCAGAAGACTGATTTCCACAAAATCTTTATTTGTATATACAACAGAGTCTGTCTTTCCCATTGGACAGAATTGATTGTGACTGACCACTGTATTTTATCCAGGACGCGACCCTGATGTTTTATACCTGTCTCTTATAATTTATCTCCCTATTCTAAAGCAACCTGATCAGCTTCATTTTAAAGCCCTTACTGAGGCAGCTTTTCAGGGGCAATATTTTCAACATGAAGATCGCCGTATATGACACGATAGGTCTCTGACTTTTCCGGTTTATACCAGAAGATAGGGGATTCCGCTTCACCCAGCCGCACACCATTACCCCGATAGGTCCATTTACCTTCGCCGGGGAAGAAGATAGTGAATCTTATAAATTTGATTAATTCCAGGTTAATGGCCAGCGCTTCCTCTTTTGCCATCGCATCAAACTGGCTGTTTATGGGGCCGCTGGTCATCCACCTGGAAAAAGATTCATAGGAAACATCATTGGGGAAAAGACCGTGATTTAATTTTTCCGCTATCAGCCTCAGGCCTTTGATAAAATTTTCCTCCGTCACCTGGAGGTCCATGGTCAAGGGTTCCTGCACCATGTAACCAGCGGGCACTTCCATACTGAACATTTCCTCATCCATGAGCAGGTCGAATTCCATATTTTTATAGGTTACATGCACCGTCCCAACATTATACTCGATGCGCACGGGGAGCCCGGTATCGACATCAGCCCAGATAGTGATGTCGAGCTTTGGGTGGCTGGCGAAAAATCCGATCACTTCCCTGCCATCGAGTTGTTTGCGGCCAAGTTCCTCGACAGTAAAATCAGGCATGTCCTTTAAGCTTAAGATTATGTTTTTCAATTCCTCCAGGTAATTCTGACTAAAAACCATCCCATTCGGGTAATTCTGCCCGGAAGCCATTCCCTTCGGGTCTATATACCCGTATCGAGCCTCCATATTTGCTTCATTCCGAAAAAGAACTCGCCTGTTTTCAAGGTCAATGATGGTCACTGCACTGCTGCCGGCAACCTGTCTGCGAATACGGGAATTCATCACCAGCTCGTGAACTGCCTGCCTGCTGCCATCATCAGGACCGAATACCATGTCGTATGCAGCAGTTTTGGCCTTCAGGATAGGCTCGATAACACTTGCGAATGTCAGGCCGGGGCCAACCGGATTTCCAATAAATTGAAAAACAATAAGAGCCACGATAACAATCATTGACGCTGTAATAAATGCGGTTTTTTTGGTTTTCATGAATGTTCTCCATAAAACCCTTATAGTCGCTGACAGCTCTTTGCCTTTTGGCTCCTCCATCCGATCACGCAAGGCCTTAAGATGACGGCGCAGTCGAGCCTCCACCTCCTGCGGAACTTGGGAGCCAGGATTATCTTTTAAAATGCTTTCAAGAATCTGTTCATTTTTATTTGTATTCATTATTCGTTTACCTCCTTTGTCGATTTGGGGAGAAGGTGTTCAAGAACTTCGTAGAGCCGGTCACGTGCACGGGCAACATGCTTTCGTACAGTAGCTTCCCTGCACCCGAAGCTCTGGGCAATATCATTATAGGACAGGCCATTCACAAACCGCATCAACACTGCAGTGCCCTGCTTGGGGGACAACTGGCCGATCGCCTGGAGGATCTCTGCCTGTGTCTCGCGGCTTATTAGAAGTTGTGTTGCAGCAGGAGCAGGATCCGGAACAGCTGCGATAGCCTCTTCCTGTTCCTGACCCCGTTTATGACGGATTCTGTGCCGCAGCACGTCGTAGGCCGCATCGGTACAAATCTTAAGAATCAGGGCATGCGGATTGGGATGACGGCGAATCCGCCCCAGCTGTTTCCAGATCGTGGTTGTAGCTTCCTGAAATGCATCATCCGCATCGTTCGGGTCACGAACAATACGCCAGACAGATTGAATCATCTGATTTTCTATTGGTTTTACAAGTATGTCATAATCACTGCTGTCTGCTCTCATGTTGAATTTTCCTCACTGAAGAATTCATTAATGATTGATTTTATGTCCTTTTCTCTTTGTAACCGTTCTCAGATTCAATTTTGTGGACATAAGCAGGTAAAAAAATGCTATTTATCACAGTTTTTTTAAGGGTGCTATAATTTGGAATATATTGTTAAAGCTGAATAAAAAACAAGGCAGTTAAAGTTAACAACCTTCAACCGCCTTGATATTACTTACCTCTATGAATTATTAAACAGCGCCCGCTTCCAGATTCACATGTTATTCCGGAAGATCTTCGGAGTCGACATTTTCTACATGAAGATCGCCGTAAATGACACGATAGGTCTCGGATCCTTTCGGTTTGTACCAGAAGATAGGAGTGTCTGCTTCGCCCACCCTGACACCCTGGCCCCGGTAGATCCAATTCCCCTGGGTCGAGATATCGGATAAAAACAAATTGACATAGTCAATGCTCTGCCGTATGTTAACAGCCTCTTCTTTGGAAAAATTCATTGCGTCTAAACGATAGAAGACATTTTCTAACCACTCATTAATATCCTTAAATGATTTGCAGAGAATGAACTCGCCATAGTTTATTTTTTCAGCTATCAGCTTAAGTCCTTCAATAAATTTTTCTTCTGTCATTTCCTCCCTGTCCCACTTCAAAGCCTCACCAATCACTGTGTATCCAGCAGGCACCTCCATGCTTAACAAATCATCTGCCTCAGGAATGTCGAATTTCCAATTCCGGAAAATCAAGTGCACTTGTCCCCTATTAATTTCGATCTGCACTGGAAGCTCTGTTTTGACATCGGACCAGATGGTGGTATCACTATTCGAGGAATATGCGTAAAATCCAATTGAATCATGTCCATCCATTTTACGGAGCCCAAGTTCTTTAACAGTCACATCCGGATCGTTTTTTAGAAAAGTTATCTGATCTTTCAGGCTCTTCATAGGATTTTGAAGGTTTTTGTCTTGAGGATTTACAAATCCTTTATACCCTATGTACTGGGCTTGCATACCATTTTCAACCAGAGTAAGAATTCTCTCGTTTTGTAGATCGTAGATACAGATCATTTTTGTTGAGAAGTTATGTAATTTTGCTGAGAAGTTTCCTTCCAACCTGAAACGCAAGCCCTTGGACAAACAATGAAGAATAAGCGGCTCGCCGCCATCCTTGCTTCCGGAGATAAGATCGAAGGAATATATATCTGATTTTAAGATGGGTTCAATCACCTGGGCAAATGTCAGACCTGGGCCAACCGGATTTCCAACAAATTGAAAAACTATCAGTGCCACGATAACAATCATTGACGCTGTAATAAATGCGGTTTTTTTGGTTTTCATGAGTGTTCTCCATAAAACCCCGATAGGCGCAATCCTGTCCTGCTGACGCTTTGCCAATTCATTCCGGGCATCCTGCAGGATACGGTCATCCACCCCGGGATTGGTTATTATTTCAGATTCTCTAATCAATCGGACAAATTCTTTTGGTGTTTTCATCGGTCACCTCCATCATTCAAAATGGATCTAAGTTTTTCAATTCCATACCGGTAACGGCTTTTGGCCGTATTGGTCGAAATCTGCCGTGCACTGGCAATTTCCCGGAATGTCATGGAGGCATGCAGATGCATCATAACCACCTCACGCTGCTCAAAGGATAATTCTGCCAGGGCATTGCTTAATCTTTCCATTTGTTCATTGCATATTACTGTCTCAAGCGGCCCTTCTGCACAACCGGCAAATTCCATTTCAGAATCAGGCAAAGGGTTAGATCGTAAACGCTCGGCCCTGTTCCTGTTCCGGGCATTATTGGCTACGCAGGTCATCAGATAGCTTTTCAGGCTGCCCGTAAGCCTGAAATCATCCAGCCTCCTGACAAAGGTCACGAATACATCGTGAACAACATCTTCCGAGGCTGTCCGGTCATTAAGCAGGGTCATCGCCAGCAAAAAAAGGTTTTTTTTATATTTTTCGTATATCCGCGTAAGAGCTGCCTCGTTCCCGCGCTTGCATCGATACACCAGTAACTTATCTTCCATAGGTCCGGTCCTGTATGGGCGTTGAAAATCGTTTTCGGTAATATAACAATTCAGGAGTGTTTTTGGGTCTAAAAAAATAATTAAACCTATTTTTTTAAGGAATGCAGGAGGGCCTTGACTTGTATGCCAGGAAAAACATATTTTATATCTATATCTTACTCTTACTCTTGCTCTTACTCTTACTCTTACTCTTAATCATATTCTCATCTTTGACTTAAGAGTAAGATTAAGAGCAAGATCAAGAGAACAACCGGTATTTCAGTAAGTTTTGAATCTCCGTTCACCAAAACACCGGGATGTTTCCCGGATTAAAAAGGAGAAACATTATGATAAAAAAAGTATCAATTGCTCTTTCACTACTGTCAATCTTGTCATTATCCATTACCGGAAATGCACTGGCAGACGATCAGCCTATTGAAATCAATGCTCAACCCCCGATGTACTCCTACATTGCGGTGTGGAACATCCCTGAAAGCGAGTGGGAAAATCGAAAAGATCAAGCAGCAGAAGCTAAAAAAATACTTGATCAAGCCATTGATAACAACACTATTTTCTCCTATGGTTATGACAGGAACCCCCTGCATGATACCTTCTGGCTCGCAAAGTCCAAAGATGGGCTTGAGACTGTACGTGATCAGTTTGAAAAGATTGGCATAACTCAGGTTCCGGCCAAAGAAGGGGCTCCGGTTATGCCTGTCAGCATTCTTGTGAGCCGCTATTACAATTGTATAACAATCCGATGCGAGAACGCATATGTCCATGTCGGGATCTATAAAATCAGGCCGGACGCACCGGCTGATGCGGTGGATCAGTTAAGTAAATACTTCTTTGGGCCGGTGCTTGAAAAGATGCTTGTTGGTGGGACCATCTTTGAGTGGGAGACCGACGTATACGATAATCCCAAGGATTCCCCGGGAACATTTCTTATTGCTTACTTATCTGAAAAGGCGGAAGACCTGGAAAAGGCAAACAATGCTATACAGGAGCGCCTCAAGACACCCCTTCCGAACGGCCCGGCACTGGGTTCTCTCATAGATATGAAGGCGATCACCGATGTAGTTGTCCGCTCTTATGCAGTATATAAAAAGTAATGGAGGCCTTACAGCCGCTTAATGGATTCGATAAACCCAATAATACGATTTACCGCAGAGAGCACAGAGAAGTTTAATATCTGCCTCTGTGATCTCCGTTTACTTGTATGGTTGAAGTGACAGACAAAAAATAAATTGCAAAGACGCAAAGGGCACTAGGAAAAGAAAAATTATTTATTGATAACATAATAAAAAGATTTTCTCCGTGCTCTCTGTGTTCTCCGTGGTGAAAAATATGACAGAGAATAATACCCCATGGACTCCTGAACAAAAGGCTGTGCTATTTTCCATATGTATTTCACAGTTTTTAACGCCATTTATGGTCTCATCAGTGGGGATCGCCTTACCCGCCATAGGCAGTGAGTTTTCAGCCAGTGCTGTTCACCTTGGTCTGATAGAAATGCTTTTTGTCCTTGGAAGCAGTCTGTTTCTCCTGCCAGCAGGAAGGATCGGAGACATATATGGCAGAAAAAGGATGTACATCATTGGCTTTGCCGTTTTTTCATTAACCACACTTATGGCAGCAGGCGCATGGTCAATCAATACCTTTATCATTATCAGGTTTCTTCAGGGCGCCAGCTCTGCCTTTGTTTTAAGCTCCGGCCTTGCCATTCTTACATCCATATTCCCTTCAGAAAAAAGAGGGCAGGTTCTGGGTATATCTGTTGCCTGTGTATATTGCGGGCTTTCGTTCGGCCCTACTGTGGGAGGGTTAATGATATCACATATCGGGTGGAGGTGGATATTTGCCGCTACTGTCCCCTTCCAGATTGTTGCGATTCTCCTTGCCATGAAGAGAATCAGAGGAGAATGGAGAGATGCAAAGGGAGAAAGTTTTGACCTGACCGGGACAGCCATCTATATATTCGCCCTCTCCTTTTTAATATACGGGGCATCAAAACTTGAAACAAACCCTTTTGCCCTCTATTTCATGATAGCAGGAGCCGCAGGTATCGTGATATTTCTATTTGCAGAATACCATATCAAATCGCCTTTGCTGGATGTGGGCCTTCTTATGTCAAACAGGGTATTTACCTTCAGTAATATTGCCACATTAATCAACTATGCCGCCTCGTTTGGAGTGAGTTTCTTTTTCAGCCTCTATTTGCAGGTAGTAAAGGGGATATCACCGCAGCATGCAGGTTTGATATTGATATGTCAGCCTGTAGTGCAGGCAATACTATCACCCATTGCAGGGCGCCTCGCAGATAAGAAATCCCCATCATTGATAGCAACCATTGGGATGATTATTACTGCCACCGGTCTTTTTTTAGCTGCCCTTGTTGATAAAGATACAGGGCTTCCGCTTATTATCATAATGCTGGTGCTCTTAGGAAACGGGTTTGCATTTTTCGCTTCCCCTAACATGACAACCGTTATGAGCAGTGTAGAGCCACGCCATTATGGAATAGCATCCAGCCTTGTATCCACCATGAGAACAGTGGGTATGCTTTTCTGCATGACCATTATCACCTATATACTTTCATGGAAGATGGGTGACCATGCAATCTCTGTACAGACACAGGATATGTTCCTCTACTCTATGCATATTTCATTTCTCCTGTTCAGCGGCTTGAGTGTTGTGGGTATTATATTTTCAATGGCCCGAAGATAATTATAGTATAATGTGAATATTTTGATCATCAAAGGAGGGATTATATGGCTAAAAATAAAGGTATCAGTCGCATGATTGTTCCGTTGAAACTCATACTCTCCCTTTCTTTCTATTTTATCCTGGCAGTCAGCAGTGCCTGCGCAAAGGAATCCTTTGAAATAAAACGCAACCGAATGGTAGAAAATCAGATCATTGCCCGCGGGGTAACGGCCCCGCATGTTATAAGTGCAATGAAAAAGGTTGAAAGGCATCTGTTCGTACCAGATGAATATGTTAAGTTTGCCTACAATGACACCCCTCTCTCCATCGGGTATGGCCAGACCATTTCACAGCCCTATATAGTTGCCTATATGACAGAGATACTGGAGCTTAAACCTTCTGACAGGGTGCTTGAAATAGGAACAGGATCAGGTTACCAGGCAGCAGTGCTGGCTGAGATAGCAGAATCAGTATATACCATAGAGATAGTCCCTCAGTTAGGTGAACGTGCCGGGGAATTATTAAAGAAACTGGGGTACAAAAACATAGAGGTCAAGATCGGTGATGGCTATAAAGGCTGGATAGAACACGCCACGTTTGATGCAATCATTGTCACCTGCTCTCCTATTAATATCCCTGCCCCGCTTGAAGAACAGCTCGCTGAAGGGGGAAGAATGATCATCCCTGTGGGTGAAAGATATGTACAGCAACTGGTCTTCCTGGTTAAAAAAGAGGGCAAACTCATTCGAATGAAGGTAATGGCTGTATCCTTTGTCCCTATGGTTGATGAAAAAGGGGAAATATATTAGGGTTCATCCGGAAAGAGATAATATTTTCATATAACTCTCCCTTATTATCGCTTGAATGGATATCTGTTACCTTATATATTATCTGTAATTCACGTACCTTATGGATTCATTAACATGAATAACGCATTTATACTTGCTTGCAAATGGTACCCAATATAATATCGAGGAGATGAGCCTGTCTTATCTAAACCTATTGTAATAGGTGAGGGAATATGTCTGTGAAACCAAGTTATGAAGCCTTCGAACAGCGGATCACGGAACTCCAGTCAAAACAACAAACCCCGTTAGATTCTATAGCCCATCTCAGGATACTGGTGGATACCATCCCTGATATGATCTGCCTCTAATGTCATTGCCCCCATGGTGTTCTGGGTCAGGGGATTGTTTTTATCAGCAAACCCTTTTCAGGCAAGGATTTAGCTGAAAAATTCCGGAAGGTATTGAACGAGGTTTAAGCAGATAAAAGATTTAGCCATTTTGCCAACATTGTAAAAAGGTAAGTTATCACGCAAAGCCTCAAAGAACACAAAGAAAAACAGTTTTACTTTATGTATTCACCTTTGTGACTCAGTGTCTTTGTGTGAGATTAGGTTTTTATGAGACCGACAACATTGACATTTTCGCTAAACAGGAATTTTCTAACCGAGGAGCGTTCCCTATTTCAAAGGGGCTGACCCCCTCTATTTTTTCCTCCGAATATTTTTAGTATTTTATCCGCGGCTTTCTGCAGGCTTCCCTGTATAGATTTAAACCCAATATAAAAAATATTTCTTTTTTCTTTGATTAAAAATTGATCAATAATCCTGGCAAACTCGGGTGTTCTCAAATAGCCGTAGACCTTATGGGGATTACCCTTTCCATTGATTTCATAATCATTACAAACATTAATATCCTCAACGTTAATGCCCTTTTCATTCTTTTCATAATCATTGCTTATTGAATGATCAAGCGCAACGTTATCATCCTCATCGGAAATATTATACCAATTATAAGACACCTTCTCAGGAGCAGGTGGTTTTTTTAGATCCGGGTTTAACTTCTTTAACTCCATATTAATCCGGCTGACAATAACCGGTAATCCCAAAGGAGACCCCATGGTAACCAGTGTATGTACTTCCAGAACTTGCTGATATTGCATCAGGACATCATAAGCAATAATTGATCCCATGGAGTGGCCGATCAGCATTATTTCATAGTTCCTGTATCTGGTAAGCGCATCAATGAGTCTTTTCCTTATCAGCCCTTTAGCGGAATCATGCGGATTCTCAACCGGATTTAATCTATCTCCGAAATAGGTTTCCAGATCATGAAAATATTTACTGATAAATATATCGGTCAGCCCTTCGAAGTTCAGTGTCATATCATTTTTGAGAAATATCTTATCAAGTTTACTTTCTATAAATCGCATTATTTTTTTACGAAAGGTAACCGGTCTTACAACCTGACCGGGTTTAACCTCCATATATGGTTCTGCGTTAAATAAGGCATGGGCAGGGTCTGTAATTGAAGGATCCAAAGGTTCATCGTATAAAACATCGGCCCAATATACCAGTTCAAATGGAATATAAAGGCGCGTTTTACCTATCCTCTGCAGCCCTTCCCTCATAGAATTCAGCCACCATAGTGTTAAAGTATCCTGTGGTGGTTTATTTCCCAGCCCATGAATGCCGAGTATTATCTGTTTTTTATGTCTGAAAAAGAATCTCATCTTAAAAC
>JAFGFM010000010.1 GCA_016931115.1 Deltaproteobacteria bacterium | reverse complement strand
TAAAAAAAGTTTGTAGCCTGCATTCAGGGCTTTTCCAAGTTTCCTGGCGCGTTGCACACCTATCTGCATTTTCCCACTTTCCATCATGGAAATATGTGATTGCGGGATATCAGCCCTTTCTGCCAACTCCCTCTGGGTAAGCCTTTCCCTGCGACGTAAGGCTCGCAGGCAAACAGCCGGACTATCCTCTTCAGAGATTTCCGGGAAGGCTTCACGCCATGGTACAGATTCTTTTTTGTCTTCTGTTATAATAAATCCGATCTTTTTCAACAATCTTGCAGCATCTTCTTTTTTTTCTACCGGGCCACGGACCTTTAGCGTAGTAACCTGTTCTTCAATATGGAGCTTTTTCGTGTGTGCCAACATAAATCACCTCAATAAGGCGCAATTTTTTATTTTGTTCTTCCCATACCGCCACATATGTGGGTTTACCTTTTTTAATATGACAATGATGTCGTCCTTGCTTAAGCTTGCTATAGTTCGGCCAGTCTCCACGGACAGGACCATGCAATTCAATATCATGAAGCAGGGCAAAGAGATTTTCTTTTACAGCTTTATCAGGTAAGTCTTGAATTTGCCGAACCACCTTCTTACCGATATCTATTTTCCATTCAGCCATAAATTATACCATTTATAGTATATTGTCAAGATTACAGTATTTTAATATAAATCAACTAAAAGCAACGTGGTCAGCCCGTTGACATTGGACAATTTCCCATGCATTTCAGGCCTTTTTGAATCGTTCGGCAAAGTCCTGGTCCTTAAGCTGGGTTTCCAGGTATTTATCGAAATTTGTTTTTCGTTTCAGGTCTTAAACCTCCTCAGCCAATCCCGCATTCGATCTGTCGCGACCAGATGATTATCAATGTGGCGGTCTACTGGGAGTTTTTACTTTTGTTTTAAGCCTGCCGCGGCGGTTGGTACCACACCCCCCAGTTAACCCCGTATAACTCTGCCAAATCTTTATCGAGCAGAACTTTTTCATTCCGTAATATCAGAATTTTTTTTGTAACCCCTTCAACTGAAACAATCGATTTAGATTTGTCCATTTATTTGCCCCTTATTATATTGGGACTTAAACTGTAAAAACCCAAAACAACTGGATTCCCGTCTGCACGGAAATGATGTTCGGTGTCTGGATTCACGCCGGAGTTTATCCCAGACTTGATTTGGCGGGAATGAAGACAAAACTATTAGCAACCCTTTATTGTAATGCCTACACAATTGGCAGCATTTCAAGTCATAAACTGTTATCTGTCAATTGTGTAGGTGACACTTACAATTCCATATTACCGGCCTATGACATACCGTTCCGGGTCCACCTCTTCACGGAGTATCCTCAGCTCTTCTGCTGTCGGCGGCGCGGTTTCAATTATTTTATCCGCCTTAAGGAGTTCGAACCCGCAGTTTTTCTGAACATCCTCTACAGAATATCCCGGGTTTATGGATATTATACGCATCCTCTTTGATACGGGCTCAAAATCCATAACCGCCATATTGGTAATTATCCTGTATGGTCCGCATCCCTTTGGAAGTCCGGCCTTTTCTCTTGCGTCATCACCTGTCAGGTAGCCCGGTGTAGTAATAAAATCACATTTTTCAACAAAGCGCCTGCTGTCCTGAGGTGTTACCACCATGGTTCTCCAGCATAAGGAGGCAAAGTCATTTGCCCCGCCGCTGCCCGGGAACCTTACCTTGGGTCTGTCATGATCAAAACCGATCTGGGTTGAATTCAGATTCCCATACATATCTATCTGGGCGCCGCCAAGAAAGGTATAATCTACTGTGCCCCTTGCACAGGTTTCCATAATCTGCACCATACCGCTGGCCATGACCCCCTTATAAAAGGTCCTTGAATCCCCAACAGAGATTGGCATTTCAGGCAGCAGAGGGGCTACGCCGCCGGCTTCAAAAACAATTAATAGATTAGGCGCGTGGGTCTTCTGGGCAAGCATGGTGGCTGCGCATGGCACACCTGTTCCAACGCCTACAGAAGCGCCCTCTTCCAGTTCACGCGATGCAACACATACCATAAGTTCCATTACATTGTAATCAGGCATATTCTTTCCTCCTATATTTCCTGGGCCAAAATTAGTAGTTCTTTTTGCCTGAGTTTCATCATTTTTTCCATCCCGCCGTTAATGCTGATGTAATCAAAATGTGATTTACAGTTATAAATATTTTTGTCCAGAAATTTTTTAAAGGCATCAGGGTCCTTCTCTACCTTCATCCACTCCCTGAGATGCTCTTCATCCGAAAAATACTCATATGCCATATTGCCGGGATAGCTGCCGTATGGCACTTCACAGACCGCGTCCACGAGATAATATGGTATTGCTGTTTGATTGGGTTCTCTTCGGATTTCATCGCTGTGAATAATGCGCTCAGTGGTAATAATCAGTCTTTTCGCAGCCCTTGCAACATCAAGGTCTGAGATACTTATTCCCTTGATCTGAGAGTTGCCGTAAATATCACATGCATGCACGTGAATAGCCGCTACATCGGGATAGAGCGCAGGAACGGCTAAATAAGGTTCACCCGTAAAGGGGCATGTAATAATCTTGCCTGCGCCATATTTACATGTTTCAGTACCAAGCGTTGTTCTTATGGGGACAAAAGAGACGCCCATCCCTGCTGCCCTGAACCGGGCTGCAAGCCCGTAATTGCTCCATTCGGTTACATCCACTTCACCGCTCTGCAGGTAATTACGCGCATTGGGGGAAAGCCCTCTGGCCTCAAGGCCCACCACATAGGATGCATCGAGCCTGTCAAATATCTTTCCTGCAGCTAAAATCTCAAAATCATGGGTTGCTGTATGGCCTGCAAAACCCATATTCTTTCGTCCCTGCCTCAGTATCTCGTGACACACTGCCGTTGGAATCCTGTTTGCGCCGAATCCGCCAATGGCCAGGTATTCCCCATCATGGACGAATTTTTCAACTGCCTCTTTTACCGTCATTACCTTGCTTTTCATTTCCCTTGATTTTTTCCTGAAAAATGCGCGGGCATTATCCGGATCAGGGTCTGTGAAAAGCTTGCCAATACCATTTTCAAAAGCTCCCATTTATCAATAACTCCTTTCCTCGTTTAATGAACAAATATTAATTTTTATCCGTTAAAAACCGGGGTCTTCCTTTGACAATAGAACTTTATCAATCCGCAAGGAGCAGACAAATTATCATAAAGCAAAAACAACTGAATTCCACTGCCACAGAGTGGAATGACGATAAAAAAACTATCAATAAAATCCTGATTCAATATTCAAGATTCAATATTCAATATTTAAAATAAAACGATAAGACTCGTATCCGCCTTTTTATGAAAGCTTCGCCCCGACAAGATGGCGGACAAGATGCAATAAATCATTATTCCAAAAAAAATAATGGGTTAGGTTTAAGATTAATTATTTGAAAATGCAAGAGAAAAAAGCTGAAAGCCTCTCCCTGTTAAATAAGATTTTCATTCTTCAAATATTACCTTCAGGTATTTAACAGGGTAAATGGCTAAAAGGTGAAAGGGGAGAAAAGAGATACAACAGGATTTAAGGAATAAGTTTCAACATGGATTGACTATCTGTTCATTGACTATATAATACCATTTATTTACTGAAGCTTAAAAGGAGAGCAGGCATGAAAATTATTAGAACAATTCTATTAGTTACTATTTTACTCACAACTAATTCAGTTTTTGCCTCTGACTGGCCCCAGTACCTGGGCCCGGATAGAAATGCAGTATCCGCTGAAAAGGGGCTTTTAAGATCATGGCCTGCTAAAGGCCCAAAGGTGTTGTGGACCGTTCCCCTTGGTGAAGGGTTTGGCGGGCCGACAATAAGTGAAGGCAAGGTTTATGTATATGACCGGGTTGATGATAAAACAAACATACTCCGATGCCTGGATATTGTGACAGGTAAGGAGGAATGGACCATTACCAATGATGCACCCGGTTCAGTAAGCTATGACGGGTCAAGATCGCTCCCCACTATAGATGGCAACATGATTTATATATGTGACCTCTTTGGAAACCTTACCTGTGTTAACAAAAATAGCCATAAAGTTGTGTGGAGTAAAAATATCTGGACAGGGTTTGGGGGTTCAGATTTTCCTAAATGGGCAATCTCTCAGAACCCCCTGGTATACAAAGAAATGCTCATTGTCGCATCCCAAACCCCGACCACAGGGCTTGTTGCCTTTAACAAACAAAATGGAAACATTATCTGGAGAACCCCTGTGCTCCCCGGAACTGTCGGGTATGTTTCGCCTGCACTGGTAAAAATCAATGGTGAAGACCAGTTGACCATGGTGACTGCCAGCAGCCGTGATGGCTCAACAAAGGGTGCTGTGATCGGATATAATCCCATAGATGGAAAACCTCTATGGGTCTATGAAGGGTTCCAGTGCGGTATACCCATCCCCAATGTTACTCAGATCAGCGATAATCAGCTATTTATAACCGGCGGATACAGGGCAGGGGGCGCTCTTTTCCAGATAGAAAAAAATGGAGACCTCTATACAGTTAAAGAGATAATGACCTCAAAAAAATTTGGCACCCATGTGCACCCCGCCATACTGTATAAAGGCCATCTTTATGGCCAGTGCAGCAATAATGAAGTAAGAGACGGTTTTGTATGCATGGACCTTAAAGGTAATATCAAATGGGAAACCGGGAAAAACCCGGGGTTTGACAAGGGCGGTTTTATACTTGCAGATGACATGATCATAAGCAGTGACGGTGAAAAGATGCTGTATCTCATAGAGCCAGATCCTGCAGAATTTAAAATACTTGCACAGGCAGAGCTTCTTGAAACAAAGCAGTCATGGGCGCCTCTCGCATTGAGTGATGGAAAACTTATAATTCGGGATCAGAAACAGATGAAGTGTGTACTGTTGAAGTAGTAGTTTTGCAAATTTGGTACTCTCTGGTAAATATCTGGTGACGTATGAAATAGATATTTATTACTAACCACAAAGACACGGAGGTCACGGAGACTTTTTCTTTGAAACTCTTACTCCGTGATCTCCGCGGTAAAAATATGCTTTTTCATTTACGCCAAAGTTTAATTTCCCGTTAGGGTATCCTTGCAGCTGATTGCAGAAGTGGAAATCATTTCATATTTTAAATATCTCTAATCCGTTTCCTTTTCTCCATTATCAAATGGCACCTCTGGGATGGTAACAATAATCAGAAACGCGAGCAATAAAGCAAAAAAACCTATCAGAAACAGCACCCTGAGACCGGACTGAAGCGCACTGCGCACAGACTGAACAGTATTTTCAAAAAGCAGGGGGTCTTGCCCCTGGGCCTTGCTAAAGACCTCTTTTAAACCTGCCATTGAATCCTTTGACATCAGGACACCGGGGTCAGCGAATTTTTTAAATGCATCAGCCCCGATCTGAGTTTCAATATCCTGAGGCAGTAAGGTCGCAAGCCTTTTTTCATATGTGGTATTCATGGCAGGCCCCATAATGGCCGGGGCAACCGCTGTAGCGATATTTGCAATAAAAAATATGGCCGCAACAGAAATCCCCATAAACCGCTTTGGAAGCGCAAACTGCACCACCAGGATATTGACTGTGGGTATTGCCCCAACCCCCAAACCGCCCATTATCATAACAACTACGCCAAGCCACAGGGGTGTATTACTGTTGAAAAAGGTGAGGGCAAACATGGCAGCGGTGAGTACAGCATAACTCAGGATATATATCCATTTGTAGCGTTTGGTTTTGGCAATCAATAACCCGGCAGGAACACCCATAAAGGCGAGCAGCATACTGAAGGGTGTGAGTACTAAACCACTGATCTTTGCACCTGTGCCCTGTATCCCCTGTAAAAAAAGAGGGAAGTAATTCAGGATACCTATAAAACCGAAAAATGAGAGAAATGCCGCTGCTGCCGCAGTCAGAAATGTGCGATTAGTAAAAACCAGAGGATCAAGGATCGGTTCAGAGCTCCTTCGCTCAGTCAGAATAAAAAGGTACCAGAAAACTATTGAGATTATAAGTAAACCTGAGACATGAAACGAAACCCAGGGATGTTTGTCTGTAAAGGAAAAACCCAGTATTATTGCTGACGAAGCCAATGCAAGAAAAAGTGCACCTGTGTAATCTATCTTATTTTCTGAATGGACATTTTTCTTTGGCACACCCACACTCACCATTATTATACAAAAAATAGCAACCGGGACATTGACCCAGAAAAAATATCTCCAGCTCAGGATATCAGTTATCATCCCGACAAGTATCTGTGTGCATGTGGCAGAGATTCCCCCTGCGATATTTAAAAACCCGGTCCATTTGCTCCGCTCTGTGGGGTCAGCGTACAGATCCCCTATTACAGAAAAGCAGAGGGCAGCCATGGCACCCAGACCAAAGGCATTTATGATACGTGCAGCAATGTTAATAACAAAGCTCTGGCTTACGGCACCCAGCACTGATCCCGCTGTAAAAAAAAACAGAGAGGTCAAAAGCAGGTTTCTTCGACCGTAAATATCAGATAACCTCCCGAAGAGAAGCGCAACGAATGACATTGCCAGGGCCGGGAGTGATATTGCCCATGAAAAAAGAGACATCCCGTTGAGGTCAGCAGCAATCATGGGAGAGGCTATACTAAGACCAAGGGTCATAAAGGAAGTTATAAAGTAGGTAAAGAAAACAGCAGAAAATCCCAGTGTAGCCGCTTTTGCGGATGAGTTTTTGGATTCCACTCCGGCATTACCATTCATCATGGACCCCTCAAGAAAAGGTTGAAGTGTTATGAATCTATTACCTGTGAAGATACTAGAGGATAAGGGGGATAAGGATGGGTGTCAATAAAAATTAAAATTTCAAATGGGACGATGTAGAGACAGGGCATGCCTTGTCTCTACATATTATATGGGTTATTGTTTATTCTGCCCTGTCAAGTACAAGAGAGCTCTTTATTCTTGTAAACCCGTCAATTATATTTCTGATCAGTTTATAGGTAGAGTAATTTTCATAGGGTATGCACATACTGAAAAATTTAGAGCCCTTCTTCTTTCTTTCTGCCCATTCCCTTTGAGCAAATTTATATTTTAATTTTTTCATCTCGCTGTTATAACCGGCAAAGACCTTCTTCCTTGTCTTCATTAGCCGTTTTTCTTTTAATTCCTTCTGTGCCTTTTCAAGGAGTTGTACCCCCGCATCAATCTCTTTTATCTTAAAATATTCCTGTGCCTCGGTGATAATGGAATGGACATTAATAACCCTCTCTTCTTTTATCTTGTTAATCATGTTTTCCATTTCAATGGCTGACTCTTTAAGTATCTTATGGGTAAGCTCAAGCTCCTCGTACATCTCTTCCATGAGTTCCGCTGCCCGGCTTGTTTTACTGCTTGGATATATCTTCTTTTTCTTTGCAAAAGTGATTGCATCTCTGAGGGACTTTCGAATCTCGCTGACCCTTGTTTTTACTGATTCACCTTTTTCAAAATATGAGGTTATACTTTCAAGAAGTGACTCATGAAGAGTGATTAAACCACCTGGAAGACCCGCTTTGCTGTACTGAAATAGAAAAAACATATTCTTCGCTCCTGTTATTTAATTTTTCTCCTGCTGAACCTGACCATTTGCATTTCCTGTACCAGTTTTACTACTGGTGTTTGTAAAAAATAATGCACATGCATATTATTGGAATATTTTGTCTTAAAATATGATTAATTCCCAGAGGTTAAAAATATGATAACCCTTTACTGGCTTACCTTAAGGCATTATCTTATAAAAATTCAAAAATGGGAAAACATTCAGATTTACCGAAAAAATCTATTGATTTATTATTTTCCCCTCAACCCTTTAGTATGCTTTTTAATATTTTAGAGGTTAAAAGTATATAAAAATACACCTCAATGTTATACTTTATTTTACATACGAACCTATTGACTTTTTAGAGGATTTATATCAGATCAGAATATCAATTACTGAAAACACAGGAGGGAGCACATATGAAGATAAAAGGTATGATTCTTATAATATTTATCATTTTTGCTTCCAGCAGGGCTCAGGCATTCGACTGGCCCCAGTACCTTGGACCTGGCCGGAATGCTGTATCTGATGAAAAGGGTATTTTAAGGCAATGGAAAAAAGATGGGCCAAAGGTTTTATGGACAGTGCCGCTTGGTGAGGGGTTTGGAGGCCCTGCCGTGAGTGAAGGCAAGGTCTATATATATGACCGGGTTGATGACAAGGCAAATGTACTCCGCTGTTTTGATCTTATAACCGGAAAGGAAGAATGGCAATTCAGCAATGAGGCAAAATGGTCAGTCAGCTATGACGGTTCAAGGACAGTACCCACAATAGACGGTAACAGAATTTATGTAAGTGATGCATTCGGTAATTTCCTCTGTATTGATAAAAACACCCATAAACCACTCTGGAAAAAGAACTTCTGGACTGATTTCAGTAAAACAGACATCCCTATGTGGGCGATTGCCCAGAACCCCCTTGTTTATAAAAACATGATCATAATTGCCTCTCAGACACAGGAGGCAGGCATTGTGGCATATGACAAGATTGATGGTGAGCTTATCTGGAAGACATCGGCCCTTCCAGGCAGCCCCGGGTATGTCTCACCAAAGACGGTAAAAATAGATAATGAAGATCACCTGGTGATGATATCGGCTACAAGGCCTGAAGGAGGTGGTAATGGTGCTGTCATGGGGTTTGATCCTGATACAGGCAAATCTTTATGGTCATACGATGGCTGGAAATGCAAGACCCCTGTACCCAATGTGACTGAAATCGGCAATAATCAGCTCTTTGTTACAGGAGGATATCTGGCAGGGGGGGCACTTATACAGATTGAAAAGAGCGGAAATGGATGGGCTGTAAAGGAAATTCTGTTTTCAAAGGAGTTCGGCACACATGTGCATCCTGCCATTTTTTATAAAGGGTACCTCTACAGTCAGGGTACAAACAATCAGGTGAGAAATGGTTTCATGTGCATGGACCTTAAGGGCAATATCAAATGGAAGACAGGTAAAAACCCGAATTTTGACAAGGGCGGGTTCATACTGGCTGATGATATGATAATTAGCAGCGATGGTGAAAAGATGCTCTATCTTATTGAACCAACTCCTGATGAATTCAGGGTGCTGGCAAAGGCAGAACTGCTTGAGACAAAACAGGCATGGGCTCCCCTTGCCTTAAGTGATGGAAAGCTCCTGATAAGGGATCAGAAGCAGATGAGGTGTGTGCTGGTGAAATGAGGGTTCAAGGGTTCAAGGATTCGAGGGTTCCAGTAAAAACTTCCTATGCTGTCATCTTGACTGAAATGTAAAATCTTACTTTGGGTAAGGGCACGACGCAGCGTGCCCCTTCATATTATGCTATTCCGAAATACAATAAAGACTCTTCAAACCTCTTAAATATAGATTATTTCCTATAACTGCCGGAGATGCATCAAAGTTGTCATCAAGCTGATTTCTGGAAACGACATTGAGCCCTTCTCCATCCTTTATGACATAACACATGCCATTCCTGCCCAGCACATAGACAAGGCCGTTAACACCAATGGGTGATGCATACACACCTTTCATTCCATCAAGCTTTTCAGCCTCATAAAATATCTTTCCGGTTTTAGCATCTACGCAGCTCAGCCTTTCATCATTCCCGCGCAGATAATAGAGCCTGCCATTGTAGAGAAGCGCTGAAGGGACATAGGGTGTATTTTTATTATATGTCCAGACTACTGCGGATGACTCTTTCAGATCCCCGCTTGCCTCATCCAGCCTGATTGTCTGCATTGCAGCACCCCTGAAACCGCTAATCAGGTGAACCAGCTCACCGTCAGTAACAGGTGATGGAATCACATTTTCGGTCATGCCTGATATCTCCCATATGATATCTCCATTTTGCAGGTTATAGGAGGTTGATTTCCCAGTGGCGCTTACAATCAGCTGAAGCTTCCCTTTTACAGGGACAACAATGGGTGTTGACCATGAGGTCTTTTCATCCCTCTTCTTTTTCCATATAACCTCGCCATCTTTTTTATTAAGGACATATATATAGGAATCCTTTTCATGATCCCAGTTTACGATTAGATAATCATTATACAGGGCAGGAGAACTACCTTCCCCGAAAGAGGCCCTGATGTTCAGGTCTCCCAGGTCCTTTTCCCATATAAGATTACCTTTGAGGTCAAAACAGTAAAGACCGAATGATCCAAATGAGGCAATAAGATACTCCCCATCAGTCACACATGATTGTGAAGCCCAGCTCCCATCTGTGTGGGTGCCTTCATGGGGGAACTGTTCACGCACAACCTTTTGCCAGATAATTTTTCCATTGTTTCTGTCAATCGAATAAACAACAAACTGCTGGAGATATTCGGGCAGTTTAGGCTGCATCCAAGAGGCCTGCCCATCCTTAAGTTTTGCAAGGGTTTCTTCAGACGCCTTTTTATCAAGAGGTATGGCAGAGGTTAGAAATATCTGATCTCCCCATACTATCGGAGTGGATAGACCCTTTCCTGGTAAGGGTATTTTCCATTTGATATTCTTTGTCTCGCTCCAGATCGTGGGAGGATTGCCTTTTACCACCTCACCGGTAAACAAAGGGCCACGCCATGTGGGCCAGTTACCGTTATAATCCGACGCGCTCACCTGACCACAAAGCATACCTAAAACCATGAAAAAAAACATTGATACCAGAGATGTCTTAATCTTCATTGTTAAATCTCCTTTAAAACACTTTCAATCTGTTAACGATATTCTCCTCAAATCTATTCCAATATATATCAGGAATATATATCACATAAAACAAATTTCAAATCAGAGCAGTTTTTTTATCACAGCGGCTCAAGCTTTTTTATAGATTCCCATTGTAGAGTAAAAGCAGCTCTGTTATTGTTACCCTTAAAGACCATGATAATTATCAATATGACAGATAAAGAAAAACACAATATTATTGAATACAAAATTGCCGGCGACTGGGAAGTCCTGGCAGGTAAAACCGATGATGATAATGACTACCTGAGCCTCAGGCTTGCTCACCCGAATGACTACTGGTTTCATGTAAGGGGCATACCGGGGAGCCATGTGATTTTAAGGGCAAGGGATAGTGAAGAGCCCGGAAAGGATATACTGAAGGAGGCAGCAGCCATTGCCGCATGGCACAGCAAGGCAAAAGGAGGCGGGGTCACGGCTGTCTCCTGCACAATGGCAAAATATGTCTCAAAACCAAAGGGTGCAAAGCCGGGCACTGTTGCAATAAAAAAGGAAACAGTTATAAAGGTAAGACCGGGGATACCGGGGGAACAATGAACAATGAACAATTATCAATTATCAGATATCAATTATCAGTTATCAGTTACCCTGAAATAATTTTAGATATTCCCCATATCCTTCTTTTTCCAGATCCTCTTTCGGTATAAACCTCAGCGAGGCAGAATTGATACAATACCTTTGTCCGGTTGGTTTTGGCCCGTCATCAAACAAATGCCCCAGATGAGAGTCACCCTTTTTGCTCTTCACCTCTGTCCTTGTCATGAAAAGACTTTTGTCGATCTTTTCTATGATATTTTCTTTTACAAGGGGTCTCGTGAAGCTGGGCCAGCCGGAACCGGAATCAAACTTATCCTTTGAACTGAAAAGGGGCTCCCCAGAGACTACATCTACATAAATACCCTCCCGTTTGTTATCCCAGTATTCATTATTAAATGGCCGCTCTGTTGCACCCTTTCGGGTTACATCATACTGGAGTTCAGAAAGCCTTTTTCTTAAAGTCTCATCATCTGGGATATCACACTGAGAGGCAGTGTTTTCAACTCTTTCATTTTTCCATGTCTCTTCAATAAACCTTTCCCTTCCTGAATGATACCTGTAATTTTTGTACCTTACAGGGTTCTTAGCTGAATAATCCTGATGATAATCTTCAGCAGGGTAGAATTTTTCAAAACTGATTATTTCGGTTACTACAGGCCGATCAAAGATGGCTGATCCTCCAAGCCTCTCCCTTGATTGAAGGGCAACCCTTTTCTGTTCTTCATTATGATAAAAAATGGCGCTTTTGTACTGGCTTCCCCTGTCTGCGAACTGACCTCCTGCATCGGTGGGATCTATATGTCTCCAGAACACATCGAGGATTTCACCATATGTTATCTTCTGTGGATCAAATATCACCTGAACTGCCTCAACATGCCCTGTTTTTCCACTCGAGACCTCTTCATAGGTAGGGTTCTCCTTTTTACCTCCGGTATAACCGGAAATAACATCTATTACCCCATCAACATTTTTAAAGTCTGATTCAACACACCAGAAGCATCCCCCTGCCACTGTTGCTGTTGCTGTCTCTGTTTTTACATTTATGTTTTCCATACCATCCTCCTTCACAATGGAGTAAATTTTAACTGAGCCTGAAACTATAATAGCTGCCAGTATGATCAATATTGATATTTTCATATCCAAACCTCCAGATTAAAATATGGTTTGAATCTACAGGCGCTTTAACGCCTTTGTTACACCAATATAAGGATGGTTTCAGGCAAATCCAGATGAGGAGAAAAAATATTATAAAAAGAATACAACTGCGTTTTTCAGGTGAATTAAATGAACTACATTAGTTCTTAATAGTATGTATCCAATAATGTACGAGATAGATCGTTAGGGCTGACCACAGAGGAGACGTAGAGTTCTTTCAATTTTTACTCCGTGTTCTCCGTGCTCTCCGTGGTGAAAATATTATTTATTCTATTTGTGTTAATGGTTTCCGCCCTCGATAAACCAGTCTATAAGCCTGCGGGCAATGCTGATACTGGAGGGTATCCCGGGGATTTCATCCTTTTTAAACCAGCACGCATCTGTTATCTCTTTTTTGTCAGGCTGTATCTCACCGCTCTCATATTCTGCTGTAAACCCTATCATAAGCGAATCAGGGAAAGGCCAGGGCTGACTCCCGAAATATTTTATATTTTTGACCTCAATACCAACCTCTTCCTTAACCTCCCTTTTTACACACTCCTCAAGGGTTTCACCAGGCTCAACAAAACCAGCCAGAACACTGTAAAATTGAGATCGAAACCTGGGGGAACAAGCAAGTAACAGCCTGTCTCCCTTTGTGACTGCCACTATTATTGCAGGTGAAAGGCGCGGATAATATACCTGGCCGCATGATGTACATATCTTTGCACGCTCGTCATTTTTATCCTCTGTTAAGCCTCCGCATTTCCCACAAAACCTGTGATTTCTGCTCCATGTAATAAACTGGCCCGCAAGACCTGAGAGCCTTACCATATCAGTATCAAGATTATTTAAAAGTGTAAGGGGTGGATGCATAGAGAGGCATACGGGGAGATTTTCCGTTGACTCAATCTCAGCCGCATAGCATGAAACATCGTTATATGCGCCCATGTACTGGACATGGTCACTTTTTATATTAAACTCCTCAAGATTAATGTGCCGTGGGATAGTAATTGTCCCGCTGTCTGAAAGTACAATTATCTTCTGTTCATGTATCATAAACCAGTATGAATCAGGATAGATTTCCTGCGGACGCCTAAAATCAGGAATAAAATTCATTTCTTAAAACCTTTTTATCAATACAGGAGATAGATCTGTACTTACAATACGTTCATATAAATATTTGCATTTAGAATCTTTAACCTTTAACCTTTAACCTTTAACCTTTAACCTTTAACCTTTAACCTTTAACCTTGAATCTTGAATCTTGAATCTTGAATCTTGAATTTTGAATCTTAAACCTTGAATCTTGAACCTATCTTTTTTCACACCCCCCGCTTGTCAGGGGGCCATATATACTTATGAATCTGCATGTTTAGCCTTACATTAAGTTTATCCCTCAATATCCATTCTGAGAGTTCCTGTGGCTCAATCCTTCCAAAACAGGGGGAAAAATTCACATAGATAAAGCCACGTTTATCAGCGGGGATCAGGGCAAGGGTCTCAACTGCAAAATCATAGTCTCTCTTGTCAGCAATGACAAACTTGAGTTCATCTCCCTCACTGAGACTGTTAAGGTTCTTTAAATCATTATGCCCCTCTTCACCACTTGATGGGCATTTGATATCCATAATCTTTATACAGCGCCTGTCAACCATGCTTATATCCTGACTCCCGTTTGTCTCAAGCAGCACTGTGTAACCAGCATCAAGAAGTCCTTTTATGAGTTGAGGTGTTTCATCCTGTATCAGGGGTTCTCCACCGGTTATCTCTATAAGCGGGCAATTAAAGCCCTTTACCTTTTCCATGATGGCCTCGCTCTCCATCATGGTACCATCTTCATAGGCATAGCTGGTATCACAGTAAGCGCATCTCAGGTTGCATCCTGTAAGGCGTATAAACACACATGGCAAACCTGCCCTGGTGGACTCACCCTGTATGCTTAAAAATATCTCATTTACCTTTAATGGCAACAGTATCTCCTTTTTCTATTCATAGCCGTTTGGATTAAGGGTCTGCCACTTCCATGTGTCCCTGCACATCTCATCAATGCCTTTACGGGCAGACCAACCCAGTTCCTTTTTAGCCAGTGATGGGTCAGCATAACACTCGGCAATATCCCCCTTTCTTCTGCCAGTGATCTGATATGGAATATCTCTTCCCGATGCCTTACTGAATGCCTCTATCATTTCAAGGACACTGTAACCCGTTCCTGTGCCCAGGTTATACACCCTGATGCCTGCCCTCGATTGTATCCTGTCAATTGCCCTAACGTGTCCCATGGCAAGATCCACAACATGAATATAGTCTCTCACACCTGTGCCGTCTTGGGTCGGGTAATCATTTCCGAACACCGACAGCATCTTTAGTTTACCAATAGCAACCTGTGAGATATAGGGCACCAGGTTATTGGGTATCCCATTCGGGTCTTCGCCTATTTTTCCGCTTGCGTGTGCGCCCACAGGGTTGAAATACCTTAACAGGATAACATCCCAGGCATTGTCTGAGGCATGGAGGTCTCTTAATATCTCTTCAATAAAAAGTTTTGATCTGCCATAGGGGTTGGTGGCTGAAAGTGGGAAGTCTTCTGTTATGGGCACCTTATGAGGGTCGCCATAGACCGTGGCAGATGAACTGAATACTATCTTTTTAACATTATGTTCTCTCATCACATCGCATAGACAAAGGGTGCCTGTGATATTGTTACTGTAATACTCAAGGGGCTTTTGTGTAGATTCACCTACGGCCTTGAGCCCTGCAAAATGTATTACTGCATCTATTGAGTTTTTTCTAAAAATATCAGTCAGGGCATCTCGGTCCCTCAGGTCTGCCCTGTAAAAGAGAGAACCCTTCCCGGTTATTTCCTGAACCCGTTTAATAGACTCCTCTTTGCTATTGGAAAGATTATCCACCACAACAACATCGTGGCCAGCGCTCAAGAGCTCGACCATTGTATGGCTGCCTATATACCCAGCACCGCCTGTTACAAGTATTTTCATCTTCCGCTCCAGTGTAATTATTTTTTCAGTCGCATTAATGCTGCCTTATTAAGTGCAATCTCTGCATCTGCAAGTCTTTCATAATATCTTTTTATATTTTTTGCCTGGCCTTTGGCCACAGCCTTTAGAAGGTCACCCTCAAGCTCTGCCACATCAAGAAGTTTATAATAATCAAGTGATTCCTTGAGATGCGCCAGCACTATCATCCCTGTAAGAACAGGGTGGTTGTTGGTGACATTTGCATCACTAAACCTTATACCATGTTCCAACTCTATCTCTAACCCTGCCTTGAACTCTGCCGGATCAATATCCATTTTTTTTGAGTTCACTTCAGCAAGGATCTTTTTTGCCTCTTTTATCGATATAATCGCCTCCTTCTTCTCTGTCCAGTCTGATATCTTCAGTTCTTTGCAAACCCTTTTAACCTCTTCCTTTGTGATATATTCAGGCAACTTCATGGTTATCTCCTTTTAAAAGATTGATTGGTTACAGTGCAACTTTAGTCCATGAATTTAGGCTAGTCAACAGGAAAGGTCTGGGATACCATGCCCTTAACACCTTGTTTTTCCTGATTTAAAAAAAATGTAAAAAACCTTTAAGTTTCCAGATCAGGATGCCGATCATAAGATTGGATAAGACTTGAGGGCAAACTCTCTGAAAGGAGAGGGCGCAAAACTTCCGGTCTAAGTCCCATAAAACAATGGGATATGACAGCGGGGTTGCAAAGTAAGGTGAAAACAATATCGTTCATATTAAAATGGAACGGGCTTTTTTCACCAGACAGGTTTTAAGGTGAGGATTTGATATACAGCAGCGCTCCCTCAAAGAAAGGTTCCTTATATAAGGAGGTGGCATATGATTATAGATTCCTCTGTAGTAATAAACAATCCCGGTGAAGGGGAGTTTAAGGTCAGGAAAAAAGATGGGCCTGACAAGATAAAACCTGTTGAGAAATCAGGAGGCAGCGAAGAGGCGAAGCTCAATAATAACAGGGATAAGATCACAGAAAAAAACCCTGACACACGACGCTTTGATACAGGTACTTTATACAATAAATATGGTGAACCGGACCGTGATGATAATGCCGGTGCAAAACCAAAACCCATAGATGTTGTTGTTTAGATGAGGTTTCGGAGAGGGATAAAAAGAGGGTATCACCCGTTGGTGATACCCTCTTTCTTTTTCAAATCAGTCAATGTGTTATTTTATCTCAATCTTTTTTGTTTCTGTTCCTTCTGCCTTTGGAAGCACAACCTTTAATACACCATCCTTATAGGTTGCATCAATTTTATCAGCCTCTACCTTGCCAGGGATCCTGAAGCTCCTGTTAAAAGAGCCATAACGCCTTTCAATCCTGTGAAACCCTTCAGAGGTCTCCTCCTTTTCCTGTCTCTTTTCCCCCTTAACAGTAAGGATACCTTCGGACAGTGTAATATCAACATCTTTTATATCAATGCCGGGAAGCTCCGCTGTAACCGCATAATCCTTTTCATTCTCAGCAATATCAAAGGCCGGTACCCATTCTTTGTCTTCACTAAAAACCGTTTCCAGACCCCAGTCATCAAAGAAGCGATCAAACAGTTTCCTGTTGGGCGCAAGACCAGTTCCTGGAATTAAACTTAATAAGCTGTTCATAAGATCACCCCCTTAAATTTATTTTTTGACTCATGCGGCAATAAAATAATCATCAAAAAATTTGAGTCAAGCCTGCCCTGGGGCCTGATATCTTCAAGGTGCGGGGACCTCATCAGATACTGTATATCTTTCAGTATCCATCGTTATATGAACTGCGTTATCACCTGTAATAATGCGCTCTATATCAAGGATTATTACCAGGGTATCATCCTGCTCAAGAATGCCCTTTGAATAATCGATTCTCAACTTACTCCCTAATTTGGGAGGAGCCTGAATCTGCCCCGGAGATAGAGACATCACCTCCCTGACCGAGTCTGCGATAAAACCTGCGACCACCTTTTCATCATTCAGGATCAGCTCCATTATTACAATACGCGTATTGATACCTGTATCTGACTCAGAGATATTTAATTTCTTTTTCAGATCCATCACAGGAACAACGCTTCCCCTGACATTGATCACTCCCTCCATAAAGTCTTTTGATCCAGGGACCCTTGTGATAATTGTATATTCGAGGACCTCTCTTACCTTGCTGACCTCAATAGCGAACAATTCGTCAGCGAGTTGAAAAGAGAGAAACTCTGTGCTTACTTCCATATTTAGATCATCCATTTTAATATACTCGCCATACTGTTAATATTCTAAAGTAACCTGATATCCCGCCGCTTCTCTAGTATTTACTGAACTCTTTATCATATTCATCGAAAGCCTTTTCATCACTGCTCATATCTAATATCACCGACTTTTTTTTCACAGTATCTTTTTTCACATCATTTTCCGGCTCAGTATCATGAACCAGTTTTTTAATGATCCTTTTATATCTGGATTTTTCCTTTGGCATCCCCTCCCTGATCATTTTTACAGCTTTTTTTTCATCAGACAAATCTCCCTCAAATGATATCTTGAAAAAACCTATAGTTGCCTGGAGCTGTTCTGCCTGAGAAGCAAGCTCTTCGGCTGTTGCATTCAACTCTTCAGAGATTGATGCATTATGCTGTATAACCTGATCCAGCTGCTGTATCGATTGATTTATCTGCTCAGCTCCTGTGGCCTGCTCATTGCTTGCAGCGCTGATTTCCTGTACAAGTTCGGCGGTCTTCTGAATATTGGGGACAAGTTTTGCCAGCATCTCTCCCGCGCTTTCAGCAACCGAAACACTCGACGATGACAATTTGCTTATCTCTCCTGCTGCCTTTTTACTTCGTTCCGCAAGTTTCCTGACCTCTGAGGCAACGACAGCAAAGCCCTTACCATGTTCACCTGCCCTTGCCGCCTCAATTGCTGCATTCAGTGCAAGGAGGTCGGTGGAACGAGCAATCTCTTCTATAATGGTGATCTTCTCAGCTATCTCCTTCATGGCCTTTAATGTTTCATTCACTGCCTTTCCGCCCTCCTTGGCATCGGAAGATGACTTCATGGCTATGTTTTCCGTCTGCTGCGCATTATCTGCATTCTGCCTAATATTTGCTGTCATCTCTTCAACAGATGCGGATGCCTCCTCTGCTGAAGAGGCCTGTTCAGTAGCACCCTCTGACATTTCTTCACTGCTTGAACTCATCTGAACACTTCCCGATGCAACATTGGCCGCAGCAGCCTTCACATCTGTAACCACACTTCGAAGTTTATCCACCATTTGAACCATTGCACTGTTCATCATCCCGATCTCATTCTTTCCTGTATCCTTTTCAGCATTAACCGTGAGGTCTCCCTCTGATATCCTCTGCATAATTTTAACAAGATTGATAAACTTCCTGGTCATAAAGTGAGTAAATGCATAGGCTATTATAGAGCCAAGAATAATAGCAACTATACAAATAATAATGGTTAAAGACTGTATCTTTTTCAGACCGTCAAGAAAGTCATCCTGGTAGGCTGATGGCGATATGATCCATTTCCATTCAGGGAAAAAGGCATAGCTCGCAAGCTTCATACGTATGCCTGACTCACCTTTGTTCTGCCAGGGGTAATAGGTGGTGGCAGTATCATTTGCATCAAGAGCTAATCCCCTGGTTACTATCTCCTGGATAAAATGGGCTCCATTTGAATCCTTTGTATTCCAGATATTCTCCCCATCGCGTTCACGTTTGTACGAAAGCACATATTTACCGGCTTCATCGAGTATAAATATATATCCTGTCTTACCGATAACTATTTCTGCAAGCTGTTTTTTGAGTTCATCAATCTTCTTTTCAGCATAATTTGCATCTATTATCTCATCAAAATATACGCTTATTCCCATGACACGTTTACGAGGAACATCATGCAACAGGGCAGCTATTTTATTCCGTGCCTTTTCCTCTCCTGCATTTTTCCATGGGTAAACCTGATATGCGACCTGGCTTTGAGACAGATTTCTTGCCTTGGATATTGCCTCTTGGAAAAACAGACTCCCCTCCGCGTCTCTGGTATCCATAAAATTTTTTCCTATACTCTCTTTATCCCTGTTAACCAGCATATTTCCGTTATAGTCAGTTACCCAGATATATCCGGTTTCACCTACCTTTATAGAAGATATGATGCTATCAAGTTTATTGACAGGGCCATCCCAATCCATGAGAAACCGTGATATGGCCTCAGCCTGAGAATAGACTGTCTTTCTGGCAATCTCATCCGCCTTTTTGCTGTTATCTAATATCTCAAGATAGACATTTTTCACCAGCAGCTTAACCTGTAAGGCCTGTTGTTTCAGGCGGTTTTCTATCTGATCGTAAGTTTCAGCCTTTGTGTTCTGATAACTCATTACACCCAGAATTATCACTGGTACAGATACCAGGAAAATACAGATCGCCAATAATTGCCATTTAATGCTGATATCTCTCATTTTCCGTTCACTCCTTGTTAATGAAATATGATTAACACCCCTGTTACGCATCTTTCCAAAACTGGTTTAGGTCATTTGATCAACCTGTAAATCGTCAATAATCGCTGCAATAAGCGACAATTTTCTAACAACCGGTATCTCTGTTTTTTCAATCAAAACAGGTAAATCGAATAAATCACTCATTTTACAGGTAAAATGTTATTTCAAATAAACCGGTAAAACCGAACAACAAGTATTGTCTTTTTATGTTAGTATGCGTTAAACAATACAAACAATTCTAATTTAATTATTAATACTTGAAATGCTGTTTATTTCATTAATAATAGTACTAATTTTTGATAATATAATTGAAATATATTTAATATCAGTAGATTTTTTCAGACAATGCATCAATATGCATTTTTTGTGCCATTCATATGGAGATAATATTCCTTACTTTCCTTGTCATATCTTCAAGCTGTAAATGAAAAACAATTAAAAAGAATCACAGGAAACAACTGATATGCACCCCTTATAAATTATCTCTTTTTTTAATAAAACCCGGAAGAATTTATTGACATACTATATATTGTGCCCTAGAATGCTATTCATTCAATATACGGGTATATAAATAATTGAAATCATCTGTATAAAACGTGACCGAAGAGCTGATAATCTGGCTCTCTATTATTGTTTTAGCAATTGATTTTTCATTTCTTTTTCATCACAGGGAAAATGATATATTGTTATAAATAATATAAGATATAGGCCGTCAATTTATTTTATGGAGGGTGGTATATGGGTCAGCAGAGTAAATTCCTTGTTACAAAAGATGGTACTTTTGATCTTGCAGCTTACAGATGGGATGATAACCTCTTTTCAGATATGCTGATAAGGGAGAGTTCAATAGACAGTTCATGTGCAATGGATATAAGCAGGGCACTAAGGGAAGAGATCCACCAGATGGACCTGAAGACCATAACCATTCCCCTCCTGGAAGAGATTGTCGAGGCTAAACTGCTTGAATATGGCCTTAAGAAAAATACGCCCATAAAACTGGAAGGCTCATTTTTTCTTAAAGAGAAGATTAACCTATCTGAAAATGCCTATACTGTTTTAAAAACCAGATACCTGAAAAAGGACAGCAATGGAAATGTGGTCGAAACACCCGAACAACTGTTCAAAAGGGTGGCGCATCATATAGCCCTCGCTGAAAAAAAATATGGGAATGAAGCTTCTATTGAAAAGGTTGAGGAAAATTTTTACCGCATGATGACTGAATTCAGATTTCTCCCAAACTCGCCCACCCTTATGAATGCAGGCAGGCACCTGGGTCAGCTTGCTGCATGCTTCGTGCTTCCTGTAGAAGACAGCATGGATGCCATATTTGATTCATTAAAAAACGCCGCACTGATACATAAATCAGGAGGCGGCACAGGATTTTCATTTTCCAGACTCAGGCCCACAAGCAGCAGGGTTGGAACAACTGGCGGTGTAGCTTCTGGCCCCATATCCTTTATGAGGATATTCAATACTGCAACAGAACAGGTCAAACAGGGCGGTACTCGAAGGGGCGCCAATATGGGGATATTGAGGGTTGATCACCCTGATATCATGGAATTCATATACTGCAAAAGGGATAACAGGGAATTAAACAACTTCAATATCTCGGTAGGTGTTACTGATAAATTCATGCAGGCGCTGAAAAAAGGTGAAAATTATGACCTTATAGATCCGAGGGATAGACGCAAAGCAGGGGAAATGAGCAGCACAGAGGTTTATAATGCACTTTTAACACAGGCATGGCAGAACGGGGACCCGGGGATTATCTTTCTTGATAGGATTAACCGGGACAACCCTACCCCTGAACTCGGTGAAATTGAGAGCACCAACCCATGTGGCGAGCAACCTCTCCTCCCCATGGAGGCATGTAATCTTGGTTCCATCAACCTTGCAAAGTATGTAATCGAGAATCAGGAAGCGCCTAAAATTGACTATGAAGGTCTGAAGGAGCTGATCTGGTGGAGCGTGAGATTCCTGGATAACACTATTGACATGTCAAAGTATCCCCTGCCGGACATAGACGCAATGGTGAAGGGTAACAGGAAGATAGGGCTTGGCATTATGGGTTTTGCAGACATGCTTTATCAGTTGAAAATCCCGTACAACTCTGAGAGGGCGCTTGAAACTGCTGAAGAGGTTATGAGTTATATACAGAAGGAATCTCATGAGGCATCAAAATTTCTAGCCGAGGAGCGTGGGGTATTTGAAAATTTCAATTACAGCATATTCAAAGACCAGGAAAATAAAAAATACAGGAATGCAACTGCTACCACAATTGCCCCAACAGGCACACTGAGCATACTTGCAGGATGTTCCAGCGGCATCGAACCTCTATTTGCCTTAAGCTTTGTAAGGAGAGTAATGGATAACAGCATCCTGACAGAGGTTAACCCCTATTTTGAAACAGTCGCCAAGGAAAGGGGTTTTTACAGCGCCGAACTTATGGATACTATCGCTAAAAGGGGTTCTATTCATGGGCTAAAGCAGATCCCCAAGGATGTAAGAGAAATATTTGTAACAGCCCATGATGTTACCCCTGAATGGCATATCAGAATGCAGGCGGCATTCCAAAAACATACAGACAATGCTGTCTCAAAAACAGTTAACCTGTCTATGGATGCCACTGTTGAGGATGTGAGAAAGGTATATAACACCGCCTACGAGCTTGGGTGCAAAGGTGTTACCATCTACAGAGACGGGAGCAAAGAAAATCAGGTATTGAGTTTCAGCGATAAAGAAAAGGTAAAAAGTGCCGCAAGTCTTGCTGATATCAAGGAACGGCCTGAGACCCTTGAGGGCTTTACATCAAAGATGATGACAGGTATGGGGAACCTGTATGTTACTGTTACAGAAATGGATGGTAAACCATTTGAGGTTTTTGCAACGATTGGTAAATCAGGCAGATCAACCACAGCCAAGACAGAGGCTATAGGTCGTCTAGTTTCGCTTGCACTCAGATCCGGCGTAGAGGTAGAAAAGATTGTAAAACAGATAGAGGGGATAGGCGGTGAATACCCGATCTTCCAGAAGGATGGGCTTGTGCTTTCTATTCCTGATGCCATAGGACGGGTACTTAAAAACAGATACATGAATGGCAAAATAAAAACAGGCGCGCCATCTAACTCTTCAAATACCTTTATGGGTGAAAAATGCCCTGAATGCGGACAGACAATCAGTTTTGAAGAGGGCTGTATGACATGCCATTCATGCGGTTATTCAAAATGCGGATAACATAAGTGTTAAAAAAACAGGCATCACTTTTTCAGTGATGCCTGTCAGTAAATCAATAAAAAACTCAGTGCATTTTACTTAATCATCTATTATATCATTAAGCACTCCTGCTGCTACAGCCAATTGATAGAGAATATTTGAAGTATCCTTAAAAAGCTTAAGCCAGCCATATTTCATAACCTTTTTGGGGACAATTATGGTATCTCCTGGTTTCATTTCAATGCTATTAAAGGAGCCAAATCCCCATCTGTGTGATGAACTGTCCCAGTTAAACAATCCGAATTTCTCCTGTTTTTTACTTATTACAGTGCCATCTGCCCTTACAATATAAAGCTGTTTCTTATCTGCATTACCTGTAATTCCTCCGACAAGATTAAGATAATCACCCACATCATTACGGGTCTTACATATTATTGCATTCGGATTATATACCTCTCCTATGACAAAGACAGAATCGGGTCTTTTCCCTACAACAATCCTGTCACCGGCCCTTAACTCAAGATCATTATCACCTGATGGTATAAGTAATGCTTCAGCAATATCGATTATCATACGCCCGGTCGGCTCAGCCTGTTTCAGTCTTTCGAGCATCTCTCTTTTTGCATTAAGTGTCTGCATGGCAACACTGGCCTGTGATGCATCAAGCGCTGTTTCAGCAGAATAGGCGCTGATAGTAAAGATATCCTGCTCAAGCTTCTCTATGTATTCTCTTTTCCTCTCTGTCTGCATCTCTTTTACTGATTCACGGGTAAAAAAAGCGCCATATGGATATGCATCTTCGGTCAGACCGCCCGCCCTTTCTATTACAGATGAGATGGTTTCACCCTCATTAAAGCTGTATTCGCCAGGGAATCTGAACTCCCCTTCAAGATACACCTTTTTTTCAAGCGAAGTTTTATAGTTGGGGATCTCTCTAATAAAAACCTTATCATCTTCCTGAAGGGTGATATTATCTTCAGGATAACCCTCTGTTGCCCTTTTAGGTGAAAAATCGATCTTGACAATATCTGCACCTGAATCACCTGAAAGCACACGCGTAAGCTCGCCCTTTTCCAGATAGGCATCTTTAGTTGCATTACCCGCAGCAAAAATCAGGTCCTTGACTGTCATATCTTTGTATAATCTAAAGATACCCGGATTTCTCACTGCTCCACTTATAGATACCTCTGGAATATTCTGTTTTTCCCATGCGTTGTAGATTATGATCCTGTCTCTGTCGTTAAGTTCAAGATTCTCACTCTCGTCTCCATCCAGCATCTTTCCAAGATCAAATGGCCTTACTTCAGGGTGGAGATTCGGGGGGACCAGCCTTAATATTTCAGCCTGAGGAAGATATGACTCCGGTAACAGGTAATCGTATGAGGGTATAATATCCTTTAATTTCATCCCTTCCTTTAACTCATATTCATTGGGATATTTAACATTACCCTCAAGGTATACCACCTTTTCGATATTTTTATGTACAGGGTATATTTTTACCAGATCACCATCTTTCAATACTGTTTTCAGATTCTGGGCTGTTTTATCATTTGAGGGATCGATATCAAAACTGACCACTACCCTCCCCTTTTGCCCCACAATTCTCTCAACAATTATATTCTGAAGATGACTTGTGGGAAGCAGCCCCCCTGCAAAGTCTATTATCTGATCCAGTGTCTGCCCCTCTTTTATCTCATAAATGGCAGGCCTCTTGACATGTCCTGCAACAGCTACTGTCGGGCCGATAACAGGTACAAATACTGTATAACCCTGTTTAAGGGTAATATCATCACCTTTTGCACCACTAATGAAAAAATCATAAAGATCGATTTTTTTTATAAGTTCACCATTATTCAGAATGCTAATATTTCGCAGTGTGCCGTTTTTATTGGGACCGCCAGAGGCATACAGAGCTGATACAACAGAGGATAGAGAACTAATGCTGTAAGTGCCAGGGTTGTTCAACTCACCGACCATGAATATGTCAATGGATTTGAGGGCATCCATTGCTATGTTCATTTTAAAGTCAGGATAATACTCTTTGAATCTGTTACATAGAAACTCTTTTAGTTCAGAAAATGTCAATCCGCTGACTGAAAGGGTTCCCAGCCTGGGGAGGGTAATGGTGCCATCCCTTGATACAGTTGCATAATGTGCTTCCTCTACATTTCCCCATAGGTTAATGGTAAATGAATCCCCAGGACCGATAGAATATTCACTGCTCACTGGCACATTTTTTTCAGGAGAAAAGGATGATTTTTGCATAAAAAAATCATATCCAAACTGGCGAATCTCCTTATTAATACTTGAAGGAAATTGACCCGAAAAGATCTCTTCAAGCCTTGAAACACCTTTTTCAGCCCCTTCCGGTATAAACTCCTCCCCTTTTAATTCAATCAAAGAGGCTAATTCAGGGTATTTTTCCAGCCATATCTTTTTTTCAGAGATGGAAAGGCTGTTTATGAGCCTGGATTTTTCCATGTATCCAAGGTTGCTCAGGATAATTATCCTCTCCTTGTCCTCAATCATACCAAAAAGATCAATTTTATCTTTATCACCGAGGGTCTGGAATATCTTTTGTTTTTCATTATCGGTAAGTGTAACGAAAACAACCCTTTTCTGTGATGAAGAAATATGGCTAAACAGATCCTGCCTGTCTGCATCATCAAGCTTTTCAAATAACATTTGTAGCTCTTCTGCATTGAGGCCACTGATTATCTCATCTTTAATCGAATCGCTTAATGATCTTTTATATCCATAATCGTTAATATCTGCACCAATGGTACTTATTGAGGTAACACCTGTTTTTTCCTTAATTTTCTGTTCTATTAGAGACCCTGAAGTCTGGGCAAAAGATAGTTTTGGGGAAAACATAAAAGATATCAAAAAAAAATATGTAAAAAGCTTAAAGCAATTTCGGCATGAAAAAGAGATCATCATTAAAACACCTTTCATACATTTTTGAGTAATATTAATATATTGAAAAAACCGGCCAGATGTTATTTACAAAGCATCATCGGGTTTATATATTACAACTATCCTTTTATCAAGAACTAAACACAAAGGCATTAACAAATATTGATAATTAAAGAGAAACAAAGGATTCTAAAAGTGAGAAGATAACACTAATCCATAAAACAAATTCATTGTTATTAGAAAAGGATAAAAAAATTCAGGGGGCCTGGAATGCAGGTCCCCTAAAAAACATTTGTTGTGAATAATTATGGGTGGTGGTGAGCCGCAGCGGTGTCATCATCGTCGATAGCTGCTGCTACTGCAACACCAACTGCAACTACTGCTGCAGAGATACCAACAATAGCGGCTGTGCTGAGTCCAGCTGCCCCGCCTGCGCCAGCTGAGCCAGCTGCTGCAGCGCCTGATTCAGCCTGGGCAAAGGAAACAGATGAAGTTACCGGTACCAGAATTAACGCCAATGACAAAATACTAACAACAATCTTCCATGAAAAACTTCTTTTCATCTTAAACCCTCCTAGGTTAATGTTTAGCCCCTCCCATTCATGAAGACAGGATTAAATAACAATAATAAAACAGAGTCAAGCTTTTTTTAAAACTGTCTTTTTTTCCCTTATTTATTGTAAATGAAATCACTAATAAGAAGATAGTTGTATCTTATAAAGCATAATACAGACAAAATCAACAAAAAAGTTAGACCAATGCCCTGATATTTAACTTGATATTTCCATAATATTAATATTACCTTTACAGCAAATGAAAAATATTAATTCAATTCAAATGAGGATAAAATATGAAATACTTAACATGTATATTTCTCACCTTTGTTATTTTTATGATCACATTCTTTAGTTGTGCATCAGGACAAAATAATACCGGTGGCAAACTGGTTTCCGGTCCTGCTGCCAGCGATATTGTAAACTATGTAAATCAGGGGCTGATTGCCATTGCCGAGCTTGAACAAAAATCACTTGAGACTTATGGATCAGTTACAGGTGAAAATTCAACTACCGACCAAAAGCTTCTTGATGCCCTGAAAGATTATATTATCCCTACCTATAAGAGGTTTTTAACCGGCCTCAGAGAGATAAGGCCCGAAACACTTGAGGTTAAACAGGTACATTCTTTCTATATTAAAGCAGCAGAATCTACCATGGAAGGATTTCAGACAATTATGTTAGGGCTTGAAAACAGGGATCAGAGAATAATAGAGCAGGGTAATAGAAAACTTGAAGAGGGTCGCACAGGAATAGAAAAATGGCGAACCGAATTGGTAGAGCTCTCAAAAACCCAGGGGGCGGAAATAAAGTTTAAATAGCAGGATATTTCAGGCATACTCATGGCAAAAAACCCCAAAATTATATATATATGCCAGAACTGCGGGTACCAGACACCAAAATGGCTTGGAAAATGCCCGGACTGTAACCAGTGGGATAGCATTGTTGAGGAGTTGTTTCATGATCCCGGGAAAACCGGCCTGTTACAACTTACCATGAGCGCACCTCAGGAGATAAGCAGTATTGAGTTTAACCCTGACAGCAAGATTAAAACCGGCCTGGATGAATTTGACAGGGCAATAGGCGGCGGCATTGTCCCCGGTTCTCTTTTACTTTTAGGAGGAGAACCGGGCATAGGGAAGTCAACACTAATTCTGCAGGTGGCGGGTAAACTCTCCCTTCAAAACCTGAATACCATATATTTATCAGGGGAGGAATCTGCACAGCAGATAAAACTCAGGGCACAGAGGCTTTCAATAAATTCAGAAAATATTTTTATAGTTACAGGCACACGAATAGAGGAACTTTTTGAAAGGATCAGGGATATTAAAACAGACCTGCTTGTTGTGGACTCCATACAGACAACATACACAGATACACTGCCATCTGCACCGGGGAGTGTGGGGCAGATTCGCGAGGTATCTGGCAAGATACTCAGATGGGCAAAGGAAAAGGGCATCCCTACCATACTGATCGGGCATATTACAAAGGAGGGCTCAATAGCAGGCCCCAAAATACTGGAACATCTTGTAGATACAGTGCTCTATTTTGAGGGAGACGCAAGCCATACATTCAGGATAATAAGGGCCATAAAAAACCGTTACGGCTCAACCAATGAAATTGGTGTATTTGAGATGAATGAGACAGGTCTAGCCCAGGTTGGAAACCCTTCAAGAATATTCCTTGAAGAACGGCCTGAAAACGCCTCAGGATCAATTGTAATCCCATGCCTTGAAGGCACCCGCCCTCTGCTGCTGGAGATACAGGCTCTGGTTTGCCCCAGCCCTTTCGGGATGCCAAGAAGAACAGCGATCGGTGTAGATCACAATCGTATCTCACTATTGGTTGCTGTCATTGCAAAAAGAATGGGTATTGAAATGGGGGATCAGGATATATTTGTAAATGTGGCTGGCGGCCTTAAGGTAGATGAACCAGCTGCTGACCTGGGTATTGTAGCAGCTATGATCTCCAGTTTCCTGAACAGGCCAGTTGACCCGGAGATGATTGTATTCGGTGAAGTAGGTCTTGCCGGTGAGGTAAGAGGGGTTATCCAGCCAGAAACCAGGATAAAAGAGGCTGAAAAAATGGGATTTAAAAAATGTATCCTGTCAAAGAGTAATTTCGAGGGTTGCAGAGCCCCCCATAACATTAAAATGTACAGCATAAATTCTGTACTGGATTTAATGGATATACTGTTTTAGCTAGAGGCATTTCAGGTAAAAGATTGGAGATTATTTTTAAAAGAAAAGATCCAGCAGTGTTGTGGGAAGATTTACTTGCCAAAAGCATAAAAAGATCTGACGAATTGCCGAATATGGAAGGGTTTAACAGCCCTGATATTGATCAGGTAGTAAAAATATACCCGATGCTTATCAACCCCTACTATTTTAATCTGATCAGATCAGATAACCGTTTAATGAAACAGGCCATACCGGACATAAGAGAGATCGAATCTCATAAAGGCTATATAGACCCCCTTGATGAGGAAAATCTCTCCCCTGTGCCTGGACTGACACATAAATATCCTGACAGGGTGCTTTTTCTGATATCAGGGAGATGTGCAATGTATTGCAGGTTCTGCAACAGAAAAAGAAAGGTCGGCCACCCCTCTATGGTAACAGAAGAATCAATAAAGGAAGGATTAAGATACATAGAAAAAACAAAAACCATAAGGGATGTGCTTTTATCAGGGGGTGATCCTCTGCTGCTTTCAGATGAAAGGCTTGACAGTATCCTGTCAAAGGTAAAGGCCATTGACCATGTGGAGATCATCCGGATTGGTTCAAGGGTGCCATGTACCCTTCCGCAGAGGATAACCCCGGAACTGCTTAATATTTTTAAAAAACATCACCCCCTTTATATTAATACCCATTTCAATCACCCTGCGGAGATTACTCCTGAATCATCCATGGCCTGCAAGATGATTGCAGACGCAGGGATACCACTGGGTTGTCAGACTGTGCTTCTCAAGGGGATCAATGATGATATTGTAACTATTTCAGAGCTGATGAGAAGACTTCTTGCAATTCGTGTAAAGCCGTATTATCTGTTTCAGGCGGATCTGGTTAAGGGGACATCCCATTTCTGGACCCCTCTTACTAAAGGTATAGAGATAATGGCCGGGCTTCAAGGAAATATCTCAGGTATAGGGGTGCCGAGGTTTGTGATTGATCTCCCCTATGGAGGCGGGAAAATACCTGTATTACCCGAATATGTAAAGGCAATAAAGGGAGACCAGATAATTTTGAGGAATTACCAGGGGATTGAATTCCGTTACCCGGTCATCTCATGAACCGGGTTAAAAAATCGGTCTCAATACTGGTATAAAATCAGATTAACACATTAAAGAAAGGAAAGAATAATGATCAGGATTTCTTGTATGGGCGGTGCCGGTGGAGTAACAGGTTCCAGTTTTCTGGTGGAAAGCGCAGAGGGTAAAAAAATACTTGTCGACTGCGGTCTATTTCAGGGCAATAAAAAGATGGAGCTCCGTAACTGGGCTGACTGGGGTTTTAACCCAAAAGATATCAGCACCCTCTTTCTGACACATGCGCATATAGATCACAGCGGTAGAATACCCAAACTTGTAAAAGATGGCTTTTCAGGAAGGATAATTACATCTCCACCCACAGCAGAATTATGTGAAATAATGCTCCTGGATTCAGCCCATATCCAGGAAATGGATGCAGAATGGCAGACCAAAAAAAATAAAAGACAATCAAGGTCTGGAATCGAGCCCCTGTATATTACAAAAGATGCAGAAGATGCCATACGACTTTTTTCTCCTGTTGAAAGGGATAACATTATCCAGGTGGAACCGGGGATCAAGGCCAGGCTGAGAAATGCCGGACATATTTTAGGCTCTTCCATACTTGAACTATGGCTGGAAACAAATGGCGGGGAGATTAAGATCGTCTTCTCCGGGGATATTGGAAAACAAAACCAGTTGATAGTAAAAGACCCCTTTGAAATCTTTGCTGCTGATTATCTATTTATAGAATCCACCTATGGAAACAGGTTGCACCGCTCTTTTAACGATAGCAAAGCAGAACTTCTGGTAGCAATCAAACATGCGGTGACCAATAATGAAAAGGTAATAATACCTGCCTTCGCAGTAGAAAGAACACAGGAAATAATTTATATCCTTGGCGAGTTCCAACGGAATGGCGAACTTCCGCATATACCCATATATCTTGACAGCCCCCTTGCCATTAAAGCTACACAGATATTCCGAAAGAACAGGAAATACTATGATGATGAGGCAATGGCCATAGTCAAGGAGGGGTTTGATCCCTTTGACATGCAGAATCTACGTTTTACCTCCGCAACAAAAGAATCAATGGCGATAAATAATTCTCCGGGATCTGCAATAGTTATAGCCGGAAACGGGATGTGTACAGCGGGCAGGATCAAACACCACCTCAAGCATAATCTCTGGAGAAAGGGGGCGAGCATTGTTATAGTAGGTTATCAGGCTGAAGGAACAACCGGGAGGAAAATAGTCGACGGGGCCAGATCAGTCAAGATATTCGGAGAGAGTGTCGACGTTAATGCAAAGGTATTTACCATAGGCGGTTTTTCCGCCCATGCAGATCAGAATGATCTTCTTGACTGGGTAGGTAATTTCAGGGAATCAAAACCAAGGGTTTTTGTTATTCATGGGGAGCAGAGTTCAAGTGAGATATTTGCAGATAAGATGAGAAGCAACTTTGGTTTTGAGGTCCATATCCCTTCTTACAGGGAGAGACTGATCCTCAAGCCAAGGGAAATGATAAGTGAAAAGATCACCGTTCCTGAGGCACGCAAGGATTATTTTAAACCGGCACATAACAGTATTATTGATATTGAAAATGAATTAAACAGCCTTAAAAAGCACCTTAAGAAAAATGAAGATGACCTTAGTGAAGAGACCCTTGACCGTCTGGCCTATCTACTTGAGGATATAAAAGAACTGCAGAAATAGTATCTTTCAGGCATATGAAAGGTGTCATTTTCTAATAAGGCAAGTGCAGTATAACGGATATAGAAAGAGATGGATCAGATTAGAAAAATAAAAACAAACATTGATTACCTTAAAAAGCTTTTCATCATGCCGGAATCTCCTGACAAGTTCGTTGAATTCGGCCATGAACTGCTCGAACTCATACATGATTTTTTCCAGGAAAAAGGTGGCATACACAGCAGTGCAACGCTACCTGACCTCAGTAATATTTTTAGTGAGACCTCTATCCCTGACAGCCCGCTACTGATAAAAGATGTCCTCTCCGAGATAAAATTAAAGGTAATAGACCACTCTGTAAAGGTGGGCAATCCATATTATATCGGGCATATGACAAGCGCCGTCCCATATTTCATGATACTGCTTGAGATGATCATTGCAGCTTTGAACCAGAACCAGGTAAAGATTGAAACAGCAAGGGCCTCAAGCTTTGTGGAAAGGGAACTTGTGGCGTGGGTGCATAACCTTATCTTTAATAAAAAACCGAATTTTTATGAAAAAAACATTCATAACCCAAAGGTATCCCTGGGCAATGTAACATCTGATGGCACCCTTTCAAATGTAACAGCCCTTATGGTTGCAAGAGAAAAGGCATTTCCTCCAGATGGTGATTTCCCCGGTTTCAGGGTAGCGGGTGCAGTGAGTGCACTCAGGCATTATGGTTATTCCAGGGGGGTAATCCTCGTATCAACGAGGGGACATTATTCTATAACAAAGGCGGCCAATATCCTTGGGATAGGTGAATCAAATGTAATAAACATCCCTGTTGATATGAATAACCGCATAGACATTAAAAAGCTGCTGCTCAGGGTAAAGAAATTCAATAAAAGCAAGGGTAAGGACCGTACAAAAATCATATCTATAATAGGCATTGCCGGCACCACTGAAACCGGAAACATCGATGACCTGGAAGCCCTGGCAGAGATATCACAGGAATCATCCACCCATTTCCATGTTGATGCAAGCTGGGGAGGGCCCGCCCTGCTCGCAGATGAATACAGGCCGGTTTTTAAAGGTATAGAAAAAGCCGACTCTGTGGCCTTTGACTCTCATAAACTCCTATATTGTCCTGCAAGTATGGGGCTTGCCATTTTTAAAAGCGAAAAGGACCTGGGTTATATCAAGCACTCCTCAAGATATATAATAAGAAAAAACTCTGTTGATACAGGCAGATTTACGCTTGAAGGATCACGGCCTTTTGCATGCCTGAAACCCTGGGCCTCGCTTAAGATTATAGGCAGCAAGGGATACGGCCTGCTTTTCAGGCATGCGAGGAATTCAACAGATTATTTTAAAGAGATACTTGACTCGTGCGGCAATTTTGAAACCCTGAACAACCCTGATCTTTTCATACTGAATTACCGTTTCATACCTGAACAGGTACAAAACCAGATAGTGATCTGGAAAAAAAGCAGGACACAAAGCGGAAAAAAAGAAAAAAAGACAGAAACCAGGATACAAAAAACCAACCGGCTGATCAATAGCCTGAATATAAAGCTTCACAGGGCCTTAAGAAAAGACGATACTACATTTGTTTCAAGAACAACCCTTGAATCAACAATCTATCGTCCCCAGAATATAGTGGTACTGCGTGCCGTTCTTATTAACCCCCTTACTGAAAAAGAGACACTTGATGAGATTAAGGATACCCAGAACAGGATAGGCCTTCAAATGTGGAAAGAGTTTAAGCCTGCCTTTGAAAGGATAAGGATGATTAATGGCTAGGGTTATCTGCATAACAATATTTGACTTGCCTGCATATTTTGGTTAATCTTCATCTGTTTAATTGGATTGACCCTTTACCCAGCCGGTAAACAGATAAACATGTTTTGACATCTTCAGGTTTCACATATGGGAATTATTTTTGATATCCAACTCGCAAAGGCCTATGAAGAATGGTGCAGCTCACCTAAAGGTCTTCACATGGATTTTTTTCTTGAGCATATGATATCTGAAACCCTCAGACCCTTCAAGCATGAAAGGGTTATTGATATTGGCTGTGGATCAGGGAACCATCTTTATGTTGCAGGCAGACACGGCATGGACCTCACAGGCGTAGATGCATCACCCTATATGCTTAACCTTGCAAAAAATCGGCTTGGTGACAGGTGTGAACTGAAAAAGGCCTATGCAGAGGATCTTCCATATGAAGATAATGAATTTGATCTTGCCTTTCTTATAAACACCCTTGAGTTTCTGGATGATCCGCTTCCGGTACTGGAGGAGGCGGGCAGAGTTGCCAAAAGGGGTGTATTTATTCTCTTTTTCAACAGCATCTCCTGTTATATTCGCTGGGAGAAGATAAGAGGTATCTTCAGAAAAGGCCTGTTTTCAGGGATAAAGACCTACAGTATATGGGAGATAAAAAGAGCGCTGAGCAGGGTTTATGGCCCGGTCCAGATACGATGGAAAAGCCTGCCTCTGTTTGCGGGCTCTTTCAGGAAAACCGTTAAACCCCTGATATCCGGTATCAGTTATCTGCCATTTGGTTATCTGATCGGTATCTATGTAACATTAAACTATCGATATAAAACCGATAACCTTTTTTTAAAGGAAAAGATCAAAGGGGCAGAAAGGCCTGTAATAGAAGGGGTACATATCAGTCACAGTAAATAAAAGATGGAGGTACTAAAATAATGAAAGAGGCGCTACTTTATGAAAAGATTTCAGATAATAAAGTCATATGTAATTTATGTAATCATAATTGCCATATCCCTGATAATTCGAAAGGTATATGCGGGGTCAGGGAAAATAAAGGCGGGGTTCTCTATACACTGGTTTATGACAGGGTTATTACACGGCATCTTGATCCTATTGAAAAAAAGCCGTTATTCCATTTTCTTCCCGGGAGTGGTTCCTACTCCATAGCAACCCCGGGATGCAACCTGAGATGCAGCTTCTGCCAGAACAGCGATATCTCACAGATGCCGGTTAACAGCAAGGTATTATCAGGTGAAAGGATCTCACCAGAAGATATAGTCAATGAGGCACTGAAGATAAATGCAGAGACGATTGCATATACATATACGGAACCTACAATTTTCTTTGAACTTGCAAAAGAAACCGCGGTTATCGCCACTTCAAAGGGTCTGAAAAATGTATTTATTACAAATGGATATATGACTGAAAAATGTCTTGATGAGCTCTCAGGATACCTTAATGGTGCAAACATTGACCTTAAGGCATTTAGTGATGATTTCTACAGGAAGCAATGCGGCGCAAGGCTTGAACCGGTACTTAACACCATAAAAAGAATGGCAAAAATGGGGATATGGATAGAGATAACAACATTACTGATACCCGGATTAAATGATTCAGAGGAAGAGCTTACAAAACTTGCTGAGTTTATCAAGGCCCAGAATGCTGATATCCCATGGCATATAAGCAAATTCCATCCTTCTTACAGGATGAATAACATACCGCCCACGCCCTATGACACCCTTGTAAGGGCAAAACAGATAGGTTACAGCGCCGGGCTCAGGTATGTTTATACAGGTAATATGCCGGGGGATGAAGGTGAAAAGACATGCTGCCACAATTGTGGTAATCTGCTGATAGACCGGTACGGTTTTACAGTAAACTTCAATAACATGAAAAATGGCCACTGCCCAAGGTGCAAGTCATATATCCCGGGTGTATGGGATTGAAAATAAAAGGCCTAATACTCTACCATTTTTAAAAATAACCCCTGGGCCGGGGCCCTTGCCCCTGCCCTCTTCCTGTCATGCGCATCCAGGATTTCTTTAAATTCGACATCTGTAATTTTCCCCTTCCCTGCATCAACAATTGTACCAACAAGGTTTCTTACCATATGTCTTAAAAACCCACTGGCCTCGAAAGTCAATCTGATGGTTCCATCCTGATCTCTTTCTGAAAGCTCAGCCCTGAACATCTCCCTTACAGGATTGATATTGGAGCTCCCCGATGATCTGAAGGATGAAAAATCGTGAACCCCTATTATCATGGCAAGACATTTTCTCATCGCAATAAAATCAAGAGTCCCTTTTAAATGCCATATATATCTTCTTAAAAAAATCTCTCTTTCTTTAGTGTTCAATATCCTGTATTCATAGGTCTTTCTTTTTACACTGTACCTTGAGTGGAATTCAGGCACGGTATATTCAGCCTTTTTTACATATATATCATCAGGAAGAAGTGAATTGAGGGCATTTTTAATTGACTCTGGCGGGATTGATGTGTCTGAAAAAAAATTTGCAACCTGATATAATGCATGCACCCCTGCATCGGTTCTGCCCGACCCGTGAAGGGTTATTTGTCTTCCGAATATCCGAGCAAGCTTTTCCTCTATGACCCCCTGGATTGAGACGCCATTCTTCTGACGCTGCCAGCCATGGTAATTGCACCCCTCATACTGAAGGATAATTCTTATGTTTTTTTCTTCGCCCACGCTGATTTCCAGTAACAGTAAATAAAAAAAGGAAGCCATACCAGCTTCCTTTTTAAGGTTACCAATCAGAATAAAATATGAATAATGAGGCAGGAAAACGTATTAACGTTTTGAATACTGGTAACGGGCCCTTGCTCCGCGCTGACCGTATTTTTTCCTTTCCTTCATTCTCGGATCCCTTGTAAGCAGTTCGGCCTTTTTCAGGGCCGGGCGAAACTCAGGGTTGATGGTTACCAGAACTCTGCTGATGCCATGCCTGATAGCCCCTGCCTGCCCGATGACCCCGCCACCTTTTACATTCACATTTATATCATATTTGTTGATCGTCTCGGTAATTTCAAGGGGCTGTTTTACTACCTCAACACCTGACTCTCTTGTGATATATTTATCCAGAGCCATATCATTTACTGTAATAACTCCGCTACCCGGCCTTAACCATACACGGGCGATCGAAGTCTTTCTTTTACCAACGGCATGCCATAAGTCTTGAGCCATTAAGACCTCCTACATCTTTAACAATTGAGGATTCTGGGCAACATGTGGATGTTCAGAACCTGCATATATTTTAAGCTTTTTTAACTGTCGCCTTCCCAGGCTGTTCTTTGGGAGCATCCTTTTTACAGCCATATAAAGAACCTGATCAGGTTTCTTTTCAATTAGTTTTTTGGCAGAGATCTGCTTGAGCCCTCCCATATACCCGGAGTGATGATAATATATTTTATTATCCCATTTATTGCCTGTAAGAGAGACCTTCTCGGCATTGATGACAACTACAAAATCACCGGTATCAGCATGGGGAGTAAAAATCGGCTTGTGTTTTCCCCGAAGACGCGAGGCAATCTGACTGGCCAGACGACCAAGTATCATGTCCTGTGCATCTACAAGGTACCATTTCTTTTCTATTTCCTGTTCTTTGGCAACATATGTCTTCATTTTTTATCTATCCTGAATGTAAATTCAAAAAACGAATTTATTAAATCAACAACCATAATATGTCAAGTTTTTTATTCAAATTATTTAATCATTTACCAATCGGGCAACCAGGTGCACCGGACATTTTTACTGATGACAATGTACAGGCAGCGTTATCCTGATTTCAAAACCCCTGTCTGAATTATATGCCCTTACAAGACCACCATGTCTTTCTACAATCTTTTGAGTAATGGCCAGGCCCAGCCCTGAACCTGATGTATCAGAATCCCCAGCCCGCTGAAATGGTTCAAAAATCCTGAGTAAATCCTCTTCATCGAGTTTTTTATAGGTGTTCACAACACTCAGCACCACTCTTTTATCTTCCTGGAAAAGCGATGCATAAATCCGGCCATCAGGGGCAGTATATTTCACTGCATTATCAAGTATATTTAAAAAGGCAGTACTTAATGCATTTCTGTTTCCAATAAACCCGTTGATCAATGAGAAATCAGTATACACATAGAGGTGTTTCCGGTCAACAATAGGTTTGAGCTGCTGGATCAGATCAAGGATTAATTGTCTGATATCAAATGGTTGCATCTCAAACCGCGCCCCAAGCATATCTATTTTTGAAAGTTCAAGTATCCTTCCGATCAATTTATTAAGAAATTCGACATCTTCGCTGATATCATTTAAATGTCTTAAATATATTTCCGGCTTCTCATTTTCCAGCTTTTCCCGTAATATTTCCTCCGCTATCCTGATCCTTGTAAGTGGCGTCCTGAGTTCATGGGAGACAAGGGCGGTTAAGTCCTTTCCTCCAACTATCATCCTTTCGACCTTGTCTGCCATCTGATTGAATGCGGCACCGAGTTCCCCTATCTCATCACGACCCTTGATATCTATCCTGTGTGCCAGGTCGCCTGAAGCAATGCGCAGGGCTGACTGTTTGAGTTCCTTTACCCTTTCCGTAATAAACCTTGAGATGGGAATTACAAGGATCGGTATAATAATCCCTATCCCTGCCAGACCAAATATAAAACCTGTTCCCTCTCTTTCTCCGCCCCGCCTTTCACCAAATATTACATGGAAAAGCATATTTACACTGGCAGAAGTCTTTACAGAAGATATCACATAAATATCACGGGTCGAATTAAACCCATGATAAAGTGTTATATCATCGCTTACAAATCTGTTCTCATCCGTAAGGGATGACAGGCCAGCCGGTATTTCACCCTCAAAGGACTTTAACAGCAGGTTATTATTACTTGTGAGCCATATTTTCGCTGTGTTAAGCTTTGCAAGATTGTTTAAAAAGGCCTGCATATCATCATTTATAATTTTATCCGGTATATCATACGATTCAGACCTGATTTTTTCCCCAATCAATTCAGTTAAAAGGATTACCCTTTCAATTGTATAAAGCCTGACCTGCTCTCTGATATAACGATTCCTTGCCCTTACCTCTGTTTTCATGTGCAGCCCGTAAATCATCAGCAGCGTAATTATCAGCATAAAGGTAAAGGAGAGAAAGAACTTTATATATAATTTTGGAGGTCTCATTTTTGATCCACAAACATATAACCGGATCCCCAGATGGTTTTTATTCTTCTGGGCGACCCGGAGTTTTTCTCAAGTTTTGACCTGAGCTTGCTGATATGGACATCAATACTCCTGTCAAAGGCCATAAAATCCCTTCCCCTTGCATAATTCATAATCTGATCCCTGTTCAATATCACGTTGGTATTGGTCATCAAAACCTCAAGAATCTTGTATTCAGTTGAAGACAGTTCAATCTCTTCTTCCTCAAGCATAGCGGTCTGATTTGCCCTGTTCAGGACAATACCCCCTGCAATAATCAGGCTATCCGGGTCAGTCTCTGTATCTCTATCCTGAAAAGTACGCCTCATGACCGCCCTCATGCGCGCAAGTAGCTCTCTGGGATTAAATGGCTTTGGCAGATAATCATCTGCCCCCAGCTCAAGGCCTACTATACGATCTGCATCTTCACCCTTTGCTGTAAGCATAACAACCGGGATGCTGTTTTTCTGGCGTATCTCCTTAAGTACTTCAAGACCGTTTTTCCCTGGCAGCATAATATCAAGGATCACGATGTCAGGAGATTCGGCATTAATAAAGTCCAATGCATTATTGCCATCAGAGAGTGTAATAACCTCAAAACCATTTCCTTCAAGATATTCCTTTAAGAGCATTCTTATCTTTGCATCATCTTCAATAATTAATACCCTTCCGGCCATCAATATCACCTCTTTTTACCTTTATTTTTTAAAATGAAAATCATATACATTAACTTGAATTGATGCACCAATAAAGTTAGCATAACACCCGATAATAGTTATATATCAATCTTTTGCAAAAAAAATCTGCTGATGCCGACAAAAAGACAAGAAATAATTGAACTCCTGTCAGAAAAAACATGCACAATCCAGGAAATCTCCTCAAAGCTGCACCTATCCATGCGGGAGGCACTGGACCACCTCCAACATGTAAGAAAAAGTGTTAGATATCCCCAGCGGTTTATAATCACACCTGCAGAATGTCTTGGCTGTGGTTTTGTCTTCAGGGAAAGATCAACAATCCATTCTCCGGGCAAGTGCCCCAGATGCAGGGGCACCCATATTCAGGAGCCTTTATATTGCATTGAATGAAAAAGATTACTTGTCTTGTTTTGTCCGGCTTTTCATAATATCAATAAATTCGTTCAGGGCAGCAGGAGAACCAAATTCCCTGTCAAACAACCTTTCATTCCAGAGGGAAAGCCCAAGTTTAAAGATATAATGCACAATGCGATCCAGACCTTCTGGCCCATCAAGCCTGAGAACCTGTAAAAAGAGCTCATCAGGTATCTTCACAGGGAAAACAGACCCTGATGATGTGGTATCGGTTTTCAGATAATCCTGGACACTTTTGAGTATCTTCAGATTTGTATGTTTTTTCTGATATTCTTCCTCTTCCATATCTTTCCCCTGTTTAGGGTCTGATTATATTTCAGATATTGCCCGGAGTCAAAAAAGAAATCCGTGTACTATGATCAGTCAATCAAGACTGTATCCTGCATGAAAAAAACCTTCACCGATCTTGACTTCAACAGTACCACCCTGATCTATCCTGAATATCCTCGCCCCTGCGCTGTTCAATCTCTCCAGGGCCTCAGCATGGGGAAAGCCAAACCTGTTCCCCTTCGTTGAAGATATGATACATACTTCCGGGCTTACCGTTTCAAGAAATGGTTTTGAACTGGAATATCTGCTGCCATGGTGTGGAACCAGCAGTGTATCACTTTTTAATCTATTCCCATATTTATTAACGAGAATGGCCTCGGACTTCATTTCAATATCGCCTGGAAACAGAACAGATCTCCCCGCATAACTCAATCTCACCACAATGGACTGGTCATTTATGGTGTGACTGCTCGCATAAAGATTTTGTGACCTTTTTTCACCTGAAAAAGGATAAAACACCTCTATCTTTACACCTGAAACATACATCCCCTTAGCCAAGTCATCAGGAGTAAGGATCTTGATACCCCTGGTTTTTATTATATCAATCAGATCTTTATAATCATCGTCTTCAGAATCTTCACCATTATGCCAGAATTCAGCAGGATCAAATACAGATGCTATGAATTTGAGGCCTTTCATATGGTCAGGATGAGGATGTGAAAGGACAACATAATCAATATGGAGGATTTTTTTCCTTAAAAGAAATGGGGCGACAATACTCTTACCTGTGTCAAAGGTCTCTCCCTGAAAACCCCCGCCGTCAATAATCATCCTTTTTCTCCCTGGAAACTGTATAAGGGCTGAATTCCCCTGGCCTACATCCAGAAAAAACACCCTCAAATTTTTGTTCAACCCTGTATCATAAACCCAGTACGAGATATCCAGAAGAAACAGCAGAAGGACAGCACTCATGCTGTATTTTATCATCCTGCCTTTCCTGAAAAAGACAATACAAAACAGAAGGCAATAGAAGAGGAGTATCTCAAACATACTGGGAATAACCATCCAGAAACAGGCCCATGGGAGACTGGCAAGATACTCTATTAAATACATCATTATATCCAGAGCATATGAGCCTATAAAAAGGATTAAGCGAGAAGCATCCTCTGAAACAAAGAGTGTAAGAAGTGCAAGCATGCCTGATGGTAAAATGATGAACCCCATAAGAGGTATAACAAGAAGGTTTGCCAAAATCGATACAAAGGATATCCTGTTAAAATAATATACTGTAACCGGCAACAGAAAAATATTGGCAGCAAGACTCACAGAAATAATACCTGTAAAATAAAAATAACACTTTTTCATATACGGGTAATTTTTTAACTTCCCTGAAATATCCGGAAATATTTTTTGAATAAAGGGTGTCAGCCATACTATCCCCACCACCGCCAGGAAGGTCAGTTGAAAGGATATGCTCTCTATGGCAAGGGGATCAACAGCAAGTATAATAAAGGCCGAAAAGAAAAGGGTTGACCAGATATCACTCTCCCTGTCCATAATAATGGAAAAAAGATAGGCTAGGGCCATTATCATTGCCCTCTGCCCGGATACCTGAAACCCGCTCAGGGCGGTATAGCCAATTACAGGTAGACAGGTGGCGAGGGCGGTGATCTTTTTAATGTTATGCCTTATGGCCAGCTTATATGAGAGAGAGAGGATCTGCCTGAAAATAAAAAAGGATATGCATGCTATCATACCGACATGTAATCCTGATACAGCAAGTACATGACCAAGGCCTGTAAGGTTAAAATATTCTCTTAAATCATCACCTATACCCTCTGTTTCGCCGAGAAGAAGGGCACTGTATAATGCATTGTTTTTTTCAGATAATGTGCTGTTCAGGACATCTCGAAAGGGTTGTCTTATATATTCCAGTTTTTCCGTAAAAAAACCTGGGTCACCTCTTCCCACTGGGACAATATATCTCCCGTCAGAGACAGACGCATTGCATGAAATGCCCTTGATCTGCATGGATAACTCATAATCATAAGCCCCGGGGTTTTTGAAATTCATGAATGGTTTAAGGTGTGACGGGAATCGTATACGTGTACCTATAGTGTAGACCACCGGGTTATTATAAACAGAGACTTGAACCTTTTCATTGACATAGATTATTTTTTCATCAAGAAAGAGTCTTTCTGATTTCAGCTCAAAGCGTTCTGACTTGCCATTCTGTTTTACAGGGCTGATGACTGTCCCTTCAAGGATTATTTTTTTACCTTCGGCAAGGCTGACAAGTTCTACACTGGTATCCCTGCATGATACGATAAACAGCCCTGTAAGAAAGAAACATATTGGAATTATAAATGATTTAAGTTTTTTTTGGCTTAAAAAAGGCAGGAAAAGCAAAAGTATAATTAATAAAGGGATAATAAGCAGCCGATCATTGAAAAATGAAATGTAGCGGCCAGCCAGGATCCCCCCTGCAAAACATATAAATGTTGGTACAAGGGGTCTATCGAACATCTCAGTTTACTTCTCTCCAGATATTTGCGCCGAGCAGCCTGAACTTTTCCTCCATTTTTTCATACCCCCGGTCAAGATGGTAGATCCTGCTTATCTCTGTTAAACCATCTTCAGCCACAAGACCTGCAAGCACGAGGGATGCGCTTGCCCGGAGGTCTGTTGCCATTACCGGTGCGGAAAGCAGGCGTTTTCTTCCCCTCACTATTGCCTGATTACCATTTATGGTGATGTCAGCGCCCATTCTTTTTAATTCGCTTACATGGATGAACCTGTTTTCAAATATGGTCTCAGTGATAACGCTTGATCCCTTTGCAATACTCATCATGGCCATAAACTGAGCCTGAAGATCTGTCGGAAAGCCCGGAAAAGGCATCGTCTTAATATCAACACCCTCTATTATATCCGGGCCTTTTATAGATACTCCATTTTCATTGATATCAACGACAGCGCCGACAGCGCGTACCTTTTCTATTACCGAATAAAGGTCTTCACGTCTGCAACCTGCAATCTCTATATCTCCCTTTGCCATAGTAGCGGCGATCATAAAGGTCCCGGCCTCAATGCGGTCAGGGATCACTTCGTGTTCAGCGGGATGCAATTCATCTTTTCCCCTTATAATGATAGTATCTGTGCCTTCTCCCTCTATGTCAGCTCCCATTTTTCTTAAAATATGGGCAAGGTCAGATATCTCAGGCTCCTTTGCCGCATTATTTATAATGGTCTCGCCCTTGGCCTTTACCGCAGCCATCATAATATTTTCGGTTCCGGTTACAGTAGGTATATCAAAAAATATCTCCGCACCCTTTATGCCGTCTGTCCTAGCGTTGATATACCCGTTTTCAAGAAACATATCCACACCCATAGATGAAAGGGCCTTTAGATGCAGATTAACGGGTCTTGCACCAATTGCACACCCGCCTGGAAGAGATATCCTTGCCATCCCAAATCGTGCAACCAGGGGGCCAAGGAGCAGAATAGAGGCCCTCATTGTCCTGACCAGATCATATGGCGCCTCATATTTGTTTAGATTTTCACTATTGATGAGTAAGGCATCCCCCTCTTCCCGGAATGTCACACCCATACCCTCCATTATTTTTTTTATCGTCTGGATGTCCCTCAAATCCGGGACATTATATATCTTATGCCACCCTCCAGTAAGCAGGCAGGAGGAAATAACAGGTAATGCCGCGTTTTTAGCCCCGCTTATATTAACCTTTCCCTTTAAGGGATGGCCTCCCTCTATCATTATCTTCTGCATTTAAAATATCCTGTTTTTTTATGTTATGTTTGAGTCTTTGGAATCTATAATAACCATGACACCCAGTCAAATTATTTACACATGCCCGATTGTCAAATATAATAACACCCATTCAGGTAGGCTGTTAACAGGGGAAAACAATGAGTAATGAACAAACCAGATTTGTAATAGACTCTTCACTTGGCACACTTGCGAAATGGTTGAAGATAATGGGGTTTGATGCCCACTACCAATCACTTTACCAAGATAATGAAATAGAAAAAATATTAAAAGAGGGAAGGACCCTGCTCACTAAAAATCGTCAACTGCAAGACAGACTTGATCCTTTAATCCTGATAACCCATAACAAAATAAAGGATCAACTTCTGGAGTTAAAAAACCCCGGGTTTCTCCCCATGGACAGGAAATACTGGTTCAGGAGATGCATAATATGCAACGTCCCTCTGCACAGTGTGCAGAGCCAATATGCCCGGGGGAGAATACCAGATTTTGTAATACACCAGAATACCGGGGAAATTAAATTCTGCCCCAAATGCAAAAGATATTTCTGGCCTGGCAGTCACAGGGTCAGAATGATAAAGCAACTGGAGGCATGGGGACTTTAGAAAAAGCCCCAAAGTCCTGCTTCTACCCTCACAGGTATATCAAAATCCTACAAAGTATACCTGATTAGAACGTGACTGACCCGCCTGTATCTCTACTCAAATAGAAAGAATATTAGTCTTTCTTTTTAGCGGCTGCTTTTTTCCTTTTCGCAGGGGCTTTTTTCTTGCCAGTTGCTTTGATTACTTTGGTTGCTTTCTTTTTAGTTTTAGCTTTGGTTTTTTCCTCTGCCTTAGCCTTTTTTAGTGCTGCTTCAAACTTTTTAACGTTGGCTTTTGTGGCTACGATGTCTTTGCTAAGCTTTGCTAACTTTTTCTTTGCCTGACCTAACCTGTAGTTAATTTGATTAGTTGTTGCCATACTGTCTCCTTTCATTTGACATATTTGTTAATGTTTATGTATTGGGTAATATAATAGAATAGTATTTAAAAGTCAAGATAATATATTACTTAGATGCCAAATTATATATAAACTACGTCTAATTATTTTTTATCTATATATCTTCCCTCGTTATCTCTTAATATGATTTTTCCTGTCTAATAAAAATAAATATCGGTTTTAGTCCGATAATACTTTAAAATTTATTCCCTTTATGTAGGTCTTTTTTGTTTTGAGGTTAAAGATGTAGGCTTACTGGAATAGGCCAGGTTTATCATTTAGATTTTACCTTAAGCCATAAGCGCCACAAATTTCCCCTATGCCGATACTTTAGATATACCATTTAATATTTTGGTTAAATAGCAAATACAGAAGTAAATATAGATTATCTTGTTCTCTTTTCGTAAAAACTGCACAAGATAATAATTTATCATTACCCTGAGATATAGGTAAATTATAAGGATAAGCGCTATTTCATCGAGTAGATAATCATATGGGGATTTAAAAAAATAAAGTGGCGCGCCCGGGAAGATTCGAACCCCCGACCTATGGATTAGAAGTCCGTTTCCTATCTATCTTGACTCACTTCACTAAAAATCACTTGACATAATTTATTTTAATAATTAAGATACTTATACCCTTATTAGGTAGCATTTTACATCATGCTAAATAATTAGATTTAATTTTCAAGGGTAGCAATAGGGTAGCACTACTGACTTACGGAAACATTTAAAAGATATAGAAAGGTGGTCAAAATGGCAGTAAGAGAAAGGACAAAATATCCGGGAGTGTATAAGCGTATTTCAACAGAAAAGATGCTTAATGGAAAGCCTGATATCTGTTTTGATATTACGTATAAATTGGAAGGGAAAAAGATTTGGGAAAAAGCCGGATGGGTGTCTGAGGGCTATTCTGAAAAACTTGCAAACGATATCAGGGCCGAACGTATCCGATCAGCAAGACATGGTATTGACCTTCCAAAACAAAAGAAAAAAGCTCCTTTTTTAAAAGACGCCTGGGAAAAATATAAAACATGGGCCGAAGTTAATAAAGGGGTGTCAGGTGATATCAGCAGATATAATCATCATATTAAACCCAGATTTGAAGATAAGCGCATGAATGATATTACAGCCTTTGACCTTGAAAGGATGAAATCGGAGCTTTTTAAAGAAGGGCTTGCACCTGCAACGGTTAAACATTGTCTAGTGATAATCAGGCAGGTTTATAATAAAGCTTTATCATGGGGCATTTATCAGGGAGGTAATCCAGTAAAAGGTGTTAAGATGCCAATTTTACAGAACCGTAGAACACGATTTTTTAGCCATGAAGAGGCACACATATTGCTGGAAAGATTAAAGTCTATGCAGACCCTTGACCTTCATGATATTTCACTGTTAGCCCTACATTGTGGCTTGAGATCAAACGAAATTTTCAGTCTCAAAAAAAATGATATAGACATGCAAAACGGTATTATCAGAATTACAGACCCAAAAAACAAAACGACAAGACACGCATATATGACCGGAGCTGTAAAGGTAATGCTTCAGGAGCGTATACCTGAAAAACCAGAAGACCTTGTATTTCCAGATCGAAACGGAAATAAAATTGTAAATATAAGCAAAAGTTTTTTCCGAATTATAAAAGAGCTTGGCTTTAATGATGGGGTGACAGACCGGCGGCAAATGGTAACTTTTTATACTTTCAGACACACCTTTGCGTCATGGCTTGCTATACAGGGAGAAAGCTTGCCAACTATGAAAGAACTATTAGGGCACAAATCCACGGTTATGACAGAACGCTATGCACACCTTATCCCTGACCATAAGAGAGCCGCCACTGCAAGGCTTGAAGAGGCTTTTAATAAAAAAAGCAAAAAAGTAAAAAAGATCAAGGAGTAAATAAAATGATAATAGCCCATAATAAAAAACCAGAATCCATGTATTATGTGGAAAAGATACTTGCCCGCTATAAAGAAAATAAAAATCCTTTGGACGCATGGGAAACATTTTTAACAGCAATCAGGTTTAAAACTACTGTGCCGGGTGCAATCGTCGAATATCTTGCGGATGTTGCAAAAGAAATAGTTAAAATTGCCCAAAACCCGCCAAAGCCAAAAGATAGGCCGGTTGCTCTTGCGAAGGCATTAAAATTAAACAAAGATGATCGGGGGCAAGGCTCTCCTTTTACAGAATATCAAACAAACTGTGCAGACCGATTACTTGCCCTGGATGTGATTCAGAATGAGTATTACAGCCCTGATGCTGAAGATTACGCCTTTGAAGATGTTGCAAAAATATGTGGAAAAAGTAAATCAACTGTACGGCGGATTGTTAAGAAACAACAAAAACGCTGGCATGCCATTGCAAAACAGTTAATAGAATCTGATGCTGTAGAATATGGTCTTGATGGACTCCCTAGAATTGGTGTAGCAGGCACCGCGGATGATATGAGTGAAGCAATTGAAATTTTAAAAGAGATAAAGCGCATAAAAGCATCGGAATAATTTTTATTCAATATCCTACCTCTTTTCATGAATTACCATATTTCCTGAAAAATCAATAACTTGTAATCATTTTTATCACGATTTATCATATCCCTAAATTAATAATCACGGGGGATATGAGATGGTAAACAAAATATTAACACCAAAAGACGTAATTGAAAATTATCCAGCATTGACTTTGTCAGAGGGCACACTTGCAAATTGGCGAGTCCTTAAAAAAGGGCCTAGATTTTTTAAGGTATCAAGAAAGATAGTTTACAAGGCATCGGATATTGAAGAGTACCTTTTCAGGAATCCGGTTCAAACACTGGATAGCGTAGCATAATAAGGGGCATAATTTTGGACGCAATACAATTGCAAAATGAAATTCGGAAAGAAGGTTATCAACCTCCAGAGATTATCACAGATGGGAAATTTCATAGATTTTCCACCTCTGATAAACCGGGTGACAAAGCCGGTTGGTACAAGCACGATGGCAAAACTGCTTCCTTTGGTGATTGGCGGCGCACAGACCTTAAAAAGACCTTTGGCACTGAAACACCAGAAGCCCGTCAGAGGCGCATCAATGCTGAAACTGAACTGCATAAGCAAAAAACTATAGAAGCAAAACAATTTTGCGAATCCCTGCTAGATGCAAGCCCTGATAATCCTTATCTCAAGCGAAAGGGAGTTAAGCCCTGCCCTGGATTAAAGGCCGATGGCAATGTTCTGATAGTGCCTGTATCTGGAACCGCTGGTATCCAAAGTTACCAGCGAATTTATCCTGATGGTGGTAAGTATAATTTTAAAGATGGCGGGATGCAGGGCGGTTTTTTTATCATTCCGGGGAATGAAGGGAAGCCCTATATTGCCGAAGGCATAGCAACAGCCTTATCAGTTCATGAGGCTACAGGGGCAATTGTATTTGTTACTTTTTCGGCAGGCAATCTCGAAGCAGTGGCGCACATAGTCAGAGATAAATATCCTAATGCTGAAATAATTATTGCCGGTGATGATGATCATGAAAAGGCTTTAAAGACAGGCAAAAACACTGGCAGAATAGCAGCAGAAGCGGCAGCGAGGTCAATCGGTGCAAAGGTGGCATTTCCTCTATTTACAACAGGCAGGGGTAAAGACTTTAATGACTTGCACCAAACCGAAGGACTTGGAACGGTTAAAGTGTGTCTTGAGGGTGCAAGGGAGCCGGAACAAATAAAAGTTGAGGATGAATGGCCCGAACCTTTGCCCCTTCCTGATGGCCTACACCCAGTAGCTTCATTCGATATGGCACTTATGCCTGAAGTTTTAAGGCCGTGGGTAAGTGATATTGTTGACAGGATGCAATGCCCCCCTGAATATGTGGCAGTGTCGGTAATGGTTGCGCTTGGGTCAATTATCGGGCGGAAAGTAGGTATCAGACCACAGGCAAATACTGATTGGACTGTTTACCCTAATATGTGGGGGTTATTAATAGGACGGCCCGGAGTTATAAAAAGCCCTGCAATGGAAGCGGCACTGGCACCACTGAAAAGACTTTCAGCGGAAGCAATGGAAATGTATAGCCGTGAGAGTAAGGAATATGAAAACACAGTGATTATCAATAAATTAAGGGCAGAGGCCGGAGAAAAGGCAGCGCGGTCAGTATTAAAGGACAATCCAAATGCTGATGTTTCACACTTGTTAAACTCACAACAAGAAGATCCTCCAATATTAAAAAGATATATGGTCAATGATACTACAGCGGCAGCATTGGGAGAGCTGCACAGACAGAATCCTAATGGTTTACTTGTTTTTAGAGATGAGCTTCTCAGCCTTTTAAAAATGCTTGATCAGCCAGAAAACAGTGAAGCACGGGGCTTTTACCTCACTAGTTGGAATGGTGATTCACCATATATTTTTGATCGAATTTCAAGAGGCATGAATTTATATATCCCAGCAGTCTGTCTATCAATGCTTGGTAGTACACAACCCGGAAGGATATCTCAGTATGTTAAAGGGACTCTAAGCGGTGGTGATAGTGACGATGGACTGTTACAGAGATTTAATTTAATTATCTGGCCTGATTCATCCGCAACATGGAAAGAAGTTGACCGATGGCCGGACAATGAAGCTAAACGGATGGCTTTTGACAGTTTTGTCAGGACATCAAGTATGGTGTTTTCAGAAAAAAATGCCATGCAGGACAGAGATTTTAATGGGAAGTTAGAAGGAACTCCATATTTAAGATTTGATCAAGAAGGATTAGGGCTTTTCAGAGAATGGAGGCAAGACCTTGAAACAAAGTTAAGAAGTGGTGAATTACATCCTGCCCTTGAATCCCATTTAGCAAAGTATCGAAAGTTAGTCCCTGGGATTGCGCTGATAACCCATGTATCAAACGGTTATACTGGCCCTGTAGGAAAAGAATCTGTCTTAATGGCCCTTGCATGGTCTGAATATTTAGAAACACATGCTAAGCGAGTATATGGAAGTATCACAGCCCCTGAAGTTGAAACAGCAAAGAGGATTCTAAACAAGATTAAAAATAGAAGTCTTAAGGAACCTATCACAACAAGGCAAATTTTAAGACCTCAATGGTCAGGGTTATCAGACATTGAAGATATTAAGGCAGGTATAAAAACACTTCAGGACTTTGGATATCTTACTAAAAAAATAAAGAATACAGGTGGCAGACCTTCAGAGGAATATGAGGTTCATCCAATAGTATGGGGGCAAAAATGAAATACTTGGAAATGCTGAAAGGCGATAAAAAAGACAAAAACACTATACATGATCAACTGACAGAACTGCCAAAAGATACTTATGACAGTTTTGTCAGTGCCCATAGTAGGCATATTCCAGAAAATTCCTTTGATAGAGAAATAGACAGAACAATTTTCGAGTTCAATGAAAAGCTATCAAGTAATTATGAAATGAAGGTTATCCCTGAAGGATTCACACATAGAACCTTGGAGCTTGAGGAGCAATTCACCCTGGCGGCTAATCAGGGAGACCTTGCAGCATTCAGGGATTTATTAAGTCAATGGCGGGAAGCATGGTTATCACTGATGATTAAAAGGGCGGTTGTATATCACTAATGGAAAAGGAAACACAGAAGAAAGTATGGGCAGAGAATGCAGATTGCTTGATGCAGCTTGATAATAAGCTGGGATTATATATCAGGGAAAGTGACTGCCAGTCCTTCACTATACTGGTCAAGGCAATCAGTGGCATCATTGACCAAAGACAAAGGCAACTTGTAAACAGCATGAACTTTCAGGAAAGTGAGGACTAAATGGGAACACAGGAAAGAGTTAATGCAAACATGGAGCAATTAAAACAGGCAGTTGATAGCATGGAACCATTGCTCAAGCAGTGCAGTATCACAATGATAAACTTATCAGCGAATGTTGCAGCATTGATGAGCCGTGGAGATGCAGGGGCAATAGAGGAAATGAAACAGGTTGCAGATGAAATCTTTGCTAGAGCTTTAGAGGCAATGGCATCAATGAACATGGTGAAGCAATGAGACACGGAGGCATAAAATCTTAAAACCGAAAAGATTTTAATTAACCGGGTGGCTACATTAAAACGTGTGTCCGATATATTGAGACCGGGGTTAGTACCATTGAATAGTACCATTATATTATTTAATAATAACAGATACATAGGGCGTCTATCAAATGTCTACAACTATTTACTTTTTAGAAACCGCGGGATTCCCCATTCACAGAGAATGTCGGAAATTTCCAGAAAATATTTTGAGGTGCTTTAAATGGATATACCAAAACATCTAAAAGCTGAAGGCAAAAAGTTTTATCAAAAGATAGCGATGGACTACAGCATTGATGATGAGGCAGGAAAAGCCCTCTTACTAACAGCGGCTGAATCCTGGGAGCGATGCCAACAGGCAAGAAAGATACTTAAAAAAGAGGGGCTGGTTTTAAGTGATAGATTCGGACAAAAAAAGGCGCATCCTGCATGTGCGATTGAGCGAGATTCAAGACAGCAGGTCATTAGCGCATTGAAGGCATTAAACTTAAACCCTGGAGCAATCTAAAATGACACTAAGTAAAAAGGTATATCGAAACAGAAAGCCTAAAGCCGGATCAGTTGCTATTAATCCGTGGATAAAAAAATGGTTTGCCGGGGAGATTAAGTTTACTTTTCATGCGTACAGTTTCCCATATGCGGCGCATCTTGATGAATACTGGGAAGCTTGGATAGAACTTCATCCAGATGCAACAATGCCGGAGGGCTTAGAAAGCTTGATGAAAAGCGCAAAAATACACAGGGAATTTATAGAAAAAAACAAAGAATTTAGGGGTGAAAGTGAAGCCCACAATTAAAAGTTTTATAAATGCACGGGCCATGCTGCGGGATGCAGCAGGGTTCAAGTTGATTGATGAGGGCCGGAGATTATGCCTGCGGGATGTTGGCACGATTAAAAACACAAAAGATCAGCGAAAAAATTCAAAGTTCAGTGAGATGCTGAACAAGAATTGCATCGGCAAAAGTTCGGGAGAAAACTGTAAACATTTTTTGCAGTTAAATAACTGCGATGGAGAAAATATTATGGATATGGAACTTATAAAAAACACAATAGGCGAACTAAAAGACAAGATAGACAATAAACTGCACCCGATGCAGGATCAGATTGACGCTCTTGAAAGGGCACTTTCAATGATGGAAACAAGGGGCCTCAATGGTTCTGAGGCGGATTATGCAATTCTCAGCAAAAAGAAAAACATTAAACCCCTTGCGCTGAGAGGGCCTTCAGATTTAAAAACCTATGACAGCCTTTTTGGTAAGAGTGTTGATTGGCAGGATAAGGATATTTCCTTCTTTCAGGCGGTGATTTCTGGCAGGCATCATCCTGGCTTAAAAATACAGGATTCTATGTCCGAGGGTGTGCCTGGTGATGGCGGTTTTGCGGTTCTCTCTGAAACAGCATCGATGATTCATTCAGTATCACTTGAGAATGAAATCGTTATGCCTCGGGCCTTTGTGCAGCCGATGAAATCCAATGAGATAACTATACCTGCAATGCAAATCGGAAATCATGCTGTATCCTTATTCGGTGGCTTCCGTGCGTACTATAAATCTGAGCTTGCAGAACTTGATCAGGCAAACCCGAAAGTCAGAGCCCTGGTACTTGCGGCGGAAAAACTTACTGGCCTACTTCAGTTTTCAAATGAACTTTGCGAGGATATAGTTGGTGGTGAAGATCAGATTATTCAGATATGCGGTAAAGGTCTGGCTTGGTATAGGGATCGGGCATTTCTCCGGGGAACTGGTGCGGGTATGCCTTTGGGTATCCTCAATGCTGATTGCACGATTGAGGTTGAACCTGAAATCGGCCAGACTAGAGCAACAGACCCTGTGCAGTATGCGAACCTTGCAAAAATGGTTGGCAGTATTCACCCTGCTTCATTCTTAAAATCGGTCTGGGTGGTTCATCCTTCTTTAGTTCCTGCCCTGCTTCAACTGGTGATCGAAATTGGCACTGGTGGCGCACATATTCGAGTCTTACAGGAGACAGCGGGTCAATTCACAATTATGACGAGGCCGGTCATTTTCTCTGAGAAAATGGAAACTGCCGGAAGCCGTGGCGATATTCTGCTTGCTGATTTCAGCCAGTATTGTGTTGGCCTGCGGTCTGGAATGAGATTTGACAAGTCAATTCATGTTGGATTCAAGAATGATGAGACAACGGCAAGGCTTATTGAGCGACACGACGGACAGCCTTTATGGGATGCGCCTCTTACCCTGGAAGATGGAGTAACAAGGGTTTCACCATTCGTGACGCTTGGGGTTTAACTGTTTTTACGGTTTGGCTTTACCGTGGAAGTCTCAAAGTCCTTCCAGAACAAGCCCGGATTAGCTATGTAGTGCCGACAATCTCCTTAAAAACCATAGCAGCCAAAGGGGATTTTTATTGAATCCTTGATTTGGCCTACTGCCTGATTGATGCTATCCTCTCATGCATCATGGGAAAAAGGGCAGTCAGTATATGACCTGGGGACGTGTGACAGCGTCCCTTGGTTATCTCAATAAGTTAGTTTCAAATACAGGACTTAAATATCGATTTACAGCGGTTTTTATTTCAGGAAGGGCAACATATCATTGACTTTACAACATACAAAGGACAGCTAAACCCTTGCTAACAGTACACGTTAAACAATTAAGCCCTGAAATGTCTTTATGGTTGGCTGTTTTGCTTCAAGCAATCAGAGATATAAAATATAATGAGTACACGTACTCTGCCTATAAATGGATAAAGGACAAAGAAAATCCTGTATTTGATATGATAGCGGAATCCCTTGGCTATGAGCCTTCAGCTTTACGAGAATTGATTTTTAAGAATATACCTACAAATTAAACCTTTTCATATTCTGTGATATTGTTAATTATCATCATATCTTTACAGCAATCGCAGAATAATATAATAAAATAGTATTCATACGAATCGAATCCAATAACCTTTTAAAGAGCGGGGTTGTATAAATGGACAGATTAAAACGATTTGAGTATTGCGGAAATAAACTATTTTCATATATTGAAGAAGTGTTAAAACTGTTACCTGATAAAAAAGAAGAATTTCTAAGCGATGTGGGAAATGGAACGTTACAGGTAGTTTGTTCCGATGAAATCGAATGTGGTTCGAAATTTACTTTCAGTAAACCTGTTAAATCAATTATCTATTTAAACTATAAAACAATAAAAATTGAAGCAGTAAGAAAGGGGGTAATCGTTGATGAATTTTTATTTTATTGTATTGCTCATGAAATAGCGCATTATTTCGCTGGGAAGGGCGAAAGCTGGTTATGGGAAAAAGAAGCGAATGACTGGTTGAGAAAGTGGGGCAATGGCAATTTTGATAAACTTATAAAAGACATAAATTATCAAGCCTCTGTAGATGAAGACACTGGTTACAAAGATGGATATGATTTTGCACTAAAAAAGGATAAAGAGATACTTTGGAATAGTTTTAACTATTATATTAATGACATGAATACACAAGCTTTAAATAATCGAGAAGAAATCGAAATAGTCGAGCAAATCAAAAATGAAACAATATTTTTTCTTTTAAAAATTAAAAGTGAGTCATTGGAGTTTATCAAAGAAGAAAAAAAAGATAACAAAGACTATTTCAAGGGTATATCCTTTGGCATTATGAAAAGAGTCAGGGAAATATCAAAAGAAAAATATGGACAAGCCTAAAGCTATTAAAACCAATTCCAAACTTTTTTATGTATGAGTACATTTTTCTGGTGGGTATCAATAGGGTAGCAGTCAAAAAAATAAGGGTTCAAGCAAAACGCTGAAACCCTTGTCTTTACTGGCGCGCCCGGGAAGATTCGAACCCCCGACCTATGGATTAGAAGTCCATTGCTCTATCCAACTGAGCTACGGGCGCATTGAAAAACGGGCTCTTCATAACATATAATTTCCAGATTTTACAATACTTTTTTTATCTGACCGGAAAGGCTTTTAAATCAGCATGTTAAATCATACAGGTATAAAACTCTCAGTAACAGACACGGACTTGTGACCCTTTTTTTCCCTGTTAACGTATTGGCTTCCCCTGGATTCTTTCCCTGTATTTGCCATGAGGACCTGGTTAATCAGGAAATTTGTATTCCTTTCAAGCTGCCCCATCGTCTCTGCCAGGGCCTTAAGCTGCAACAGGGCCTTTCTTGATTTTTCCTGGCCCGGGATATTAACCTCAGGGTTTTCCAGGATTGATACAAGCTGGTCAATGGCAGGGTCTTTCATGCCCTCTATCTCTTTATAAATGAGGCTTACCCATTTTTCTTTAAGCCCTTCAGCCATATTCCTCAATGAGTTTGTAAACTCGGGGCTGCACCCGAATCCGAGCGTATTTTTTACATCATCAATTGCATTCTTTACCCTGCCCCTGAGATCATCATCTGCACCTGATATACCAAGGAGTTCATCCCACTTTTCCTCTACCTGCATCCTGAGCCATTTTTCATACTGCGCAGGGGGGAGTGATAGTTCCATTAGCCTCTCATGAGCAAGATGAAGCTCTCTTGTCTCATCCTCATATTTTATAGAAAATTCTGAAAGGAACCTGTCGAGCTTTTCAATGGCCTTTTTCCGGGGATTCTCCATGCCACAAGCCTCAAGGATCATCAGCTCCCACTGTTCCCTTAAATAGGCAATCTCCTTCTTTGCCAGGGTAAAGATCATACCCGACTTGGTGATTGCATTTCTCAGGGAGTCGGCAATAATATTGCACGCATTCAGCCTGTCCCTTGAAATATCCTGCATCGCCTTCATGGAGTCCTGCCTGAGCTGATAACTTAATAGCTCTGTACCAAGAGAACGTGAAAGCCTTTTTATCACCCTTGTTTCATGGCTGTTCATCCTGATGGTATATGGCCTGAAGTATATCTTTACAACAGCAACCACGACATAATCCGAGTCTGACCAAATCACATGTCCTGAATGATTTTTCGGATAGATTACAGAGGAATACATGTCAAGGTTGAGATCGGCCTTTCTTACAAGCACAGGCTCCATATGCTGAAATTCGTTAACCCCTGATTCAAGCTGAAGCCTTACGCTCCTTGAGTCATTTTCAGGGTCTTCGGATGTCCAGCTCTTCTGGCGCTCCACACACCAGCCCATTGCCTCAAGGGGTCTATCAGGCTCATCACGGTATAAAGACCAGGGTTTTCCGGGCGGGTTATAATCTGATGCCCCGGCAAGCCCCCACTCGATCCTTTCACGGTAGTCATCAATAACACCTGAGGTTATCCCTTCAACCCTTAATTCAGGGAGATCTCCTACCCGGTATATGGTCCCTTTATAGGCGTTAGGTAGACAGAGGAATATGGTCTCTATCATCTCCTTGCATGCCTTTTTAAGGAAAGACTCTTCTATCTCAATGGACAAAATTATGCACCTGTTTTGATAATTTCCTTAAGAAGCCCTGATACAATATCACCAGCGCCACCTTCCAGGAAGATGTCTGTCAACTGCTCTGTCAGCCATGTCTTTTCTTTATTGATCTCGATAACCCTTGCATTGTTTTTTGATGCCACTACAGGGATGGTGTTGGCTGGAGAAACCTGTGCCGAGGTGCCTATGATCAAAAGCACCCGCGCCTTTCTGGCAATATCAAACGATAGGTTAAGAACCTCTTCAGGTATACCTTCACCAAAGAATACTATATCGGGCTTCAGTATTCTGCCGCACTCGCAGGTCGGAAGATATTCATGCCTCTTTTCCTCCATGCTATACCGCCTGTTACAGGAAAGGCATGAGAGGGTGCTGCAGTTGCCGTGGTATTCAATGACATTTAAAGAGCCGCCAGCCTGATGCAGGTTATCGATATTCTGAGTGATTATATGCTGAAGAAAACCTTTTTTCTCAAGGATACCAAGAGCTGTGTGAGCAGGATTGGGTTTTGCTGCAAGTACAAGCTCATCCATCTCCCTGAGCATGTTCCAGACCTCAACAGGGTCAGATAAAAATGCATCTATGGTTGCATACCTGGCAGGGTCATATTTTGACCAGAGCCCGTTTTTGCCCCTGAAATCAGGTATCCCGGACTCAACAGATATGCCTGCGCCGGTAAGTGCAATAACAGGTGAGGACACGGCTATAACTTCTGCCGCCTGTTTGATCCTTTGAGTGAGTAGATCAGGCTTCCCTTCTGTCATCATTAAATCCCTTTGTGCAGCACCCTGTGCAGCCAGCACAGTTTTATACTGCAATCATGGCACTGACTCTTTCCTGATTGTTAAAGATATATATGGGGCTGACCTCATCAGCGCGCCTTATAAGGCCCATATTATTTTCCTGATGGCAGGCTGACTGAAAATTTAGTGCCCCTGTTCATTTCACTTTCAAGGGTCATCCTCCCACCCATATCCTCAACAAGGACAAGCGCGCCGGCAAGCCCCAGGCCATGCCCCCTTACACAGTGATCCCTTTCATCACCAAGCTGAAAATATCTTTCAAACACCTTTTCCTGATAGCCCTTTTCTATCCCTTTGCCATCATCTGTAATAGAAATAAAAAAGTTATCATTATCAAAAGATATTTCGATGACAATCTCTTTTTTCCTGTATTTGAATGCATTGCTCAGCAGGTTTCTTATGATCTGCCTTACCTTCCTGATATCCAGGAATATCTCTTTTTCCCACAGTTTTGCATCCATCTCAAGCCTGACACCCTGTGAAGCAAGTATCTCTGCAAAATCCTTATAACCCTCTATCCGGCTTATCCTTTCAGCAGTCTCAGGGTCAATCAGATCAAATATCTCGACAAATGGAAATACAATGTATTCAAAACACCTGTATGTGCCTTTATTAAAAATACCTTCTCCTGATCTCCCGACCTCAAGGATATCATTTACAAGAGACATGGCTATCCTTGAATTTCTTAACACCCTGGCCAGGGCCCTTGTCTGCCTTTCAGTAAGGGGGTTTTCCCTCTCTGCATTACGGATAAGCATATCTGCACTGGCCTCAATGACCGCAATAGGGTTTTTCAGGTCATGGACCAAAAGCTCTGTCTTTATTCTTTTTTTATTCATAACCTCTTTAATCCGTCTAATATTACAGGCATAAACATGCCTTTATTTTTTATTAATGATCCTTTTATTGCAGAAACATAATAAAAATAGATGTTGATGTCTATTTATTATATTTTCAATATGCTACCTGAAGACAACCCCGGCATAGCCTACAAAACTGCTACCGGGCATAACATCATAGCTCGTTGTATAGATGAGCTTCCTGCTCTCCCCTGCGCCGAGTTTTTTAACCGAGGCAATTGCCGCTGAAACAGCCCCGCCGCAGCAGGCATTCATGTCCCTGAGCGATTCCTCTATCACAGCTTCCGGCTCCATCTTAAGCATAAGATCCACCATCTTCCTGTCATTATGGTTTTTCACCCAGTCAAGGGCCTTCTGGCCTGTGCCCATAACCGTATTGTCGTAATTCGGGCCATAATGGGTAAGGTCTGTGGAGCCAAGCACCTTTATCTTATGGCCCAGTTCAATGGCTATTTCGGCTATACGCTCCCCTATTGTTATTGACTGTGGTGCAGGGGGCACTCCTACCGGAAGTATTCTGACACCCGGGAAAATATACCTGATAATGGGCAGTTGCACCTCAACCGTGTTATCAGTTGCATATCTTGCGCTTGTCTCCACATTGAATCTGAACTCGGAGATTATTTTATCTGCAATATCATAGGCTATTTCAAGTTCACCCAGGGGTGTATCCCATGAACCCTCATTCATTATATAGTTACTGCTTCCCGGATGAAGGTGCCTGCCGAATATGATAATGGTATCAGGAGAATCAGCCCCTTTTAGATGCTTTATGACATCATAGGCGACCTGCCCGGAAAATACCCAGCCCGCATGGGGCACAATACCCCCGGTCCATTCAACCCCTCGGGGTGAGATGGATTCCTTTTCAAATTTTTCAAACACCTTCAGGCATTCGGACTCTGTTGCCGGATACCAGCTCCCTGCCAGATCAGCAGCTCTTACACCCATTTTTTACTCCTAGTTATTAAAGCGTTGTTATTTTATATTTTTTTGTCACTTGCGGCAAACAATCTTTTTGTTATATAGATTTGCCTAAGGGAAAAAAGATAATTCAAAATTAATGGTATAATCCGAATATGATAGACACAATAATAAGAATAGCAGTACTGCTTTTTGCGGTGACCATACATGAATATTCTCACGGAAAGGCTGCACTTTCGCTTGGTGATCCGACTGCAAAAAATTCCGGAAGACTTACTCTAAATCCGATACGGCACATAGACCCTATCGGGGCAGTATGCATGTACCTATTCGGTATCGGCTGGGCAAAACCTGTTCCGGTAAATACTGCTTATTTTGCCAACAGGCGCAAAGATACAATCCTTATGGCCATTAGCGGACCAGTATCCAACCTTGCCGCTGCCTTTGTTGCAGGTCTCTTAATAAGGTATTATGATATGCCTGTAGATATTTATCGCCTTATACTTGTGAATATGTTGCTTCTGAATATAGGCCTGGGCCTTTTTAATCTTCTGCCCATACCACCCCTTGACGGTTCTCATGTTCTTGAAAATATCCTTCCTTCTGGGCTGGCATCCGGATATCAAAAGATAAGGCGCTATGCACCGATAGTTTTTCTGGGTATACTTATCGCTGATCACTACCTGAAATTTAACATATTCGGAAGGATACTTTCTTATCCGATAATAGCCACAGCTGAGCTATTTGCCGGGCCAAAAATTTTTCACCTTCTTAGAATATACAGGTTTTGATTTATTACACTGAAAGATTGGTAATTATCTCAGAGAGCCCCTCAATGGTCTTTGAAAGCTGATCCGGTTCAATACCTACCCTTTCGAGGCAGTTGTGAAACGAATCTGTACTGAGCCTTTCCAGCTCCTGGCCTACAATAAAACGGGACATCAGAAGGTCTGCCAGATAAACCAGATAACTGAGATCAGGGTCATGCTCTGATTTTTCAGGGTGGTGGTGGTATTTTATCACATCAACCAGGCGTTCAGGCAGGCCCCACATTTCGGCAAGTTTACCGCCTGCTGTCGTATGATCCATACCAAAAAGCTCCTTTTCAACACTAACAAGGGCCTCATCCCTTTCCTGGGTCCTCCGGTAAAACAGGGGATAAGCATTGTCCATAAACTGATCAAGTGCTATCTTGCCTATATCATGGAGAAGCCCCGCCGTATAGGCGATATCAGTGGATATCTTCCTGTTTACTGAGGCAAGCTTTTCACTGATAAGGGCAGTGCCCACCGCATGCTTGAAAAGACCGCCCTTGCACAGAGAATACCCTCCACTGCTGCTGCTGAAAAAACCTTCCATGGATGCAGAGACAATGAGCTGTAAAAGACGTTTTTCACCGAGCACAACAAGGGCGCGCTCTATGCTGTCCACATTGGCGTTCTGCCTGAAATAGGCAGAATTGCAGAGTCTTATCACCTTCGCGCTTATTATCTGGTCTTTTTTTATTTCAATCCCCATATCACCCATGCTGTAGCTGTCATCCTGTATCATCCTCATTAATTTAAGGGCAATCTGGGGTATGGGCTTTATCTTTGCTATTGCCGCTTCCATCTGAGACATGGTCGGGAATTCTAGTGGAAAATTCTTTCTCTCTTCAGGTACACTGATGGGTTTGATGAAGCTCTCCCAGTTTGAAAGATTGAGGCTCAGGCAGCAGCAGAAATGGCCGCCTGTTTCACTCTTAACAACAGGTATTCTCTCTGATTTCAATATCTTTTCAACTATCTCCGCTGTTCTTCCGCCTATGTCAAGGCTAAGGTCAAGTTCAGAGACAGGTCCTACCAGGGCCCCGCCTGCGATTGTTGCGCTGAAATTACCCCTTTCACCAATCCTGTCACGAAGGGCCTTGATAAAAACAGGCAGCCCGGTTTTGGCGTAGTTTTCAACCCTGCCTATAGTGCTCAGACCGCTCGGTTCAGGCAGTAAAATGTGCATAAGGCCGCCTGTATCCCTCTTCTCATCAACCAGTGTGATCCCTACACACGTGCCAAGGTATGCGTCTAGTACTTCTTTCTTTTTACAGCTTATTATAAAATTCCCGGATGGAACCGGGGTCCTTTTCAGCAGAAGAGCAGTATTCATATTGATATTCCCTGTAAGGGGTTAATTATTGTGTTCAGTAGACCAATCGGTCAATATTAGAAAAACTATAATATAATTTAGCAAGATTATGTCTGATGATATTGCCCTATTTTGCTTCAAAAGGTCAAGGAAATAGGTTTTTTTTGGAATTAATTTTTTATATCAAACTAATAAAACCTTTAAATCGTAAGGTATCTTACCTCATCTAATGCAAGCTGTGACCTCACCATCCCCTTTATAAGGAGGCCAAGACCAAGCACCTCACCTTTAAAAAATAGAATTACATAGCCGTTTTCAAGCTCATTATTAAAGGGCAGGAAATCCCCATCAATGAGCTGCCTGAGCTGTTTTTCATCTATTATTAAGAGAGCCTTTGTAGCGTGTACCCCGAAATACTGTATAAACCTGGTCGTGGGCTTCATAAAGCTCCCCACCTCCTGAAATGCCTTTATACCCAGCCTTTTTATCTTAAGATGTGAGACCTCGGATATAAACCTGCTCTTTCTTAAAAACCAGAATGTCCGTTTCTTGCTGAAGATGAGATAATCATCAAAAAGCTCCTTCTTTATGCCAAACCTTTCATACATGTATGAGAGTAGGCCTATCCTCTCATCCTCTTTTGCCAATCCTGGCCATGAAGAATCCCACCGAGTTGAGATGGTGAGGGTAGAACCTTGCTGCGCGGTAAAGTTGTCTGTCATAGGAAACACCATTAAATTCTGTGAGCCCATTCATATGGGGAAAGGTGATATCTATTGGAAGGAGTTCAGCATCCCTGTTATTAAGCAAGAACTGGACTGCCCCTTCATTTTCAAGCGGGTTATATGTGCATGTGGAATAAAGCATTGTCCCGCCATCTTTAAGGAGATCAAAACCCCTTAGGATCATCTTTTTCTGCAGATCCAGGAGTTTGTCGCCTGGATGAGGTTTTGATGGATAGCTGTTTGATGATTCATCCTGTTTTCTGATCCTCCCCTCGCCGGAACATGGTACATCAGCCATAATAAAATCAAACCGCTGTTTAAGGGGAAACTCCTGGGCCTGATACTCCGTGTAAATAACATTCAATACACCCAGCCTTGTAAGGGTATGGCCTAATGGTATGTGCCTTGTGGGGTAAAGCTCGTTTGCTATTATCAGACCGCTGTTCCCCATGATATCAGCCATGTGGGCGGTTTTCCCACCAGGTGCCGAACACATGTCAAGCACGAGGCACTCCCTGTGAGGTGCAAGCACCATTGAGGCAAGGCAGGAGGAAAGTGCCTGGGGATGTATATAACCTGAAAAATATTCCGGCAGATTCCCCGATGATTTAAGGTTAGAGGCCTCAAAAAACCTTTTCCCCTCATCACCCATAGGTTTTAAAGTAATGCCCCGCTCTTCAAGAATCTGAACAACTTTTTCAGGTTCCGCCTTTATGCGGTTTACCCTTAAATGTATTGGCGCTGGCCTGTTGAGGCTATCGATAAAACTATTAAAATCAGGGATGATCTCCCTGTATGGACTGAAAAAATCATACATTTTATCTGTTATTCATCATTAGTTTCTTTGTTTTTAGATCTGCTGATCATCCTGTAGGTAAAGCCGAAAAAGATGGCTGCGGATAATATCATCTGAAACAGTATAAGGGTCTCTCCCGCCGCTTCTTATAGACTCAACAGCCCTGTTAAATGCATCGTCCTCTTCAAATCTGCCAATCACATCTTCCATGATACGGCCCTTTATCATTTCAAGGAGCTCTTCCCTTGCCCCTGATTCTGTCCTCCTGAGGTTAATATCCCCCCTCTTTTGAATTATAAAGCTCCTGTGCCTTTCTATCTCTGAGATAACCTCTTCTATACCTTTTCCTTCCGGTGCAATTGTCCTGATTACAGGCGGATGCCATTTCACCTCATCGCCATTACTCATGCCCATATCCAGCATGACCATAAGATCTGATATGGTCCTTTCAGTACCTTCTCTATCAGCCTTATTGATCACAAAGATATCGCCTGCCTCCAGTATCCCGGCCTTGATGGCCTGTATATCATCACCCATGCCGGGGATAAGCACGATCACAGTGGTATGGGCCTTTTTGACTATATCAACCTCATCCTGACCAACGCCCACGGTCTCAACAATGATATACTCCTTGCCCATTGCATCCATTACATCAATCGCACCGCGTGTGGATAATGTTAAGCCGCCAAAATGGCCCCTTGTGGCAAGCGACCTGATGAAGACCTCTTTGTCACTGCTGTGTCGCTGCATCCTGATCCTGTCGCCTAATATTGCCCCACCGCTGAACGGGCTCGTGGGGTCGATTGCTATGACACCGACCTTTTTGTCTCTTTTCCTTAAGTTTTCTATCAACCTGTCAACAAGGGTGCTTTTCCCAACGCCCGGGGCGCCTGTGATGCCTATGACATATGCATTGCCCGTATGAGGGTACAACTCTTTCAGCACCTCACGAACCCCATGAACGCCATTATCGATATCACTTATGAGCCTGGCTGCTGCCCTGATATCGCCGGAAAGCACCTTTTCTGCTATATCAGACATATAAAATATTAATAAAGATCACCCTTGAATTCCGGTGTCCTCTTTTCAAGGAAGGCAGACATACCCTCTTTCTGGTCAGGGCTTGTGAATATAAGAGCAAATGCATCTGATTCCATCCTGCACCCATTGATCAGATCCATGTCAGAACCCCTGTCAATACAGTCTTTGATACCCTTAAGGGCTGTCTTTCCCTTTGATGCAATAAGATTTGCGGTCCTCATGGTCTCCTCCCACAGGGTTTCAGCAGGAAACACCCTGTTAATCAGACCAATATTCTTTGCCTCATCCGCCTTGATTATCGCGCCTGTCATGCAGAGCTCCTTTGCCATGCTGTTACCCACGCGCCTGCCTAACCTCTGTGTACCGCCAAAGCCAGGTATTACCCCGAGGTTTATCTCAGGCTGACCAAACCTGGCCTTCTCGGAGGCATATATAAAGTCACATGACATTGCTATCTCACAGCCACCGCCAAGGGCAAAACCGTTTACACAGGCGATTACAGGCATGGGAAACTGCTCTATGCGGAAAAGCAGCTCCTGTCCTACCCTGCCAAACTCCCTTGCCTGAAGAGGGGTCAGGGTTACCATATGTTTAATATCTGCCCCTGCCACAAATGCTTTATCCCCCTCTCCGGTAAATACAAGCACCTTGACTAAAGGATTTTTAACTATTTCATCCAGTGCAGCGTTTACATCTTTCAGCACATCAGGATTAATGGCATTAAGGGCCTGTGGCCTGTTAAATTTTATTACTGCGACACTGCCTTCAACGCTGAAAAGGATATTATTGTAATTCATTTTTAGCTCCTTATGTGGTTAGTGATAAAAAAAAGAATGGTATGAAATTTTTACCAAATCTATTCTTGAACCTTCTGTATTTACAATATAAAATATGCCCCTGATTTAACCCGCACAGGCAGGGTTAAGGTTACGTGTGAATATATAAAGATGTACATTTCCAAGTCAAGTTATTTCAGTCCCGAATAACCAAATGAATTTTCTTGACATTTTCATTATACACCGGCTAGTTAGGCGTTAAAGGTCTTCTTACAGCACCTGTTGTTATACTAATTTATTGGAGTAAAATATGAATCCGCTCGCAATTGAACTGAATGAAATTATTCAAAAGGCTAATCCGCATATATTTGATATGCTTTCGAATGTTGGTAAATCTCTCTATTTCCCGAAAGGGATACTTACACAAAGCGCAGAGGCAAAGGCAAAGGCGCATAAATATAATGCAACCATTGGCATGGCAACTGAAAAGGGTAAGACCATGTACCTCTCATCAGTAATGTCGATTATAGGCAACATCAGCCCTGAAGAATCCCTTACCTATGCCCCCTCTTATGGAACAGCAGGCCTGAGAAAGGCATGGAAGGATTACATCCTTGATAAAAACCCGCCTCTAAGGGATAAAAAGATCAGCCTTCCTGTTGTTACAAATGCAATCACCCATGGCCTCTCTGTTGTTGCAGACATGTGGGTTGATAAAGATGATATAATCATTATCCCGGATAAAAACTGGGGCAATTACAGCATGATCTTTGAGACAAGAAACGGCGGGAAAATAATTAAATACCCCCTCTTTAACAGCGAGGGAGGGTTTAATACTGAGGGGCTTAAAAAATGCATTGAGGAACAGGCAAAAACTGCAAAAAAGCTCATGGTACTGCTTAACTTCCCTAATAATCCGACTGGCTACAGCATAACAAATGAAGAGGGTATAAAGATATCGGATATACTGACTGAAGCAGCAGAAAAGGGCACAAATGTAGTAGCTGTAACTGATGATGCCTATTTCGGCCTCTTTTTTGAAGACAATGTCATGAAGGAATCGATCTTCAGCCACCTGATCGGGAGACACCCGAGGCTTTTTACCATCAAGCTTGACGGGGCAACAAAGGAGATATTTGTATGGGGCCTGAGGGTGGGTTTTATCACATACGGGGCTACCATAGATGGGGACACTGTCCTCTTTTATGACGCCCTTGAAAGAAAGACCGCAGGGGATGTGAGGGGGAATATATCCAATGTCTCGCACCTGAGTCAGACAATAGTTGCAAAATCCCTTGCCTCGGAAACCTTTGGCAGGGAAAGCGAAGTTAAATTCGGGATCATGAAAGAAAGGGCAAATGAAGTTAAAAAAGTGCTTTCCGATAAAAAATATGATAAAGTCTGGGACGTTTATCCATTTAACTCCGGGTACTTCATGTGCCTGAAACTCAAGACCGTTGACGCTGAGGTGCTCAGGGTTCATATACTGGATAAATACGGTGTCGGGACAATATCCATCGGCAAGACCGATCTGAGAATAGCATTTTCATGTTTGGAAAAGGAAGATATCAAAGAACTTTTTGATATTATCTATAAGGGCATTATTGACCTGGAAAGATAAAATGCATTTATTATAAAACACTCACCGGGGCGCATAATATGTTTGGCATCTCAGAAAGCCACATAGAGCTGATTAAAAAACAGGCCTGGGCTAAGGCGGTCCCGGAGGGTGACCTTTTCTGGGTTAATCTGACCGAATGGATCGCTAAAAATCTCCTTCCCGATTTCATAAAAAAGATCACCAATCTTGTAGACTCCATCATAATGATTGACCCGGGTCAGTCAGAAAGGGAGATACTTGAACTTATTGCAAAAAGGCTCGTTGAATCGCTTAATGCGGTCATGGCATCTGTGAGGATATATGACCCTGGCACATCCCAGATGCTTTCATATGGTTCATACCCCTCTGAAGAGGAGACAAGACCAAGCCAGATAACGATTGAAGGCAGCGTGGCAGGCAGGGCAATAACCACCGGGAAACCATTTATTGTATCTGACATACTCAGGGAAAAGCTTTATACAGACAAGACCATTGTTGAAAGGAAAGGGGTAAATTCCCTTATGGCAATCCCCTTTGAGATACCAAGGTTCTTCCCACACGAAAGAAATACCACAGGGGTGATCCAGATCTACTATGCCCAGAAAGAGCGCATCTTTGCGCCACTGGAGGCGCAGGTGGCAACACTCATGTCCCAGAGGCTCGGGTTTGTTATTGCACGAAAAAAGATACTTACCATGCAGAGGATGAATGAAAAGAAAGAGACCATCCTTAAACAGATATTTACAAGGATGGGGAAACTGGAAGGGGTCAAGATGAAGGATATCTTTAACCGGCTGATCCCTGAACTTGCAGATATCATCAACCTTCAGAGCTGTGCCCTCTTTTCAGTAACAGATGATATGAAAAATGTAGTACTTGAGGCAGGGTATCCTGACTCATTATCATTACACGGCATAGGCAAGAGCTTCCCTGTTGAGAGTGAGCCCTCCTTTGAGGTGGTACTGGGCCTTAAATATCCTGAAAATGATACCCCCTATGAAATAATTACATCATCCTATGTGCTTGTCACAGACCCTCAGAGGAGCAGCCTGGTATCGCCAAATACAAAGAGTCTTTCATCACTCAGGAACATCAACTCTATCCTCTATATCCCAATGAGGTCAGGCGATTTTGTAACACATTTTATTACCGTGGACGCGGTTGACCAGAGAAGGGGGTACAGCCCGGAGGAGATAGAGATATTCCTTTTTCTTGGAAGGGAGCTGATGAAGGCGCAGAGGATGGAGCGTCTCGACGATATACTGCATGATTTTAAAAACCCTGCCATTGCCACTGCCGGTTTTGCAAGAAGGCTCCACAGCCTGCTTGAAAAAGAGTGCGCCCCGGAAGATGAAAGCAGGATAACAAAATATGTCCAGATACTGATGGAAGAGACAAGCCGAATGCAGGAGATGGCAATGAGTCTCTCCCATGTGGGTAAAGAACAGCCGGTGAATGTCACACAGGTACTGAAACGCAGGTTCGAAATAAACGAGGAGGTTATAAGGGAAAAGCTCAGACAGAATATCACCCTAGAGCAGGGGCCTTTTAATGAGAACCTTGTAATCTACTGCTACCCCCTGTTTCTTGAAAGGGTGATTGACAACCTTTTAAACAATGCGACAAAGGCAATACCCATCCAGGGAGGAAGACTCGGCATAAAGACATATGAAGAGAACGGCTACGCCTGCATTGAGGTGAAAAACACAGGCTCCATACCTGAGGATATACGCATGCAATTACTGGAGGGAGAGGCAAAGGGGAGGGGCTTTTATATCACCCACAGGATCATACGGCTCTTAAAGGGCTTTATAGATATCAGTGCAGACAAAGAAAATATTACAGTGATCACCCTCAAGCTGCCTCTATACACCCCTCCTGAATAAGGCTCTACACTATAATTCCAGTATCCCCTGCTTAGGTTTTAGATCGAAGCGGGCAGCTGTATCAAGCACCTGCTTATCGGTTAAAAATTGAGGTAATTCAGTAAGCCCCATGCTTTTTATATAGATTTCAGCGGTCTTTTCAACCGTCTCAATAAGCCCCATTGCCTCATCAATTGAAGAGCCTGTGCCTATAATGCCATGCAGAGGCCATATAATAAGCCTGAAATCTTCAAGTTTTTGAGCGGTTGCAGCGCTTATTTCCTGCGTACCAGGGACCATCCACGGGACAAGGCCAACACCTTCAGGAAATACAACAACACACTCAGAATGCATGCGCCACAGGGCACGTGTAAATGCCTTTTCATCAAGGGCGCCATTAATTGACATTACTATCGTGTTGGTTGCATGGGTATGGAGGATCACCTTGTGATTCGGGTCTTTTTTAAGGCGTACTATATGCCCCATAAAATGCATGCGCATCTCGCTTGTAGGAGCGGCACCATTTTCAAAACCCCATAAAAGCTCAAGCCTGTTACCGTCCAGTGATACCCTTACAACGCCCAGCCCTTTAGCCGGGTCAATTTTAAGCTTTCTAAAGTATGACCCTGTAGCCGTAATAAGAAAGAACATGCCTGAAAGCTCTTTTATATTGAGATCAAGCTTGAAAGCCCTTTTTACCTGATCCGGGTCAAAATACCTGGCAGCATCAGAGCCAGGGATGATGCAGCTCATATTGCCGGCGTTTCTTTCAGCCCACCCTCTTTCAGACATGAGCCTTGCTGCCTCAAGCATCTCTTCAATAAAAACCGATTTACCAAAATCTTCATATACCTTTGCTCTGCTCATTTTAAACTCCTTACCGGTTCATAACTGAAGGCTTATCATCAGCCTCTTTTCAGCAGAACCTTGTTTTCATATTCCCTGATTTCCTTTAACCATGCACCGCGTACAGGTACGCCCATCACCTCACAGTAATGATCCCATATGAAAGCAAATGGGTATGTCTTTATCTCCTCAAGAAGGGCAAGCCTTCCCGTATAGTCCCTTTCCTGTTCAAATTTTTTTAACATGCCATGGGGCATTGTAAGGGCATGAAGCAGGCCTTTAAGGAGATTGCGTGAACCTATGACCCACGCAGCTATACGGTTTATGCTCGCATCAAAATAATCAAGACCAAGATGAACCCTCTCCAGTAAATCATTTCTTACGATCTCATTTGATATCTCCATGAGTTCATCATCAAGTATAACGACATGATCACTGTCCCACCGAACCGGGCGGCTCACATGCAGAAGCATCTCATTAAAAAAAAGAGAGATGGCGGATATTTTTCCTGAGACTGTTTCAGTCGGGTGGAAGTGGCCGGTATCAAGGCAGAGCGACTTCCCATTTTTCAGGGCATACCCCATGTAGAACTCATGTGATCCCACAACATAACTTTCAGAGCCTATCCCGAATAGTTTACTTTCAAGGGTGTCTAAAACAAATGCAGGGTCTATCTTTTCATCAAAGACCCTGTCGAGCGCCTCTTTTAACCTTATTCTGGGTGACAGTCTATCTGCGGGAATATCCTTGTATCCATCAGGTATCCATATATTGACTATGCATCTCTGTTTCAGGGTCTTACCCAGATACTCACCGATCTTTCTTGATGCAATGCAGTGCATGATCCAGAATGCCCTTATATTTTTGTCATGGTGGCTCAGGGTAAACCCATCTTCTGACAAGGGGTGTGAAAAACAGGTGGGGTTGAAATCAAGCCCAAGTCCATTTTCTGATGCCCAGCTTACCCAGTTCTTAAAATGGGCAGGCTCAAGTTCATCAATATCCCTGCTACCATCTGTCTCAGCATATATGGCATGGAGATTTACTTTATGTTTACCGGGTATACATCTCAGGGCTCTCTCAATATCCATCCTGAGCTCATCACCATTTCCTGCTGCCCCGGGATAACTGCCTGTGACCGATATCCCGCCCGAAAGGGTTCTACCCTTTGATATAAATCCCCTGACATCATCACCCTGCCAGCAGTGGATTGATATACTGATCCTTTTAAGGGTATTGATGGCCGCCTCAACATCAACACCTGTCTCGCCATAGATATCTACTGCATGTTTATAGATTTCTGCTCCTGCCATAAAGCCACCATCACCTTCTCAATATGTTTTCCTTGTACCTTTTAAAGGCATCATCTGCATCAGCCATCTTTTGAGGGAGATACTCAACCGGATCAAAGGATTCCTTTATCATGGCCCTTGCCTCTGATATATCCGCTATCTCACCCGATGCGATCATCTGCATAATCAGGTTGCCCAAAATCGTTGCCTCCACTGGCCCTGCGAGAAGTCTTTTTCCTGTGACATTCGATGTCAGCCTGCACAGGAGGGTATTATTTACGCCTCCTCCTGTAAGATTAATTACACTGATATTCCGCCCTGTCAGATGCTCAATCTCCTCGATGGTATGTCGGTATGAAAGAGAGAGGCTGTCCAAAATGCATCTTATAAGCTCTGCCTCTGAATCAGGCGCACCCTGACCTGTTTCCTTACAATATTTCTTTATAGTCTCTATCATGTCAGGAGGGTTCATAAAACTCTCATCATTTGGGTTTATTATAAAACTAAAGCCCCTGCTATTTCCTGCCATTTTCATGAGAGCAGCATAGCCTATTCCATTGGGAAGAGCGCGTTTCATCCCCTGGACCAGCCAGAGCCCTGTTAGATTTTTTAAAAACCTGTATGTACCAGATGCCCCCCATTCATTGGTAAAATTATGTCTTAACGCATCATTACTATTAACAGGTGAGTTATTCTCCACACCCATAAGTGACCATGTGCCGCAGCTCAGATATACCGAATTATCCCCTGATAATGGTGTGCCCAGAACAGCAGAGCCGGTATCATGTGTCGCAACAGTTATAAATTCACATTCGGGCAGGCTGTATTTCTGCATGAGCCCCGGTTTAACCGGGCCAATATATCTGCCGGGCTTTATGAGATCTGCAAACATGCCTCGTTCGATGCCAAGTGTTGCAAGAAGATCACCATCAAAATCCCTTTGATCCAGGTTTAAAAGCTGTGTTGTAGAGGCATTGGTCACTTCATTATGGCATTTACCTGTAAACAGGAAATAGAGGTAATCCGGGATAAGCATGATCTTCCACGTCTTTTTCAAAACCTCCTGGTCATGGCTATAGAGCTGGTATATGGTGTTGAACCTTAAGAACTGGATACCTGTTTTACTGTATATTACCTCTCTGGGAATTATATTTAAGAAGGCATCCATGGCTGCACGTGTGCGGCTGTCACGGTAGGAAAACACATCCGATACCCTGTTACAGCTTTGATCTATAAGCACATAATCAACGCCCCATGTATCGATACCTACAGTACACCTTTTGCATCCCCTGTCAAATGCCTCATGTAATCCCCTGACAATATGGTGAAACAGGAGGTCTATATCCCAGAGTGACTGCCCGTCCCTCTCAATAATGCGATTATCAAACCTGTAGACATCACTAATCTCTATTTTTTTCACGGGCCTGTATGGGCCTGATCCATTTGAGATGACCTTTCCTGAAAAGAGCCTTCCGCCTGAAGCGCCTATATCAACTGCAATATGTTCCACCCGGCACCCGCATCTTTTTAATCGGAAAAATCCATATCAAACTCTGAGAAGTTCCCTGCCCTCGCGGCCTCTGGTTTTGTTGCATACTCAGCAGGCTCTGTCCCTTTCCTGAAGCTCTGAAACACAGTCTCCTTTGAGTAGGGGCTCGCGAGAAGCCCTGTATCCCTGTCTATTCTGGCAAATACAACACTTTGTGGCGCAACAAAATCCTGCACCGGCTTATCCTTTAAGGCCTCTGACATAAAATAGAGCCAGATCGGGCTTGCAGCCCTTGAGCCAGTCTCTTCCCTTCCCATAGAGATATTTGAATCATAACCCACCCACACACCTGTTACCAGTTCAGGGGTATAGCCAACAAACCATGCATCTTTGAGGTCATTGGTGGTGCCTGTCTTTCCTGCTGCTGGCCTATTAAGTTCCCTTACCCTCCTGCCTGTCCCTTCCATGACAACACCCCTTAATATGTCTGTCATCATATAGGCGATGTCATCCGGTATTGCCTGACTCATTATCGGGTTGTTTTCTTCTAAAATTATCCCTTCCCTGTCCTCTATCTTTTCGATGTAGTAAGGGTTAACAAGCATGCCGTTATTGGCAAACACAGAATAGGCACGGGTTATCTCATTAAGGGTAACACCGGATGTACCGAGCGCTAACGAGAGATCATACCCCAGTTCAGATTCAATACCTAACCTGTGAGCATAATCAATGGCTGTCTGTATGCCAATCTGCCTCAATATCTTTATTGTTATTACATTCTTTGAAAGTATAAGACCCTTTCTGAACAGGGTGGGGCCAAGGAATTCCTCTTTATAATTTTTAGGGCGCCAGACCTCATCATCCGGATTAAGACTTGATACATATGCTGTATCAATAATAACAGTGGCAGGGGTCATGCCATTATCAAGTGCTGCCGCATATATAATGGATTTGAACACTGACCCTGGCTGTCGTCTGGCCTGATTTGCCCTGTCATACTGGCTCTCACTGAAACTGTACCCCCCTACCATCGCCCTGACCCTGCCTGTCTGATTTTCAAGGGTATAAATCGCCCCCTGCACCACAGGCTCCTGATCTAGGAGGATCGTCCAGTCAAATGGGGCCTGGCCAGGTTTTTCAAGTCGGCACAGGATGACATCACCCTGACTTATTGAATCACTGATCTTTTTTGGCAGGGGTGAATAACCGCCACCCGGTTTATAGGCCTTTGCCCATTTCATGCCTTCAAAGGCAAGAAGACACTTTAGGTTACCAGCCAATACAGTAGCCTCGCCTGTTTCGTCATTGATATATGAAACGACCCCTTTTACTGTCATACCTTCTGCGGGCGGGCTCTTCATGAAGATATCATCTGCCTCTTTTTTTACCACGTCATACTGATCAGGGGTGACAGTGGCAATTGGCCCCCTGTACCCCTCCCTTTTATCCAGCTCCTTTAGCCCCTTTTCAAGGGCCTTTACAGCCTTCTGCTGGAGATCAAGGCTTGCTGTGGTATAAACCTTAAGTCCACCACTGTACAAAAGATCCCTTCCATACCTCTTTTCAAGATACCTTCGTACATGCTCCGTAAAATAGGGACTCCGCTCAAAGGTGTTTTCCTTTTCCTCATTTATGATAATGGGTGTCTCAAGGGCATCCTTTCTCTCAGCCTCTGTTATGAATCCCTCATCGACCATCCTGTTAAGTGCATATTTCTGTCTGACTTTGGCCTTGTCAAAGTTGTTTATAGGGGAATATTTTGAAGGCGCCTGATAGAGCCCTCCAAGCATGGCGCATTCCGCAAGGTTTAGTTCAGCCACACCTTTATTAAAATATGTCCTTGCAGCAGATTCAACACCATATGCACCGCTTCCGAGGTATATCTCGTTCAGGTACAGAAAAAGTATTTTCTCTTTTGTATATTTCTTTTCTATCTGAAATGAGAGGATTATCTCCCTCACCTTTCTCTTGTATTTCTTTTCCTGGCTCTTTAACAGAAGTAATCTTGCCACCTGCTGTGTGATGGTGCTTGCACCCTGCTTTTTTCTACCTGCAAGCTGATTTTTAATAACTGACCTTATAATACCGGTAATATCTATGCCACTGTGTTTAAAAAACTGGCCGTCTTCAGCAGCCACAAAGGCGTTGATCAGATTTTTTGGCATCTCCTCAAGGGGGAGAACTATCCTTTTTTCTTTCCAGAATCTGCCAATCACCTCCCCTTCGGCGCTGTATACCTCAGTAATGACAGGGGGATTATACTCATCAAGGGTTCCACTATATGGCAGATTGCTTGACCAGAAATACCATAACGATCCTCCGATTATCGATGCAAATACCGCTCCGATAGCTACGACCCAGATTATGATTTTTATATATCTATGCAAATGTGCGTTCTCCTTATCCACACGAAATAATGAATGAAAAATTATTAAAATTCAGAAATTTAAAGTCTGCATAAGGTATTACATAATTGATATCATATGTAAAGTTCCAGGTTTTAAGCTGTAATTCCCGGGGGAATAGATATGTGATGATAGAAGAGGTAAAAATCATCTGACTTCAGAAAGAATAATTGTGCCTCATGTAGTAGCATGTTTAAAAGGCTGTATCGCTTTTGGATACACGCTGATTATCAGCGCCCCTGTTTTTGTAAAACTACAATTGTCCTCTCTGAATCCTTCCCCGGCAGGGTGTAGTTAGCTGTTTTATATATCTGAAGATTGTATCGCTCTAATAAATCCCTGGCGTTAGCAAGCTCTTGTCCCCTGTTTTTACCTAGAAAACCGACAATAAAACCCCCATTTTTCAAAAAAGGGCAGGATAGACTGATAACATCGCTCAAGCCTGTCATGGCCCTTGATGTGGCTATGTCACATCCCCACTCCCTGATTTCATCTGAAATATTTTCAATACGTTTGTTATTTGGCTCTATATCCTTTAGCTTGAGCATATGTATGATATACCTTAAAAAGCTTACCTTTTTACCATTTGCCTCGATCAATCTGATTTTAAGTTCAGGCCTTGCTATCTTGATTATTATGGCAGGGAACCCTGCGCCGCTTCCAATATCTACAAGGTTACCCTCACTGGGTAGATGCGGAACAGGGATAAGAGAATCCAGTATCAGTTCATCTATAATCCTCATCCTGTCGGAGATTCCCACAAGATTGATCTTCCTGTTCCACTCGATAAGTGTATCAAGAAAGATTCCCAGCAAATCAACCTGATGAGAGGTCAGTTCTATCCCGTAATCGGCTAATCTTTTTGTAATTATCTCTTTTTCTTTAGAAAAGGTCTCCAGTTTTATGCCCCTTTGCTGATCTATTATTAATAAGAAAATAACCGGAATCATTTCTAACCATAATTCCGGATCCGTAACAGCATGGATAAGCTCAATTTTTGCTAAGAACTTTTTATAACATAAATTCGATGACATATGAAATACATCTTCATGTTTAACCACAAGAACACTAAATAAAATCTCCGTGACCTCCCTGGCCAGGCACAGCCTTGGGGACGACGGCCGTGAACTTGTATGTTTGAAGTGACAGGCTACTATTGAACCGCAAAGACGCAAAGGGCGCTATGAAAAACAAAAATTATTTAATGAAATATAATAAAAAACTTTTCTCCGTGCTCTCCGTGTACTCCGTGGTATAAATATATTCTATCGTATTTGCGGCGATGTATATTTAACCATAACACCTTTTTACCTCAATAATTTCACAAGCCTGTGGACAAATCATGAACTAATCTGATAGTGTATTTACATAATTGATTAATTTTATTACACAGGTTAATCTGTAAATATAAAAAGATCCTTGCATATACAGAACAGGATAAAAATATGATAGCATTTGACCTCATGTGCGCAAATGGACATACCTTTGAAGGGTGGTTTGATAATCTTGAATCCTATGGAAGGCAGGACTCAGAGCACCTGATCATCTGCCCCATATGTGAAAATACAAAGATTAAGAGGATACTTTCCCCTGTTGCAATGAAATCCTCTTCAAGATCCGGTCAGAAAAACCCAAGTTTTCCCATTGATTATCAGAAACTTGCAATGGAGGTAGTGAACTATATCCAGAATGAATTTGAAGACACTGGTACTCAGTTCACAAAAGAGGCACTTAAAATACATTATGGCGCAGCAGAGGCACGAAATATAAGGGGCACTGCTACCAGGGAAGAGGAAAAAATTTTAGAGGACGAGGGGGTTCCTTTTATAAAATTCCCGGAACCGGATAAAAAAAATGATGAAAATTAACTCGGATTCCTGTTATTACAACTAAAGGCCGATTGACTTTATCGTTGTGGATATAGTAATACACTTAAACAATATAAATTATCCGGTATAATGGCCCTGTAAAGGAGCTCTGGTGATGAAAAAATATCATAAAATAGCCGTGGTTATATTTTTAAGCCTTGTTATGATCGGGCTTTTTATGAGTATTTTTATTACAGTAGAGGAGAGCCCTCCGGATAATACAGTTGTAATCGTGACAGAAGAGGATAGACTGTACCATTCAATCTTTGGAGGGTACAAATGCCTCATGGGTAAGACGCCAAAAACCATGTCTTTATCAGAGGCGCTTCAGGAAGGATATGCACCCCACCAGTATGATATAGACCTCGGTTACTTCAGGGGAAACAGGCGCTTTCTATTCCATCACATGCTTTCCAAACTCGGTGTGAATGTCAACAGCAGGTGGGATTCAAACGGCGACTGGCTCTGGTAGTTAAAAAATGAATCTATTCTGCTTTCGGGTTATCTTTTTTCCGGACAAAATTGGATATGTTTTTCCTGAGAAGGTCATGCTCTTCTGAAAGTGCCCTAAATTTTTCTTTACCCTCTGATACAAGCTGTTTCATCTTTAATAATTTTAGCTTTATAGCAGTAATATCTGTGTTGATAAAAACACATTCCATCTGCCCTTTTTCAGGGTTATGGCAGGAGAATATTCTTACGATAGCATAAACAGGGTTATCCTGTTTTGATACATAACTCAATTCCTGATCAGGAAATGATTCACCCTTAAAAACCTTTACAAATACATTTTTAAATAAGGCCCGGTAATTCTTCTCTACAATATCCAGCGGGCTTTTTCCTGCCATTTCATCCTGATCAAACCCAAACAGCTCTGTGCAGGCCCTGTTCCAGAAGGTAATCTTTCCTTTTATATCCGCCTTAAAGACCGCCCTTGGGAATGCCTCATCAAGATAATCCTGTACACCGCCCTCTACCTGAATATGTTTCATCTCCTGTATGGTCTGGATTGCACCCCTTATATCGTTATTCTCGTCATAAATCGGGGCCGCGGTTATTATTGTCCTTGTCCCGCCTTGAAGCCCGGGCAGGAATGTATTGACTTCAAACCATCCCTTGTCAGATGATACCACCTCTTCCTTAAAGAGCCCTGATATAGAATCAATATCTTCAAGCAGTATATCGGCCATACTACTCTCATGACCGCTCATATGAAAGCCTTCCCAGACCTTTTTGCCTAAGGCATCTTCACTGGATAGGCCTGATATCTCACTGCATGCCCTGTTCCACTGTATAACCCTGTGCCTTTTATCCAGTACAAAGGTCGGTAGAGGGTACCTGTCAAATATGTCATCCATATACCTTTTAGATTCCCTTATGGTCTGTGATTTACCCTGTTCTCTTATCATGGCATCACTTTTTTCCTTCTCGAACAAAAATGCAAAAAGAAGGATGAAGAGAAGGCATAACAGATAAACCCCCATAAAATAGGTTGGAGCCATGTCAGGAGAAATAATACTAGTAAAAAGGTATCCTCTGCGGAAAAGAAAAATAATTATACCTGTCTGGACAAATATCAGGGCGGCCCATACTGTTCCTGAAAAGTATCCATTGAGGAATATGGACAGGAGTATCAGCCCTGCATTCAATATCCATGAAGGATTTATTATGCCATCAATGGAAATGGCCCCTGTCCTCCAGGAGATGACGGATATAAATGCCCATAGAATAAAAATGGCATAGTTGCCGCAGATAAAAAGGTTTCTACTCTTTCTTAAGAGAATCATCCCCGCTGCCATAAGGGCAGCAGTGAAAATCGAGGCATAAAACAGGAGGCTATCCCCTGTTGATATCCTGAAAAACAGACCTGCCGAAGGGGCAATGATAATCAATGCTGCCTGAAAGATATTCAGGACCTTTTGTTTTTTAAGGATATCAGGATCAGTGATGAGAAGACCGCTTGTAATCAGGTTATTGAGGAGGGGTTCAAGGTTCATATAAGTCAGCTTAAGTCTAATTTTACTTTAATATTTTGATATTATAGTTAATTTTATTCCCATATTTGAATATTTACAGATATTGTATATCTACAACTCCATTTTTATCCAGTGTAACGGTGATCTGGGATGCACCGTTGAATAAAGAAAAATTTTCATCTCCATGTGAATTAATTATCAGAATAAAATTACCTTTTTCATCAACACGGAGATCGTAATCAACAAAATGCCCTATAGGGATTTCCAAATTCAAATTTTTATAAATCTCTTCCTGAGCGTCTTTAGAATCCTGTCCATCATGATAGACAGTAAGGGGTTTCCCTACTTCTCCAAAATATTTATTATTTTCCAGACAATATGCAATCTGGGCATTTATTATCTGATAGAGCATAACCTTGGCCTCAGAGCCATATATCCTCTGCCTTATTACACTGTAGGCAGGTATGGCGGTTGCCGCCAGGATGCCTATGATTGCAAATACAACCATCATCTCTACAAGTGTGAAACCTTTTTTATTCAAGGTCATTATTCTACCCCCCTCTTTTCTGCCCCATATTTAATACCCTGAGGAGATAGAATTATATTCATATTTCCAGGCTCAGATTCAGCTAGAGAAAGGGTGTATCCTGTAACAGGCTCCTTTTTATAAATAAGCCCATTCAGATAGTGCAGGTCATCTTTTGCCATGCGAAGATATTTAGGGGCCAATACAAATAAATCATCAGGGTATTCTTTGTTTTCATAATGGTAATAACGCCTGATTGAACTATCCACCATGAAAAGCAATACCCTTCCCTTTTTAGAGTAATCCATCTTCTGCCCTGGCGCCTTTTCACCGCCAAAGAGTATCACAACCCACATGACGCTTATAAATATGCAGGACAGGAGTACAAAATATTGAAAAGGCCCCCAGGTTGTTTTCTTTTTTTCATGCTCTTTTTCCAGCGCCTTTTTCTTTTTTTCCACAAGTGAACCGCCCGCACCAGATACTGTCTGGAGCATCGCACAATTAAAGCACAGATACTGCCCAGGCTTCACCTCTTCAGCGCAGTCATCACATATAGGTATGTTGCAACTGGCACAGAATTTGTCAGCATTACGATTTGGATGGTTTTTGCACTTCATTTGTTTGCCTTTTCATGATGAAAATTTCATATAATTTAGATTTTATACACTGAATAGTCAATAATGAAAATAAAACAAAATTAATCAAAAAAATCAGGCCATTATTCTACTGACCGGCAGTCAGATCGGCCCTGCAATAGGGGCAAACCACCCATCCCGGCTGTGAGATCCTTCCGCATGAAGCGCATGAGGGGACAAGTATCTGCTTACAGAAGGGGCAGTCCCTGAAATCAAGGCTTACACCCTTTCCGCATGATGGACATATGGTTGTGAGTTCTTCCTTCTGCTGAACCGCCTTGAGCACCTCGTCAATGGTGGTTATGCCTGCCTCAACCTTTTTCATGCCGCTTACACCCAGGGTGGTCATACCGGTGGCTATTGCTGCCTCCCTTATTATATCAACAGAGGCAGATGCATGTATTAACTCCCTTATTTTATGCCCCATTACCATAACTTCATCTATAAGGGTCCTCCCCTTGTAGCCGACCTGGCCGCATGCGCTGCAACCTGCCCCCCTGTAGAACTTGAAAGGCAGGTTATCCCTGTTCAGGCTTACCCTGGAGAGTATATCCTGTTCAGGAATATATTCCTCCTTGCAGTTGGGACATATCTTTCTTACAAGCCGCTGGGCAACAACACCAAGGATAGATGATGTAATAAGATAGGGTGGCATACCTATATCAACCAGCCTTGTAACCGCTGAAGGGGCATCATTCGTATGGAGTGTGGAGAGTACCAGATGCCCTGTAAGGGCCGACTGAAGGGATATCTCTGCTGTCTCCTTATCCCTTATTTCACCGATCATGATTACATTTGGGTCCTGCCTTAAAATGGATCTCAGGACACTCGGGAATGTCAGCCCTACCTTCTCATTTATCTGCACCTGGTTTATACCCTGAAGTTCAAACTCAACAGGGTCTTCGACCGTGATGATATTGATCTCCTCGGATATTACCTCGCTCATGCAGGCATACAGGGAAGAGGTTTTACCGCTTCCTGTTGGCCCGGTGATGAGTATCATCCCCTGGGGCTGGTTGATAAAATTCCTGATAGTGGTATAGCTCCTGGGATTAAAGCCAAGGTCTTTGATTTTCAAGGATGTTTCATCCTTGTTCAATATCCTTATGACCGCCTTTTCACCATAATATGTGGGCAGGGTCGAGACGCGGAGGTCAACAGACATATTTCTGGATCTTACCTTTATTCTGCCATCCTGG